>JAADFN010000126.1 GCA_013152895.1 Acidobacteriota bacterium | reverse complement strand
CCAATTGCGGCCGCGGTCGGCCCGGGGTAGGCGAAGAGGTCGGTTACGACCTGGCTGAACCGCTCGAGAACCCTCTGAACCGTCTCGCTCGGGGCACCGTACAGCGCCTTGAGGTCCCACCCTGGCGAGAAAATCCGGGGATGGGACGATTCGAGGATCAGCGGCGGCGCTCCGGCGCGTCCGAGCTCTTCGAGGGCCGCGCCCAGGGCCGCCAAGAGCTCGTCGTCCAGCGCGTTGACGCCATGGTCGAGGATGAGGTGGACGAAACCGTCCCCTTCAACGGTCCGGATCGGTTGTACGCTCATGAGAGGCCTCCCGCGACGTGGAGAAAGTAACGATGAACCCGGTCATCCGGGGTCATCTCGGGGTGGAACGTCGCCGCTACGATGCGGCCCTGTCGCACGAGCGCCGGAGCGTCGCCCCGCCACCCGAGGACGTCCACGTCCGGCCCCACGCGTTCGATACGAGGGGCGCGGATGAAGACGCCCTCCATCGTTGGCGGCCCTTCGAACCCGGCGGCCAGCCGCACCGGTACGATGGCGGAGGCGACCTGCCGGCCGTACGCATTGCGGCGAACCGCAATATCGAGCACGCCGAAGCTCGCTTGCGGGGGCGTCACGTCGCGCGCAAGAAGGATCACCCCGGCGCACGTGGCGAGAACCGGCAGTCCCGCGGCGAGCCTGCGCGTCAGCCGGTCCATCCACCCCTCCCGTTCGAGGAGCCTGAGCACGACCGTGCTCTCCCCGCCCGGGAGTACGAGGGCATCCGAAGCTTCGAGATCCTCCGGGGTCCGAACGGCGATCGTCTCGCTCCCGGCCCGTTCGAGCACCCGCGCGTGCGCCTCCCAGTCGCCCTGCAGGGCCAGCACCCCACAGCGCATCACCATCCCCGCCTGGAGAGCATCTCGTCGGGCGTCAGTTTTGCGATGTCCAACCCCGACATCGGCTCGCCGAGGCCGACGGACAGCTCCGCCACCTTGTGCGGATCCTGCCAGTGGGTGACCGCGCCGACGATCGCACCGGCGCGCGTGGCCGGATCGGAGGATTTGAAGATACCCGATCCTACGAAGACCGATTCCGCGCCGAGCATCATGCAGAGCATCGCGTCGGCCGGCGTCGCAACGCCCCCCGCGGCGAAGTTCGGCACCGGGAGCGTGCCATGCTCCGCGACCCAGCAAACCAGCTCGTACGGCGCCTGGAGCTCCTTCGCCTCGGCCATGAGCTCATGCTCATCCAGGATGGTCAGGGTCTTGATCTGTCGCTGGACCGTTCGCAGGTGGCGAACGGCCTCGACGATGTTGCCGGAGCCAGCCTCCCCCTTGGTACGGATCAGCGCGGCGCCCTCCCCGATGCGCCTCAGCGCCTCGCCGAGGTTACGGCAGCCGCAGACGAACGGAACCGTGAACCGGTGCTTGTCGACGTGATTCTCCTCGTCGGCGGGCGTCAAGACCTCGCTTTCGTCGATGAAGTCAACTTCGAGCGCCTCGAGGATGCGCGCCTCCGCGATGTGGCCGATCCGGCACTTCGCCATCACGGGGATCGACACCGCCTCCTGAATCTCCCGGATCTTCTCCACCGGTGACATGCGCGCCACACCGCCCTCGGCCCGGATATCCGCCGGAACCCGTTCGAGCGCCATGACCGCGGCCGCGCCAGCGTCTTCGGCTATTTTGGCCTGGTCCGCTGTCGTGACGTCCATGATCACGCCGCCCTTGAGCATTTCGGCGAGACCGACCTTGACACGAAACTTGGGATCGTCGAAATTCATCATCCAGCCTCCTGATAGAATCGCCCGGGATCAACCGATCGCCATTTCGAGACGCGAGACTCCGATTGTTGGCTCTCCACGGACGCGTTCATTCTACCCCTGATTGGCCACGGGGTCCGCCATGGTCATCGAAATGTTGGCGCCGAAGTCTCCAAAAGCCGCCGAGGTTGATGGTCGCGTGGGCCGCGGCCGCGGCCGGGTAGCCCCAGACCTCGAACAGAACCCCGAGCCCGGCGCCGAGAACAGTCGCAAGCAGCGGCCAGATCCACGCCTTGCGATCGGGAACGAAGTGCAGCAGGCCGAATATCACCGCCGCGGGCACGAGACCCACGATCGGCTGGAAGAGGGCCCGAATAAGTGCCTCTTCCATCAGGCCAGAGATCAGCGCCACGCTGATGACGTCGCCCATGCCCCATCCACCGACCATGTCCCGCTGCCACCCCTCCAGGCGGTGTATGGCCGGAATCCGGCTGAACGCCCAGACCAGCAGGAACGTGCCGAGACCGGCTGCCACGCCCACACCGAGCGCGGGGACCAGCCCTCCCCTGGGAAGGAGCCCGGCGACCGGGGACCGGTCCCTCAGGCCGAGACCGACGATCGCGATCAGGCCGAGAATCCCCTCCTGGTGAACGATCGCGCGGGGATCGATCTTGATCGCGCCCCCCGGCTCCGGTCCCGGACCGGCCTCACGCGACCACACGGCTCACCTCGGGACCATCGGCGGCCGGCCTGCCGGCGGGGTCACGCTCCGACCGCGTCTTCGAAACCGGCTCGCGGGGTGATGATCACGCCTCGTCATCTCCACCCGCCGCTGCCGGCTCGTCGTCCTCCTCGCGCTCCGCCAGCTTGGCGACGGCAACGACCCGGTCGTCCGGATCGAGCCTGATGATTCGCACCCCCTGCGTCGCCCGCCCGATCCGGCGAATCTCGCCCGCGTTCATGCGGATCAGCATTCCCTGCCGCGTGACGACCATGATCTGGTCGTCGTCGTGCACGTGACGGATGCCGGCGACCGAGCCGTTCTTCTCGGTCAGCTTCATCAGGGTCACGCCGTACCCGCCGCGCCCCTGGATCCGGAACTCGGAGACCGGTGTCCGTTTCCCAAAGCCAAGATCGGTCACGACGAGGATGTCGCCGGGATCCGCGGGGTCGAAGGTGGCGACCTCTTCGACCCAGTCGCCATCGCGCAGGTGGATCCCGCGCACGCCGGCCGAGACCCTGCCCATCGGACGGACATCGGTCTCGACGAACCGGATGCCCATCCCGTGGTGGGTCCCGATGAAGACGTGGCTGTCCCCCCGCGTCAGGTGGACCGAGAGCAGGTAATCGGCCTCGTCGATCGCCACGGCCCGGATGCCGGTCGACCGGATATGAGCGTACTCGACGAGCCGCGTCCGTTTGACCTTGCCGAGGCGGGTTGCAAAGGTCAGGTATGCATCCTCCAGCTCCGCGAAATCGCGGACGGCGAGGAGCGCGGCGATGCGCTCGCCCTTGTCCACCGGTAGGAAGTTGACCAACGCGCGGCCCCGCGAGGCCGGGCCAACCGATGGGAGCTCGTGCACTTTCCGCGCGAAGACCCGTCCGCTCGAGGTGAAGAAGAGGACCGTTGCGTGCGTCGAGGCGACGAACAGGTGCTCGACCACGTCTTCTTCCTTGGTGCCCATGCCGCGCCGGCCGCGTCCCCCGCGGCGCTGCGCCCTGTACGCCGACAGGGCGGAACGCTTGATGTATCCGCCGCGGCTCACGGTGACCACCATCTCCTCCTCCGCGATCAGGTCTTCGATGGAGAAGTCATTCGTGTCGGCGATGATCTCGGTTCTCCGCTCGTCCGCGTACTTCTTCTTGATATCGCTGAGCTCGTCGACGATGATGTCGAGCACCATTCCCTCGTCATGAAGAATCTCCTCGAGGTGGGCGATCGTCTTGAGAAGCTCCCGGTACTCGGCGATGATCTTGTCGCGTTCGAGGCCGGTCAGCCTCTGGAGCTTCATGTCCAGGATCGCCTGGGCCTGGACCTGGCTCAAACCGAACCGTTCCATCAGTTGACCGCGGGCCGTCGGCGGATCAGCCGCCGCCCGGATCAGGGCGATGACCTGGTCGAGGTGATCGAGAGCGATGACGAGCCCTTCGAGGATGTGGGCACGTTCCTTGGCCTTCTTCAGATCGTATTCCGTCCGCCTGACGACGACCTCTTTGCGATGGTCGATGAAGTGGTCGATCAGCTCCCGAAGCGTGAATACCTTCGGCTGGTTGTTCAGGACGCCCAGCAGGATGATCCCGAACGTGGTCTGCATCTGCGTATGCTTGTACAGATTGTTGAGAACGACTTCCGGTACAGCGTCCCGTTTGAGCTCGATGACCATCCGGATGCCCTCGCGATCGGACTCGTCGCGGAGGTCCGAGATCCCGTCGAGCTTTTTCTGTTGCACGAGCTTGGCGATCTGTTCGATCAGGCGCGCCTTGTTGACCTGGAATGGCAGCTCCCGTACGACGATCGCCGTTCGCTTCGCCCGTTCGCGGTGCTCGATGACCGCTCTGGCGCGCATCTGGATGATGCCACGCCCCGTCTGATACGCATCCAGGATGCCCTTCCGGCCGTGAATGAAGGCGGCTGTGGGAAAATCGGGGCCTGGAACAATTCGCATCAGCTCGTTGAGCGAGAGCTCGGGGTTCCGGATGATGGCGATGCAGGCATCGACGGTTTCGCCGAGGTTGTGCGGGGGGATGTTTGTCGCCATTCCCACGGCGATCCCCGATGACCCGTTGACCAGCAGGTTGGGAAAGCGCGCCGGCAGGACCACGGGCTCGTTGAGCGAGCCGTCGTAGTTGGGCAGCCAGTCGACCGTTTCCTTGCCGATATCATCGCCGAGAAGCTCCTCGGCGGCACGCGTCAGCCGAACCTCGGTGTAACGCATCGCGGCGGCCGCATCGCCATCGATCGAGCCGAAGTTCCCCTGGCCATCGACGAGCGGCACGCGCATCGAGAACTCCTGCGCCATGCGCACCATCGTGTCGTAGATCGCCGCGTCGCCGTGGGGATGGTACTTCCCCATCACGTTACCGACGATCCGCGCGGACTTCTTGTACGGCTTGCCGGCGGTGTTCCCGCCCTCCCACATGCCGAAGAGGATCCGCCGGTGAACCGGCTTGAGGCCATCGCGAATATCGGGCAACGCCCGCCCGATAATCACCGACATGGCGTAATCGAGGTACGACTTCTTCAGCTCTTCTTCGATCGTCACCGGCCGTTCGTCGCCGGCCGTTTGGATGCGGTGTTCGTTCATATCAGATGTCCAGGTTTTGCGCCTCGAGGGCGTTCGTTTCGATGAAGTTTCGTCTGGGCTGGACGGCGTCGCCCATCAACACGGTAAAGAGGTTGTCCGCGGCATCGCCATCCTCGACCGTCACCTTGAGCAGACGCCGGGACTCGGGGTTCATCGTCGTTTCCCAGAGCTGGTGGGGGTTCATCTCGCCAAGCCCCTTGTACCGCTGGATATTGAGGCCCTTCTTCGCGACCTCGTAGATCCTGGAGATGAGATCGGCCAGCGAGGCGAAGGTTTCGCGGTCGCCGTTGCGCTCGAGGTGATACGGCCCGGGCCGGAGCGGGGAGATATCCGGCAGCAGGTTTTCCAGCTGCCGGTAGTGCCAGCTCGTCAGCAGCTCGCGGCCGATGCGAACGGTCCACGAGCGGCCGTTGAGGCCGGCGCGGCAGCTGATCGTCCACATCTCGTGTTCCTCGTCTTTTTCGACGGTGACGCTTTCGAGGCCGAGCGCGTCGAGCTCCGCCGCAAACGCATCGGCGGGCTCGCGGCTGGCCAGGGAGCGCACCGTCAGGTGCTGATCGAGCGCCGCGCGAACGACGTCGGTCGGCCAGCCCCTGCGTTGCAGATGCTCGAGGCTTCCGAGCCACGCCTGGGCCGTCAAGACCGCGGCGCGCAACCGTTCGCCGGCGAGCTCACGGTTCGTCCCCGCCACGCGGAGCACGAACTCGTCTTCGACGCGGTCGAGCAGGAACTCGGAAAGCTCGTCGTCGTCCTTGAGATACGTGTCGCGCTTTTTCCGGGTCACCTTGTACAACGGCGGTTGCGCGATGAAGAGGTAGCCGCGCCGCACAAGCTCCCGCATCTGCCGGTAGAAGAGTGTCAGGAGAAGGGTCCTGATGTGCGAGCCGTCGACGTCGGCGTCGGTCATGATGATGATCTTGTGGTACCTCAGCTTGGCGATGTCGAACTCCTCCGAGCCAACCCCCGTCCCCAGGCACTGGATGATCGTCCTGATCTCCTCGTTCGCCAACATCCGGTCGAAGCGTGCCTTTTCGACGTTGAGAATCTTGCCCCGGAGCGGCAGGATCGCCTGAAAACGGCGGTCCCGTCCCTGTTTCGCCGATCCACCCGCCGAGTCGCCCTCGACGAGAAAGAGCTCCGCGTGCTCGGGATCGCGCTCGGAGCAGTCCGCCAGCTTTCCGGGGAGGGAGGAATTCTCGAGCGCCGTCTTGCGGCGCGTCAGCTCGCGCGCCTTGCGGGCGGCGTCGCGTGCACGTGCGGCCTCCAGACATTTTCCGATGATCTTCTTCGCGACCGAGGGGTTTTCTTCGAAAAACGTCGCGAGGCGGTCGTTGATCACCGACTCGACCCACCCCTTGACGGCGTTGGAAACCAGCTTGTCCTTCGTTTGACTCGAAAAGCGCGGGTCCTGGACCTTGACGGCGATGACCGCCGTCAGCCCCTCGCGAACATCATCTCCCGACAGGTTATCCTTCATCCCCTTGAGCATGTTGCGCGAGGCGGCGTACGTGTTGATGGTTCGCGTCAAGGCCGCCCTGAAACCCGACACGTGGGTTCCGCCATCGCGGTTGAACACCGTGTTCGTAAAGGCGAGCACGTTTTCGCTGTACCCGTCGTGCCACTGCAGGGCGACATCCACGCGCTCACCCGTCTCGTTCGTGTCGACGAGATGAATCGGCTTGGGGTGCAAGACGCTCTTGGAACGGTTGAGGTACCGCACGAACTCGGAGACGCCGCCACTGAAGGAAAAGCTCTCGCGGCGCTCGCTCCGCTCGTCGAAAAATACGACGCGCAGGCCCGAGTTGAGAAATGCAAGCTCGCGGAGATGCTTGACGAGAAGGTCACCGTGAAAATCGAGAACCGTGAAAATCTCGGGATCGGGCATGAACGTGATGGTCGTGCCGGTTTTTTTCGTCTTTCCGAGCGGGGCCAGAGGTTTGTCCGGAATACCGCGGTGGTAGGTCTGTTCCCAAACGCGGCCGTCGCGGTAGATTTCAAGCCGCAACCATTCCGACAGGAAGTTGACCACGCTGACGCCGACGCCGTGGAGCCCGCCGGAAACCTTGTACGAGTTGTTGTCGAACTTGGCGCCGGCATGGAGCTCCGTCATGATGACCTCGGCGGCCGACCTCCCGCTCTCCTTGTGCTGATCGACTGGAATTCCGCGGCCGTTATCGGTCACGCTCACCGAGTTGTCGGCATGAACCGTGACGGAAACCTCGGTACAGTAGCCCGCCTGGGCCTCGTCGACCGAGTTATCGACGACCTCCCAGACCATGTGATGCAGACCGGCAATATCATCGACATCGCCGATGTACATCCCCGGCCTTTTCCTGACCGCATCTCGTCCCTTGAGAACCTTGATGTCTTTTGCCGTGTACGTGTTACTCATGCACATCCTCTCCCGTTATCTCGCAGACGCCCCGCCGCATGGTGAACCTGGCAATCTGAACGTGTGCAAAGGCCGCTGGATGCCGCCTGGCGCTCGTCACGAAGAGCTGCCGGTCGGCGCCCGCACGAACCATCAACCGCTTCACGGCGGCATCATCGAGCTCAGCATCAATATCATCGATCAGAACCGGGAGCTTCTCGCGACGAGCGCTCTCGACGAGCTCGAGCGCGGCCATGCGCAGCCCCGCACCAACCAGCTTGACCTGTCCCGTGCTGAGGTGATCACGCGCTGGACGTCCTCCGGCCTCGATCACCACGTCATGCCGATGGGGACCGCTCAAGGTAAAACCTGCGTCGCGATCCCGTTGTCGCTGTACAGCATAGCGCTCCCGGTACTGGTTTTCCAGTTCGCGGCTATCCCCTTCCTGGAGCCATGAATCGGAACGGTACTTCAATGTGACATCGGGGAAGCTCGGGTCCCGAATCTCGTCGTAAAGCTCTTGAAAGGTCGTGGAGAGTTGGGCCATAACCGTGGTGCGGGCGGTGAGAACCGTTGCCGCTGCCCCGGCCAGTTCAGCCTCCCATGCGCTCATCTCGGCATCGGTGGCCGCCATGACGAGTGCGGCGTTGCGCTGCGCCAGCGCCCTCCGGTAACGAACCACGCGATCGAAGTGCTGCGCATCGATCTGGAAAGTCACGCGATCGAGAAAAGAACGCCTGCCCTGAGGGCTCCCTATGACGAGATCGCTATCTTCCCGCGTCAACGCCACAACCGGGAACACGTTGAGATACTCTGCCGGTGAGACGATCTTTCCACTGATCATCAAACGCCTCTTCAGGGGCGGGCCAACGTCCACGTGCTCCTCGAGAACCACGGTTCCGTACGCGCCCCTGACTTCACCGTTGAGCGCAAACTCGCGTTGTCCCCGTGTCACGATTCGTGACAGCATGCGCGTCCGGAACGATGTCAGGTTTCCAAGCGTCGCCACAGCTTCGAGCAGGTTCGTTTTCCCCTGAGCGTTATCGCCCGCAATCAACGTAACACCACCGGAAAACGAGAGCCGATCCCTCGCAAGATTCCGAAAGTTCAAAGCCTGAAACGTAACGAGATCCACGCGTTGTCAGATCCTCATCGGCATGAGGACGTAGATATATTCCTCCAGACGGGGATCATCCTCGACGGGGACGAAAACGCACTGAGTCTTTCCGTCGCGAAGCTGGATTTCAACCATCTCGCACGTCAGAGCCTGAAGCAGATCAATCACGTACGCGGCGTTCAGTGTAATTTCCAGCGTCTCACCCTGGTACACGACCGGTAACGTCTCTTCGGCGCTTCCCGTCTCGTACCCGATGCTCACGAGCCTCAGCTCATCCGGGGGCGTCAGCTTGAGACGTACGCCCTTAGCCTTGTCATGAGCCATCAAGCTCACCCGCCGCAGCGCCCCGAGTAAATCTTCGCAGGAGATCTTGACCCGGTTCGGATTGTCCCTCACGATCACCCTCTCGTACTGTGGAAACCTGAGCTCGACAACACGCGAGATCACATGCCGGTCCCCCATCCGGAAACCAAGATGATTGTCCCCGGCCGAGAAGACGACCGTGGTGTCGTTAAACCGCGCAAACTCGGACAGGAGCTTGCGTGGAAAAAGCTGCTGCTCGAACGGCATTCCCTCGTCCGGAGCCTTCGCACGAACGACGGCAAGCCGGTGACCATCGGTCGCTGCAATTTCAATCTCGCCCGGCAGCAGCTTGACGAGGGCGCCGTTGAGCTGGAACTTCGGGTCATCCTTGGTAATCGCGAACGCTACCCTCTGGATGAGGAGCTTGAAAAGGTCGAGCGGAAGCGCGTATGAGCCGTCAGCCGGGGGCTCCGGGAGCGTTGGATACTCGGAGGCATCTGCCACCTGCATCTGCGAATGAAAGCGTCCACTGTCGATCTCGACGGTACCCTCTTGTTCACGAAGGCTAAACCGTTCCTCGGGAAGGTTCCGGACGAGCTCCTGGAAAACACGGCTTTCCAGGGTGATGCGTCCACTTCCATCGACCTCCGCGGCACAGCCCGTAATGATGGTCATGTCCAGGTCGGTCGCCATCAGTTTGAGGCGGCCGTCTTCCGCTTCGATGAGAATATTCGAGAGAATCGGGATGGTCGTCCTCCTCTCGACGACTCCCTGGAGGACCGATAACTCTTCGAGCACGTCGTTTTTGTTGAGAACAACAAGCTTCATTGACAACCCCTTCGAGTGATGACTAAGTCTCTCATGGTGTTAAATATAGCATATATCGTCGTCATCGTCGAGGCTGTGAAGATGTGGTGTTTTCGGGTAAATTGTGTCAGATGATGAGATACGTGCGAGCCAGCCTGTCGAAAAGAGTGTGGACGAGCTGTCGATGGATGTGGAAAAAACCACTTTTCCACAGACGTCCACAGGAGAATCGATTTTTTCGACTGGTTTTTCACAAGGTATCGGGAGTTTTTCCACACCTCGCTCAAACCGCTCATTCGGAGAAGTGTTCCTGGAAGGATGTCAGCGTCGCGTCGAAGTCGGGGTTGGACTGGCGAGTCTTGTTGATGTTGTCGACGGCGTAAATAACCGTCGAGTGATGCTTGGAAAAGATTTTCCCGATTTCCGGATAGGAGAGCCCGAGAATCTCCCGAATGAGGAACATGGCAACCTGGCGAGGCAGGGCGATGGAACGCCGGTTGGAGCGCCCCTTGAGATCGCTCACACGCACACCGTAGTGATGGGCGACGAACCTGATGATGTCCCCCGGTGTATTGGCGCGCTCTTGCGGGAGAAGCTCGGCCAGGGCGGAACGAACGAGCTCAACGGAGATCGGACGATTGGTGAGCTGGGCGAAGGCGATCGTCCGGTTGAGGCACCCTTCGAGCTCGCGAACGTTCTTTTGGACGCGCCGTGCGATGAACATCACGACGTCTTCGGGAAGATCCCACCCGATGGCGCGAGCCTTTTCACGGAGAATCGCACACCGGGTTTCAAGGTCGGGTGGTTGAATGTCGGCGAGAAGACCTTGAAGGAAACGGGAACGGAGCCGTTCTTCGAGGCCGGGAATGTCCGCCGGACGGGAATCAGAGGTGAAGACCACCTGGCGCCGTGCGCCCTGCAGCGTGTTGAACGTGTGAAAGAACTCTTCCTGGGTACGTTCCTTCCCCGCGATGAACTGTATGTCGTCGAGCAGAAGGACGTCCACCGCGCGGAACGTCTCGCGGAAGGTGTCCATCTCCTTGCGGCGAATCCGGTTGATCAGGTCGTTGACGAACTGTTCCGTCGTCAGGTAGACGACCTTGGGAGGCGTGCCGTTGACGTTGAGGAGACGGTGGGCGATCGCGTGGAGGAGGTGGGTCTTGCCCAGCCCGGAGTCGCCGTAAATGAACAGCGGGTTGTACGTGTGACCGGGGCGGTCGGCAACGGCCTCAGCGGCGGCGCACGCAAACTGGTTCGAGGGCCCGATGACGAAGCGTTCGAACGTGAAGGCGGGATTGAGCGCAGCGCGAGTGGCGGCGTGGCGGGCGTCCGGCACGGAAGGGGGGATTGCAGCTTTTCGTGAGGGTGTTTGTTCTCGAACCTGTGGCTCGATCAGGACGATTGTGAAATCGGGTCCGAAACGGCTCCGCGCGACGGATTCGATATCGCGCAGAAGATGGTCGCGGACCCAGTTGCCGACGATCTTGTTCTGGCACTCGAGGGTCAGAATCGATCCATCCAGCCGCGATGGCCGGAGGGGCTCGATCCACGTGAGATACTCTTCCTCACCGAGCATCTGACGTAAGAGCGGGAGAAGTTCATCCCAGAGCTTCATGGCAAGAAGGTAGAATATCACGATCCGAAAGGCATTGCCGTTCCGTAAAGCAGGTGACATTTGCCGGCGAGTTGACACGTGAGCGGGCCTGGGATACATTGACGCGCCTGACGTTGGAGAGTGATGAATCATGAAAAGAACGTTTCAACCAAATACCAGACGACGCAAGAAGAAACACGGGTTTCGCGCGAGAATGAAAACCCGCAACGGCCGGAAGGTGCTCAGCGCCCGCAGGCGGAAGGGGAGAACGCGTCTCACTCCCTGATGGGGATGCGTTTTCGCCGCTCGGCGAGGGTTCTCAAGCGGCGTGACTACCAGCGGATTTACAATACGGGTGTGCGTGCCGCCGGTCGGTGGCTGGTTGTTTTTGCAGTACGGGGAGAGGGGGCCGGTAAGCTTGGCGTGACCGCGTCTCGCAAGGTCGGTGGATCCGTTGTGCGCTCGCGTTGCAAGCGGCGGATTCGCGAGATGTACCGGCTGCACCGGAGAGAGCTCGAATTCCCGGTGGAGCTGGTGGTCAATGCGCGAAAGGGGTGTGACAATGCTCCGTGGAACGATCTCGTCGCGGAGTTCGAGGCATGTCTGAGAAGAATTCGCTCCCAGCTCGAGCGGCGGTAACGGCTCTCGCCGGTTACAAGCGGTGGCTCTCGCCGTTGTTGCCCCGCGCATGCCGCTATGAACCGACGTGCTCCGTGTATGCCGCGCAGGCGATTATGCGATACGGTTTGGTGAAGGGGGGATGGATGGGCGTGCGCCGCATCTTGCGGTGTCATCCGTTTCATCCCGGGGGATATGATCCCGTTCCCTGACACGAGAGAGGAACCTCCGGATGGAAAAACGACTCTTACTGGCTTTCTTCCTGTCGGCGATCATCTTCGTCGTCTGGTCTTTCGTCTTTCCGCCTCCGAAGCGGGCGCCACGACCTCAACAGGCGACCGCTACTCATGCCGCCACCGTACAAACCAAGCCTGCGAGCGCCACGCCAAAACCGGTACCCCAAGCCGCAAGGGCGAACGCATCGGCTGCTGGCACACCAGCCCCGGTGAGCCCGGTAGCGTGCTCGACGACCCATGATATTGCGAAAAAGGAAGAGACGATCGTTGTTGACAACGGTTTGCTGAAGCTTCGCCTGGACAATCGTGGTGCGGCGATCACCTCTCTCATCCTGAAGAAGTACGACGATGACGAGGGCAACCCGCTCGATCTCGTTCAAAGGGTCACCGTCGCCGATCGGACCTATCCGCTTCAGCTCGTCGTCGACGGCCGGCCGGATCAGCGGCTCTACACGATGACGAAAACGGGGAACGGCTACCGTTTCCACTGGTGCGACGGAACGTCCGAAGTGACCAAGACGATCCGCCTGGTCCCGGAATCGTACCGAATCGACATCAGCGTCACGGTGGCCGGGGAAGAGCCGGCGGCAGTGGTTTCAGTGGGAACCGGGATGCGCAACATCGGCAAGCTTGAAAAGGCAAACCGGTTCGCAACGTGGGGTAACGTCGCCGTCTACGCCAACGACAAGCTTGAGCGATTCAAGAGAAAAAAGGTCCGTGCCGTGAAAGAGGTGGCGCTTCCACCGATGGGATTCGCGGGTTTCGAGGACACGTATTTTCTCAACGTCATGAGGCCGGTCGGAACCGGCGCGAGCGTCCGTATCGTGCCGCTTGAGCTTCCTCCCAAGCCGGAGAAGGTCACGACGCGCACGAGGAAGAAGAAGGAAAAAAAGAAAAAACCCGGCGAGCGGACCGTCCTCGAAGTTCTCATCGCGTCGCCCGGACACACGTTTCAGGCGGAATTGTTCTCGGGTCCGAAGGAGTACAACCTGCTCCAGAAGGTGGACCACGGGATCGAAAAGACCCTTCATTTTGGGATCTTCAACCCGATTTCGGTGTTCTTCCTCAAGGTGCTTCGGTGGATCTACTCCCTCGTGGGCAACTACGGTATCGCGATCATCCTGTTGACGCTGCTCATCAGGATCGTCCTCTTCCCGTTCATGCACAAGTCGACCGTCTCGATGCGGAAGATGCAGAAGGTGCAGCCGAAGGTCAAGGCGATCCAGGAGAGGTACAAGAAGCACAAGGGCGATCCGCAGATGCGGGCGAAGATGAACCAGGAGATGATGGAGCTTTACAAGGTCGAGGGCGTCAACCCGATGGGCGGGTGTCTCCCGATGCTGATTCAGCTCCCGATCCTGTGGGCGCTCTACACGCTGTTCGCCTACTCGATCACCATGAGGCATGCCCCATTCATCTGGTGGATTCACGACCTGTCCGCCAAGGATCCGTACTACATCACGCCGATCCTGATGACGTTCACGATGTGGCTCCAGCAGAAACTGGCGCCACAGGCCGGCGACGCGCAGCAACAGAAGATGTTCCGGCTGATGCCGCTGATCTTCGGCATCATGTTCCTCGGGTTCCCGTCCGGCCTTGTTCTGTACTGGTTGACGAACAACGTGTTGACGATTCTGCAGCAGGAGGTCACGTTCTCCCTGATGGGCGAGCGTAAGGGCACAAAGAAGGGCGGCAAGCCCAAGAGGAAAAAGGCATGAGAACGTTTTCGGGCTCGAGCCTCGATGAGGCGCTGTCGACGGCATGCCGGGAGCTCGGGGCGCGTATGGAGGAAATCCGCTACGACGTCCTCAGCGAGGACGCGGGCGGTGTCACGATCGAAGCGGACATCGACACGGTGGCCGTCCTCGGGCTCTTCTTCGCAGAGATGTTCTCCGCGGGCGGGTTGGCGCTCCGCGTCCAGCTCAGCGACGCCGGGGACGTGCTCGACGGAGAGATCGAGGGCAATGACACGACCCTGCTCACGGCAAATGGCGGACAGGGTCTCGATGCGCTTCAGTACCTGGCGAACCGCGTCGCCGACCGGCGTGGGCGACAGCATCCGCCGATCCACCTTGACGTTCCGGGTTTCAAGCAGCGGCGGGAGGCCGAGCTTCGAGACATGGCGGAGGATGCGGCCGACCGCGCCGCGCACAGAAACCAGGCCGTGACACTGCCGAGCATGGCGCCTGCCGCGCGGCGAATCGTGCACGTCGCCCTCGCCGACGATCCCAGGGTCGAAACAGAATCGCAGGGAAATGGTTTTCTCAAGCGCGTCGTCGTCCGGCCTCGCCGGGGCCGGTGAGACCATCGTCGCCCCGGCCACGGCGCCCGGCAGGGGCGCCCTGGCCATCCTGCGGGTCAGCGGGGATGAAACGGCGCGCGCCGCGGCGCGCGCCTGTCCGGGTCTCGATTTTTCCAGGGCGTGGCGGGCCCAGTTGGTCGATCTCGTGGGTGGCCCGGGAGAGGTTATCGAGCGGGGCATCGTGATCCCGTACCACGGTCCGCAGAGCTACACCGGGGAGGACATGCTCGAGGTGATCGTCCACGGGTCGGCGGCGGTGACGGCGGCCGTGATGGATGCATTCATCGCCGGTGGATGCCGCGTGGCGGAGCCCGGGGAATTCACCCGGCGGGCTGTCGCGAACGGGAAGATGGATCTCATCCAGGCCGAGGGGGTCGCAGATATTGTCGCAGCTGAAACCGCGTGGCAGGTGCGGGCCGCCCGCGCCCAGATGGAGGGTGCGCTCTCGGGACGGATCGAGGCGTTGCGGCACGCCCTGACCGGGCTCCTGGCGCGCCTGGAGGGCGAGATCGACTTCGCGGCGCAGGGGGTCGCGAACCCGCCAGGCGAGCTTGCGGCTCGCCGTGACGCCATCCGGAATCAGATCGAGGCGTTGCTGGCGACGGCGGCGTCCGGCGAGAGGATTCGCGACGGGATCCGCGTCGCGATCGTTGGCGTGCCGAATGCTGGCAAGAGCACGCTGTTCAACGCTCTTTTGAAAGCGGAGAGGGCGATTGTCTCGCCGCACCCGGGGACCACGCGCGACGTGATCGAGGCGGAAGCCGAAATCGGGGGGATGGCCGTGACGCTGGTCGATACCGCGGGGCTGAGGCCGGGGGAGACGCCGGTCGAGGCGGAGGGTGTCCGGAGGGCGCGAATGGCGGCGGCGGAAGCCGATCTACTGCTCGCGGTACACCCGTGCAATCATCCGGAAGACCCCGATCTCAACGCGCTGATCGATGGCCGGTCGTGGATCGGTATCCTGAGCAAAACGGACCTTGCGGCCGCGCCGGCGTCGCTCGAAGCGGCGGGTTGGATCCCGGTATCGCTGAAGACCGGCGAGGGTTTCGAGCGTGTGGAGGCGGCGCTGCGGAAGCTCGTTGCTGGCGGGCTCGAAAACGTCGAGGGCGCTGCTGTGATCAACCGCCGGCACCGCGCGAACCTCGAGGCGGCGCTCGACGAGGTCACGAGCGCCCCCCTGGACGAGCCCGAGCTTGGCGCGGAGGCGCTGCGGGCGGCGTTGGGGCTACTCGACGAGCTCATCGGAACCGTGGAAACCGAGGATGTGCTGGACCGGGTCTTTGCATCCTTCTGCCTGGGAAAGTAGGGGCGGATGGACGCGCGCTTCGATCTGATCGTCGTGGGCGCAGGGCACGCGGGGTGTGAGGCGGCGCTCGCGGCCTCCAGGATGGGGGGCAGGGTGGCGGTTGTGACGCTGAGGCGGGCGACGATCGCGCAGATGCCGTGCAACCCTGCGATGGGAGGGATCGGCAAGGGGCACCTGATTGCCGAGATCGACGCGCTCGGCGGGGTGGAGGGGTGGGCGGCGGATCGCGCCGGGCTCCAGTTCAAGGTGCTCAACCGGTCACGCGGCTCCGCGGTGTGGGGGCCGCGGGCGCAGTGCGACAAGCGACGGTACACGACGTTGATGCGGCGCCTGCTGGAGGCCGACCGGAGGATCATGGTGATCGAGGGGGAGGCCGCCGCGGTGATGGCCGGGGATCACGGTGTTGAAGGGGTGCGGCTGGCGGACGGGCGGCGGGTGACGGCGCGTTGTGTCGTTGTGACGGCCGGGACGTTTCTGCGGGGGATTCTGCACACGGGAGGCGACCGGCGTCCGGGCGGGCGATACGGGGAGCCGCCGAGCAACGGCCTGGGCGAGAGCCTCGAGCGGCTCGGGCTGGAGCTTCGCCGGTTCAAGACCGGAACGCCACCGAGGCTCCGGCGCGGGAGCATCGACTTCGACCGGGTGACCGTGCAACACGGTGATCCCGATCCGCAGCCGTTCTCGTGGCGGACGCGCGCGGTTCGCAACCGGATCGTCTGCTGGGTGACGCGGACGAGGCCGGTGGTCCAGGAGATCATCCGCGACAACCTCGACCGGTCCCCGCTCTTTTCCGGCGTCATCGAGGGCGTCGGTCCGCGGTACTGTCCCTCGATCGAGGACAAGGTGGTTCGCTTTCCGCACCACGAAGAGCACACGGTCTTCCTCGAGCCGGAGGAGCTTGGCGGGGAGAGCATCTACGTCAACGGCCTGTCGACGAGCCTGCCGGCCGACGTTCAGGAGGCCGTGATCCATGCGACGCTGGGGCTGGAGCGCGCGGAGCTCCTGCGGTACGGGTACGCGGTCGAGTACGACGTTGTCGCGCCCCGGCAGGTTCTTCACTCGCTCGAAGCTCGCGGCATCCCGGGCCTCTACCTTGCCGGGCAGCTGCTGGGGACGTCGGGGTACGAGGAAGCCGCGGCGCTCGGCCTGATGGCGGGCATCAACGCGATGCGCTCGCAGCGGAACGAGGCGCCGCTCGTGCTCGGCCGCGAGGAGGCGTATATCGGCGTGCTGATCGATGATCTCGTGGTGCGGGATCACAGGGAGCCGTACCGCATCCTGACCTCGCGGGCGGAGCACCGGCTCCTGCTCGGGGTCGACTCGGCGCGGGAGCGTTTGATGGGACGGGGCGTCGCGCTGGGGCTCGTCCCGGAGAGGATGTTTCACGTGGAACAGGCGCGATGGGAACGGCGAGCCGAGGCCGCGCGGGTGCTGGAATCGAAAGTGCTCCGGCCAGACCGGGCGACGCGCGCCCGGCTTCAGGAGACGGCCGGGATCGACTTCACACGCCCGGCGACATGGGCGCAGCTGTTGAGACGGCAGGACGTCGACCCGTCGCACCTCGCGGACAGCATCGAGCTGCTCGATGGGCTCGGGGCGTCCGACCGGGATATCGTGGTGTCGCGGTTGCGGTACGCCGGCTACCTCGAACGGCACGTTCGGGAGATCGAGCGGCTGCGCCGCCTCGGCGCCGTGGAAATCCCGCACGCCGTGATCGAGCGCGGCGTGCCCGGTCTCTCCCGGGAGGTACGGGAGGCTCTCCGGCGCTACCGGCCCAGAACGCTGGCCGAGGCGGAACGTCTTCCGGGCGTGACGCCGGCCGCGATGGCCATCATCGCCGGCCGGCTCGTGGCACACCGCCGCCGGGATGGGACGCATGGCCCGCGGGGCTGAGGCGGCGGACGTTCTCCTGCGGCGGTGCAACGTCGAGCCGCAGTTGATCGAGCCGCTCGCCGCGTACGTCGGCCTGTTGGAGCGTTGGAACGCCGCGCACAACCTGGTGCGGTACCGGACCCGGGACGAGCTGGTACGCCGCCATATCGTCGAATCGCTCGAAGGGGCGGCCCGCCTCGGCGCGTCCTCGGGAACGCTCGTGGACATCGGCAGCGGCGCAGGATTCCCGGGCGTACCGTTGCTCCTCGCAAGGCCCGGCTGGCACGGGGTCCTCGTGGAGCCGCGGCGCAAGCGGTGGGCCTTCTTGCGGCTGGTGATCCGCGAGCTGGGGCTCGACGCCGAGGCGCTGGAGACGCGGTACGAGGACCTCGAATGGGGTTCGTCGGCGATGGATGCCGCCGTGTCGAGGGCCCTGGGGGGGCACGAGGCCCTGCTCCGCTGGGTGCGGAAACACCTCCGTCCCGGCGGCAGGGTCCTGCTGTGGACGACCGCGGAGACGCTCACGGAGCTCGGAGAGGTTCCGGGGTGGCGTGTGGTAAGCTGGCCGTTGCCAGGCCTGGACACGGGCCGGTTGGCGGAATTTCAACCATGTTTCACGTGAAACCCCGTATTGTGGCCGTGGCCAATCAGAAGGGCGGCGTTGGCAAGACAACGACCGCGATCAACCTCGGTGCAGCCCTGGCGGCCTACGAGCACGAGACGTTGCTCGTCGATCTCGATCCCCAGGCGAACTGTACTTCGGGAGTCGGGTGCAAGCCGGACGGCGGCGATCCGACGAGCTACCAGGTGTTAACCGGCGCCGGCTCGATCGCCCAGGCCAGCCGGCCAACGGGGTTTCCTCACCTTCGGATCGTTCCGTCGACGGCGGACCTCGCGGGTGCCGAGGTCGAGCTCGTTGGCATGATGGGACGCGAGTTCCGCCTCCGCGACGCGCTCGACGGGGATGGGATCGAGGGGTACCGCTTCATCCTCGTCGACTGCCCCCCGTCCCTCGGCCTGCTGACCGTCAACGCCCTGGCCGCGGCCGACGCGCTGATCGTCCCGATCCAGTGCGAGTACTTCGCGCTGGAAGGGCTGTCCGACCTGATGCAAACCGTCGAGCAGGTCCGCCGTTTTCTCAACCCGTCCCTCGCGCTCGACGGTATTCTGCTCACCATGTACGATGAGCGGACGAATCTGGCGCTCCAGGTCGCCGAGGAGGTGAGATCCGTGTTCGGCAACGACGTGTTTAAAACCGTGGTTCCCCGCAACGTCCGTCTCGCCGAGGCGCCATCCTTCGGCCGCCCGATCCACGCGTATGCGCTCAGGAGCCGGGGATCGCAGGCCTACCTCCAGGCGGGCCGGGAATACCTCGAGCGCCTCGGGGGCGCGCATGGCGCGTAAACAGGCGCTCGGCCGTGGCCTCAAGGCCCTGATTCCCGATACGCCGCGGGCGCGGACCGGCATGACCGAGATTCCCGTGGACAGGATCACGCCAAACCCGAACCAGCCCCGCCATACGTTCGATCCCGACGCGTTGGATGCGCTCGCGGCCTCCGTGGCGGAGCATGGCGTGCTGCAGCCCCTCCTGGTCAGCGAGGACGGCGAGGGGCGCTACGTTCTGATCGCCGGGGAGCGGCGGTGGCGGGCGGCCAGGCAGGCCGGGCTTGCCACCGTTCCGGCCGTCATTCGCGAGCGGCTCGATCAGCGCGGTGAGCTCGAGCTTGCGCTCGTCGAGAACATCCAGCGGCGCGACCTGACGCCGCTCGAAGAAGCCCGCGCCTACGAGCAGCTTCGAAGCATCGCCGGGCTGTCGCAGGCTGAGATCGCCGGGAGAGTGGGACGTGACCGCAGCTCCGTGGCCAACGCGCTACGCCTCCTGAAACTCCCCGAGGAGATTCAAGAGATGGTGGAGCAGGGATGCCTGGGAGCCAGTCATGCGCGGACCCTCCTCGCATTTGACGACCCGGACGAACGGCTCCGCTGGGCCCAGCGCGCCGCGGACGGGCGGGCCACGGTCAGGGATCTCGAACGGGCCGCCGCCGAAGGCCCACGCAGCGACGGCGGTGGGAAGACAAAGAAGCGAACGGCGCCCCGGGTCGATCCCAACCTCCAGGCGGCGGAAGACCGCCTCGCCCTCAGACTCGGCGCCCGGGTGAGTATCCAACAACGGCGGCGGGGGGGCCGCATCGTGATCCACTGCATGGATCACGAGCAGCTTCTCCGCGTCTTCGATCTGCTGATGGGAGGGGACGACGATGACCAGGAACAGTGACACGCTCAACGGTTTCGTGGATTCCGGCTGCCGGATCAAGGGGGAGATTGCGTTTGAAAATGCCTTCCGCGTGGACGGTCATGTCGAGGGGACGATTCATTCGAAATCCGAGCTCATCATCGGTGGCAAGGGGGTCGTCGAGGGGGAAATCCACGTCGCCCGGTGCCTGATTGGCGGGAGCGTTCGCGGAAGCATCAACGCGTCGGAATCCGTCACGCTTCACGCGTCGGCCAAGGTGTGGGCCGACATCCACAGCCCGGCGATCGTGATGGAAGAAGGTGCCTTTCTCGAAGGACGTGTGGCCATGGAGGCGGCGCCCGCGGGCCAGCGCGCGGAGCAGGCGGCGGCAAAGACGAAAAAAACTTGACGCCTTTTTCCCGTTTTGTTAGCTTGAAGCGCCCTTGACGGGGCCAACGCAAGCCGGTGGAAGAGGTTTATGAGCACGCCGAACTACTCTCTCCTGTTGATCATGATCTGCTTCTGGGTTGCGTATTGGGTCATCAACCACTTCCTCATCGAGCCCGTGACAGAGGTGATGAACGAGCGGGCGCGGCGGCTCGACGGCGCAGAGGCCGAGTGGTCTCGCCGGCACCAGGAGTACCTCGATGCGACGGCGCGTCTTGAAGAAGAGAGCGGCGAGGCCGCGCGCGACGCGGCGAAGTATCGCGCCGAGCTGCGGCAGCAGGCGCTCGGGGCCAAACATGCGCGCCTCGACGAAGCGCGTGCTACGGCTTCCAAACGGTTGGAGCAGGCGCTCGCCGATCTCGACCGGGCCAGCGACGATGCGCGCGCCGAGCTGCGCAAGAAGGCCGTCGAGCTGTCCCGGATACTCGCCTCCCGCCTCCTGGAACGGGAGGTGGCCTCATGAGGAAAGCCCTGGCCGGGACGGTTGTGTTCGGGCTCATGGCGGCGCCCGCATGGGCGGGCGAAGGTTCGACGCTGGGGATCCCTGATCCACTGTGGAAGCTGGTCAACCTCCTCGCCTTCCTCGCCGTCCTCGTCTGGTTCGTCGGGCGGCCGCTCGGCCGGTTCCTCGATGCGCGCCGCAGGAATATCGGCCAGCAGTTCGAGGATGCGCGCGACAAGCTCCGGCGTGCCGAGGAGCTCCGCGCGGAGGTTGAGACACGGCTGGCGAATGTGAAGAAAGAGCTCGAGGAGCTTCGCGCCCGAGCCGAGCGCGAGGCGAAGGCCGAGGTTACACGAATCGAGGCCGAGGCAAAGGCAGAAGAAGAGCGCTTTTTTGGCCGGGTCGAGGAGGAAATCACGCGGCGGACCGCCGAGGTGCGCCGGCGTTTGGCAGAGGATACGGCCGCGTTGACGGCACAGATGGCACGGGAGCTCCTCTCCCGGGAGATCACGGACGCGGATCGCGCACGGTTGCTCGAGCGGAGCCTGGCTGCGCTCGGCTCTCTTGAGAAGAAGGGGTGACGATGGGGTATTTCCGGCCGGCTCCATACGCCAAGGCGTTTCACCAGGTGGTTCTCGACAGGGCCCCCGGCCGCGAGGAAGCGGCGGCGGACGAGCTTGCGCGGCTAGCGCGGGCGATCGAGATCTCGCCAGAGCTGAGGCGGGCCCTCGTGACGCCCACGATCTCGGTCGAGGACAAGGCCGCGATCGTCGAGAGCATCCTCGATCTCCTCGCGATCGAGGAACCGACGAGAAGCCTCGCACACGTCCTGCAACGCAATTACCGGATCCTTCACACGGCCGTCATCCTCGCGGCCTACCGCGAGCTCGTCGACCGCAGCCACGGCCGGGTCCGGGCACGGATCGAGGTGGCGGGCCGGGCCGATCGGACCCAGCGCGCCAGGATCGTGGACACCCTGGCCGGCGTGGTACGGGCCGAGATCGTCGCGGAATTCGAGGCCAACGACGCCCTGCTGGCCGGTTTCCGGGCGACCCTGGGGTCCAGGGTCTTCGACGGCTCTCTCGTTGGACAGCTGGAGCAGATCGTCCGCCACATTGGATCGTAGCAACAAATACCAACCAGGATCCTGAGGTAGTTTATGCAGATCAAAGCCTCCGAAATCGCCGACATCATCCGCCGCCAGATCGAGGGTCATGAGACCACCATCGACATGGCAGAAATCGGGACCGTCATCTCCGTGGGCGACGGGATTGCGCGCGTCTACGGCCTCGATGGCGCCATGGCCGGGGAGCTCCTCGAGTTTCCCAACGGGGTGTACGGCCTGGCGCTCAACCTCGAGGAGGACAACGTGGGCGTGGTGCTCATGGGAGAAACCCAGCTCGTCCGCGAAGGGGATCAGGTCCGCCGCACCAAGCGGATCATCCAGGTTCCCGTCGGGCCGGCGCTCGTTGGCCGGGTCGTCGATCCCCTCGGACAACCGCTGGATGGAAAGGGCCCGATCGAGGCGGGGGATCACTACCCGATCGAGCGGATCGCGCCCGGCGTCGTCGCTCGTCAGCCGGTCAAAGAGCCGATGCAAACGGGGATCAAGGCGATCGATGCCATGATCCCGATCGGCCGGGGCCAGCGCGAGCTGATCATCGGTGACCGCCAGACCGGGAAAACCGCGATCATCCTCGATACGATCATCCATCAAAAGGGGACCGGGAATATCTGCATCTACGTCGCCATCGGCCAGAAGAAGTCGACCGTCGCGCAGGTGATCGCCACGCTTGAAAGGCACGGCGCGATGGAGCACACGATCGTCGTGTCGGCCACGGCCTCCGAACCCGCGCCGCTCCAGTACCTTGCGCCGTACGCGGGGTGCGCGATGGGCGAGTACTTCCTGTACAACAAGGGCAACGCGGTCTGCTTTTACGACGATCTGTCGAAGCATGCGCAGGCGTACCGGGAGATTTCCCTTCTGCTGCGGCGCCCGCCGGGCCGCGAGGCGTACCCGGGCGACGTCTTCTACCTCCACTCGCGGCTCCTGGAGCGCGCCGCGAAGCTGCGCGACGACCTCGGCGGCGGCAGCCTGACGGCGCTCCCGGTCATCGAAACGCAGATGGGCGACGTTTCGGCCTACATCCCGACGAACGTCATCTCCATTACCGATGGCCAGATCTACCTGGAGTCGGACCTGTTCTATTCCGGGCAGCGCCCCGCCGTGAACGTCGGGCTGTCTGTCAGCCGGGTCGGCGGCAACGCCCAGATCAAGGCGATGAAGGCGATCGCCGGCTCGCTGCGGCTCGACCTCGCTCAGTACCGTGAGCTGGCAGCGTTCGCCCAGTTCGGGTCGGACCTGGACAAGGCGACCCAGCAACAGCTCGCGCGCGGTGAGCGGCTGATGGAGATCCTGCGCCAGGGGCAGTACAAGCCGTTGCCGGTGGAGCTCCAGATCGTTTCGATCTACGCCGGGACCAAGGGATTCCTTGACCAGCTCAAGGTCTCGTTCGTCCTGGTCTTCGAGCGGTTCCTCCATCGTGCCGTCCAGGACGAGATTCCCGAAACGCTCGAACGGATCACGTCGACGGGGAAGCTCGACGATCAGAGCCGCGATGAGCTCGATCGCGCGATCGCATCCGCCGTCGAACGCTTCAAGAAGGAAAACCCGGAGGCCGGCCTTGGCAAACACTAGGGATCTCCGCCGGCGCATCCGCTCCGTCAAGGGGACGCAGCAGATCACCAAGGCGATGAAGATGGTCGCGGCGGCCAAGCTGCGGCGGGCCCAGGTCCGGATTCTCCAGGCCCGTCCATACGCGCAGACGCTTTCACGCGTGCTGGCGAGCCTGGCCGAACGGACCGAGCACACCCATCCGCTTCTGCAGCAACGCGAGGGCCGCCACGCCTGGTTGATCGTCATCACATCCGACAAGGGGCTGTGCGGCTCGTTCAACCACAACCTCCTGCGGTACGCGGCCGAGCTGCTCGATTCGGGCCGCTGGGAGTCCCCGGAGGTCGTCCCCATCGGCAAGAAAGCCGTTGACTTCTTCTCAAAACGTGGGGACCCCATCGTCCAGGCCGAGCGCGAGGTCATGTCGAACATCACCGCCGCGGAGGGCCGGAGGATTGCAACATCCCTGATCGAGGGTTTCTCGGCGGGGCGCGCGGACGAAATCTGGGTCGTGTACAGCCGGTTCTTGTCCCTCATTCGCCACGAGACGATGCTGGAGAGGGTGCTGCCGGTCGAGCCGCCCGCGGGAACCCAGGCGCCGCTGCCGAACGTCGATTACATCTACGAGCCCGATCCGAAGACCCTGCTGGCGGAGCTGTTGCCACGCCAGGTCGAGGTCCAGGTCCAGACGGCTCTCTACGATTCGTCCGCAGCCGAGCACGCCGCGCGAATGACCGCCATGGATGCCGCGACGAAGAACGCAAACGACATGATTGATCGGCTCACCCTGCTGTACAACAGAACGCGCCAGGCGGCCATTACCAAAGAGCTGATCGAGATCGTATCCGGCGCACAGGCGCTGGAAGAGTAGGAGCGCATACAGATGAGCGAACACGTTGAAGGACGCGTTGTGCAGGTCATCGGTCCGGTTGTGGACGTTGAGTTCCCGGAAAAACACCTTCCGTCGATCTATAACGCCGTCAGGATCGTTGACGACAAAGACCTTGGTGAGGTGCCGATCGACGTCACCGCCGAGGTTGCGCAACATCTCGGCGAGGGGCGGGCCCGCTGCATCGCGCTCGAGCCGACGGACGGTATGGTCCGGGGCATGAAGGCCCTCGATCTCAGGGAGCCGATTTCGGTTCCCGTGGGCAAGCACACTCTGGGGCGGGTCCTGAACGTGCTCGGCGAGCCCGTCGACGAGCGTGGCCCCGTCGAGGCCGACCAACGGCTTCCCATTCACCGCGAGCCGCCGTCGCTCGAGGAACAGTCAACCGACATCGAAATGTTCGAGACCGGCATCAAGGTTATCGACCTCCTCGAACCGTACTCCAAGGGCGGGAAGACCGGCCTGTTCGGGGGCGCAGGCGTCGGCAAGACTGTTCTGATCATGGAGCTGATCAACAACGTCGCCCTGCAACACGGCGGTTTCTCGGTCTTCTCCGGCGTTGGCGAGCGCACCCGCGAAGGCAACGACCTGTGGCTCGAGATGCAGGAAGCCGGCGTCATCGATCCCGACGATTGGCAGAAATCCAAGGTCGCCCTGATCTACGGACAGATGACCGAACCCCCCGGAGCGCGCCTGCGGGTCGGCCTGACCGGCCTGACCGTGGCCGAGTACTTCCGGGATACCGAGGGGCAGGACGTCCTTCTCTTCATCGATAACATCTTCCGGTTCACGCAGGCCGGCTCGGAGGTTTCGGCGCTGCTCGGCCGCATGCCGTCTGCGGTCGGTTACCAGCCGAACCTGGCGACCGAGATGGGCGAGCTCCAGGAACGGATCACCTCGACATCGAAAGGGTCCATCACGTCGGTACAGGCGATCTACGTCCCGGCCGACGACCTGACGGACCCCGCCCCCGCGACGGCGTTCGCCCACCTCGACGCGACCTCGGTTCTCTCCCGGCAGATCGCCGAGCTCGGGATCTACCCCGCCGTCGATCCCCTGTCGTCGACGTCGAGGATTCTCGACCCCGCGATCGTTGGCGACGAGCATTACCGCGTGGCCCGGGAGGTGCAGCGGGTGCTTCAGCGGTACAAGGATCTCCAGGACATCATTGCGATCCTGGGCATCGATGAGCTCTCGGACGAGGACAAGCTGACCGTCTCCCGGGCTCGCAAGATCCAGAGATACCTCTCACAGCCGTTCCACGTCGCGGAACAGTTCACCGGGTTCAAGGGGCGTTACGTCAAGGTCGAGGACACGGTCCGCGGCTTCAAGATGCTCGTCGACGGCGAGCTCGACGAGCTGCCGGAGCAGGCGTTCCTCTACGTTGGCGCGATCGAGGAAGCGATCGAGAAGGCCGAAAAGATGAAGGCGGAGGCCTGACGTGTCGGGGCCCCTGCATCTCGAGGTGGTGACACAGAGCCGCCGGCTCCTCGATCTCGACGTTGACGAGGTGCAGCTTCCAGGGACTCTCGGCGCCTTGGGGGTTCTTCCCGGTCACACGCCCCTCCTGACCTCCCTCGGTATCGGCGAGCTGATGTACCGGACGGACCATCGTGAAAGCTACCTGGCGATTCAATGGGGATTCGCCGAGGTCTTGCCCGACCGCGTGACGGTTTTGGCCGCCGTGGCCGAGACACCCGAGGAGATCGATGTGACCGAGGCCGAAAAGGAGAAAGAAGAGGCCGAGGCCGCCCTGAAGACGGTCGACATGGTCGAGCTTGAGAAGATGCGGGCCAAGCTTCAGATGGCGATCACCAGGCTCCAGGTGGCCCGGCACCGGAGGGCGTGATTGGGACCGCTCCGCCCCGCCGCCGGACCCCGGATTCCGAAGGGGCGTTGGCCCGGCGTTCCCGCGTATCTTCGCGCGATGTGCGCGGCGTCACGCCGGCGGAGTGAGGGCATGGTGAGCCCCGCGGCAATCTCCTGCCTGACCGTCCGGCGGCAACGCTGCCGGGAAGGACAGGGATGAGCGCCCAGGCGCCCCGTCGCGGCGAGTGGGGCTCCCAGATCGGATTCATCCTGGCCGCGGCCGGATCGGCCGTTGGTCTGGGCAACATCTGGCGTTTCCCCTACATGGCCGGTCAGAACGGTGGCGGCGCGTTCGTTCTCGTCTACCTCGTCTGTGTTCTCGTCATCGCGCTGCCCGTGATGTTTCTCGAGATCAGCCTGGGACGGGCGACGCACCGCAACCCGGTTGGCGCCATCAGGGCCGTTGCACCGCGGAGCGCGTGGCGCGCGCTCGGATACCTTGCGCTCCTGACCGGTCTTGGCATCCTCTCGTACTACTCCGTGATCGCCGGCAAGGTCATGACGTACGGCGCCCTGTATATCCGGAAGCTCTTCATCGGCGAAGCCGTTACGTACCACGGTGCGACGTTCGAGGTCGTGATCTACTTCGCACTTTTCATCGTGCTCACCGTGCTCGTCGTCAGCGGGGGGGTGCAGCGCGGGATCGAACGGTGGGCGAAGATCCTGATGCCGATGCTCGTGCTGATTATGGTGGCCATCATTGTGCGATGCTTGCTCCTGCCCGGTGCCATGGAGGGCGTCAAGTGGTTCGTCACGCCCGATTTTTCGAAGATCACGCCCCGGGTCATTCTCAACGCCATGTCGCAGGGCTTTTTCTCCCTGTCTCTCGGTATGGGGGCGATGTTGACCTACGGATCGTACCTGTCGAAGAAGGACAGCATCGTCGTGTGTGGAACATCGGTCGTCCTCTTCGACACGTTCATCGCCATCCTCGCCGGCTTCATGATCTTCCCCGCCGTGTTCGCCCTCGGCGGGAACCCGGCCGCCGGGTCGACGTTGATCTTCCAGGTGCTCCCGAAGGTGTTCGGCGGCATGAAGGGCGGCGTCCTCGTCGCCATCGTTTTCTTCTTCCTCCTGTGCGTGGCGGCGCTCACATCGACGGTGTCGCTCCTGGAAGTCGTCACCGCATACTTCGTCGATGAACGCCGGTGGTCGCGCCGGCGATCGGTCTGGACGATCGGGGGGGCCGCATTTGTCGTTGGTCTCCCCTCGGCGTTCGACATGGCCGGCCTGCGGCCGTGGACCTCGATGGTTTTCCTCGGGAAACACGGCTTTCTCGAGCTGATGGATTTCCTCTGGGGCAACCTTTCCCTGGCGATCGGCTCCTTGCTCCTGTGCGTCTTCGCCATCACGGTGTGGGGTCTCAACAACGCCGGGTCCGAGATCGAGATCGGCTCGCCGAGCTTTTCCCGCTACCGGGGCCTCTGGATCTTCTTCATCAAGTGGGTGTGCCCGACTTTCATCGCCATCATTCTCGCCTCGAAGCTCTTCAGTTAGCCTGCATATCTCCCGAACGTTCGTCGCGAGACCGTGGGGGCGCCCGTCACCGTGGTGTTTCGACCACGACTGGGCCAGTACGTGCTCGGGGCACCTCGGCGCCGCCGCGAGAAGCGCCGTGCCGGGGGGCGGGAGCGGCGCCTCCGGCCGCGGCCTCCCGGGTTGCTCGCCCGACGTCGAGACCGGTTTGCCTTTGAGCGAATCTTGGGCTAGACTGACTCGCCGTCGGGGCGTAGCTCAGCTTGGCAGAGCGCACGGTTCGGGACCGTGAGGCCGGTGGTTCAAATCCACTCGCCCCGACCAACTCCCATCTCCGCTCTCCATTCGTCCAGGCACAACGGTTCGCCAACGATTCTTCGCGTCTGCAACGCTGAGCCCGAAGACGAGCTCTCGTTGCGCCGCGCCGGTGCGAGGATGCCACAGGTACGAGTTTATCGTGTTATTATACCCTCTGGAGGCTTCATGCGCGGGGGAAACCGCTCGGTGCCGTTGACCAATCGGCAGCGCGACGTGCTCACGTTTATCTGCGGGTACCGGGAGAGCCACGGGGTGTCTCCGACGCTCAAGGAGATCTCGGCCCACTTTGGTTTCGCCAGCCCCGCTGGAGCCCAGAAACACGTCCTTGCGCTCGAGGAGAAGGGCGTTCTGACGAGGAACAAGGGCCGCCACAGGGGCCTGATCCCCCGTCCCCGGGCCGTGCACGATCCATCGCGTTCTTCGACGGTACCGTTGCTCGGCCTCGTCGCGGCGGGACAACCGATCGAGTCGCTTCCCGACGTGGTCGAAATCCCGATCCCGGAAGACATGACTGGGCCCGGCGAGCATTTCGCGTTACGGGTCCGTGGGGATTCCATGATCGATGATGGAATCCTTGACGGCGATATCGTTGTTGTCCAGGCGAGGCCTGAAGCCCACGAGGGCGAGGTCGTCGTCGCCCTGATCGATGGCGAGGTCACCTTGAAAAGGTTCTACCGTGCCTCCGGAGATCTTGTCCGGTTGCAGCCGGCCAACGCGGCGATGCAACCGTTGATGGTCCCAAGCTCCGACGTCGCGATCCAGGGCGTGGTGGTTGGATTGTTGCGACGGTACCCGTGACAGAGGGTCAATACCGCCGCAAGGTCTTGACGGATCGGCGGGATTTCGCTAGCGTGCACGCATGACAGCACTGGAACCCATCTCGCTGGTCATGACCTCCGTGGGGACGGAACAACAGGCGGTCGAGATTTCCGAAGAGCTCATCGGTCGCCGGTTGGCCACGTGC
The DNA here is from genome assembly GCA_013152895.1 of Acidobacteriota bacterium. GTDB lineage: Bacteria > Acidobacteriota > Thermoanaerobaculia > Thermoanaerobaculales > Sulfomarinibacteraceae > JAADFN01. The sequence continues at coordinate 498 of JAADFN010000126.1, read as the reverse complement.
GTCAACATCGTTCCCTGCTTGCGTTCCATCTACCGTTGGAAGGGGAAGATCTGCGAGGATACCGAGTATCTCCTTCTGATCAAGACCCCCGCGGCGCTTTTCGAGGAGGTCGCGGCGGCGATCCGGGAGCTGCACTCGTACGAGCTCCCGGAGATCATGTCGATCCCGATCGGGAACGCCGAGACCGCATTCCACGAGTGGGTGCTCCGGATGGTCGCTGAGCCGGATTCGAGCGAGGAGTAGCCCGCCTATCCCGCGGGTTTCGTTGCGGAGCCGTGGAGACTTTCGTCGGTATGGTGTTTCGACCAAGGTGGGGGCGCGGTGTACCCGTGATACGTCTCGCCCGGCCCGCGTCATTCGCCTCGATCCGTTCCACGCCCGGGAGGCCCGGTCCGCGCCCAGGAGGGCCTGCTTGCAGCAGGCCCGCGGTCTTGATCCCGAGCCGTTCTGCACGCGAGCGTGCAGCCCGTCTCGCGCTCAATCCCGCCGGGGCTGGCG
>JAADFN010000125.1 GCA_013152895.1 Acidobacteriota bacterium | reverse complement strand
TCCTCGCGATCCCCTCCCCTCAAAGCAATGCTGCGATCCGCCCCAACGAAGCGATAAGCCCGGGGCGGGGCGCCAGCCCCGGCGGGATTGAGCGCGAGACGGGCTGCACGCTCGCGTGCAGAACGACTCGGGATCAAGACCGCGGGCCGGCCGAAGACCGGGCCTCCCGGGCGCTGACCGCGGCCCTGCTCCGAGCAGGGCCTCCCGGGCGCGGGACCGCTGCTGCCCGCATCGTGTTCGTGAGACCGGTCTCTCTCAGAAGCGAAGCAGCATCCGCCACGGGATGGGAATCAGGAGGTAGACGAGGGCCGCCACGGCAAGGAAGGTGCCAAAGGGCAACGCCGTACGGCCATCGCCGCGGCCCGCCGCCATGAGCCCGAGCCCCACGAGCGCCCCGAGGACGGCAGCGACGATGAGCACCCAGAGACACCCCATCACGCCGAGCACGGCGCCGATGGCGGCCAGGTACTTGACGTCGCCCAGCCCCATCCCCTCGATGCCGCGAACCGCCTTGTACAGGACGATCACGGCGATCGGGATGCCCCCGCCCACCACGATGCCGAGGCCCGATTCGAGCGGCGTCGTCAGGCCGCCGGCCAGCGCCCCGGCAAGCCCGAGCACGACCGCCGGGTATGTCATGACATCGGGCAGGATCTGATGCTCAAGATCGATCAGCCCGAGCGCAATCGAGATCCACGCAAAGACCACCGCCTCCCCAGCCGCAACGCCCAGGCCGTACCGCGACACGAGCGCGCCGGTCGCGAGCGCCGTCAACAGCTCCACCACCGGGTACCTGACGGAGATCGGCCCCCCGCAATCCCGGCACCTGCCGCGCAGCACGAGCCAGGAAAGCACCGGGATGTTGTCGTACCATCGGATCGGATGGCCGCAGGCGGGACAGCGGGAACGCGGCTTGACGATGCTCTCCCCCCGCGGCACGCGGTAGATCACCACGTTGAGAAAGCTGCCGACCACGGCGCCGATGCACACGGCGTAGATCAGGATCAGCGGTTGATACCACGAAGCCATCGGTAGAGATCCTCGTGCTGCCGCACCATCGTGTCAATATCGAATTGATCGAGCTCTCTCGGCGCGGACGCCATCCGCTGGGCGAGATCCCCGTCGCGGAGCAGGCGGATCACCGCCCGGGCGGCGCCCACCACGTCGCCGGGGTCGACAAGGAATCCCGTGACGCCATCCGTGACGACCTCCGGCGTCCCGTCCACCGCCGTCGCAACGATCGGAACGCCGGCGGCGACCGCCTCCACGGCAGCCCGGGGCAGCCCCTCGAAACGCGAGGTCAGGACGGCGACGCCGGTTGTGCTGTACATGGCTGGCGTGTCGTCCAGCCACCCCGGGAGGTGCAGACGCTCGCCGAGCCCGAGCCGCTCGCCGAGCCTCCTTGCGGCGGGACGCAGAGGTCCATCGCCCGCCATCAGGAAGTGGGCGGCCGGCACCGCGGCGGCCACGGCGGCGGCAAGCCGGACGAAGTCGAGCGGCGCCTTCTGGGGCTTGAAGTTGCCAACCTGCGTGACCAGCGGCGCATCCTGCGGAATCCCGAGCCGGTCCCTGAGCCGTGGCCCCCCGCGCGGATGCCGGAGCTCGCCGATCCGGATCCCGGAGCGGATGATGCTGACGGCGCCACGTTCGAAAATCCCGAGCGCCACGCCGGTCCGCGCGTTGGCCTCGGAGACGGCGATGAAGTGATCGGTCCACCGTGCGGCGAGCCGTTCCAGGCTGAGAAAGACGGCGCGCAGCGGCGCCGGCTGCAACGGCGTGAATCCAAAGCCGTGGATCGAGTGCACGACGACCGGGGTTCGTTCGAGCCGTGCGGCCAGCCTGCCGAGGATCCCGGCCTTCGACGAGTGCGTGTGAACGATCCGGGGAGCCAGCTCGCGGATGATACGCCGCAGCTGCCCCAGCGCCCGGATGTCGGCAACCGGGCGGAGCTCGCGGACCAGCGCCGGTGCCGGGTAGAGCCCGACCCCTTCGAGACGCACGGCCTCGCGATCGAGAAGATCGCCGGGACCCCAGGCGAGGGCCGGCCGGAACGCCTTCCGGTCGAGGTGGCCGACGGTGTACAGCGTGTTGCGCTGGGCGCCCCCGGGCTCGAGCCGGGTGATCACGTGGAGGACGCTCACCGGATCCGTCACGCGCCGGGCTCCCCGGCGATCCGCCGCGCCACGTTCATCCCGTCGAGAATCGCGTCTTCCATGGCGGAGTACTTCCACTCGGCCCAGCGTCCCGCGACGATCACGCCCCGATCGCCGAGAAAACGGCGAAGCGCCGCCACGGCGTCGCGCCGCCTGTGATCGAAGACGACGTACCCTGGGTCAATCACGTTGACCATCCGGACCCGAATCTTTTCCCGGTCAAGCAGGCCCACGGCGGCCGCGGCCGCTTCCGCCTCGGCCGCCACCGCCGTGGCATCTCCAGAGCCGGGATCAAGGCTGACCTCGATCGAAACCGTGTGACACGCCTCCGGCGCCAGGCGGCCGTGGTTGGAGGGAAAGCCGATGCGGTAGAACGGAACCGGAGGATCGGCGAAGTAGAGCCAGTGCTGGGCGCTGGGCGCGGGACCCTCGACCCCGAGGGCGACGTTGAGAATGCGCACCCAACGAAGCGCCCGGCGCGCTTCGGCGACCTCCTCCGGCAGTGGTCCCGTCAGCAGGTCGATCAACGAGGGGAGGCTGATCGTCGCGACGAGGAGCTCGAACCCGGCGGCGTGGCCATCGGCCATCGTGACGCGCCGTCGCTCGAGATCGACGCTGGTCACCGCAACCCCCGTCTTGAGCCCGGCCACGCGGCGGGCGACGGCATCCGGAACCATGCGGATCCCGCCCCGGGCGGGATAGCGGAAGACGGCGTTGTACCCCACGCCACGGCGCTCGAGCCCGAGCGCCCCGTCGACAACCTCCTCGAGAGTGGGCTTCGGCACGTAGCGGCCAATCCAGTCCAGGCTGAGCTCCTCGGGCGCCGCCCGGAAGAGCTTCGTGTTGTACGGAAAGAAGAAGTGCCGCGCCAATCCGTCGCCGAAACGCTCCAACACCCACTCGCGAAAGGTGGCCGCCGACCCGCCGCCTTCGTCCCGCCGGCACCAGGCGCGGATGAAACCCAGCAGGCAGTCGCGCCGCACCTCGGGGGCCAGCCCGCCCATGTTGATCTGCACGGGATAGGGCGTCGTCCGGCCGCCGATGACGACCGCCGCGCGCCGCTCGTGAACCGCCAGCCGATCCCAGATCCCGAGCTCGCGCAGGTACGCCCCGGTCTCCTCCCGCCGGACGTGGAGCAGATGCCCGGTCACGTCGAACGTGAAACCCTCCATGTCGAACGACCGGCAGGCGCCCCCCGGCTCGCTCTCGCGCTCAATAACGACCGCCGTCACGCCCGCCAGGGCCAGGCGCTCGGCAGCCACCAGGCCTGTCAGCCCGCCTCCCAGGATGACGACGTTCGTCATCGTGACTCCATCGGCACCCGCGCCAGCCACGCCAGCACGACCACGACGGCCACGGCGACTCCCGCAGTCAGCCAGAGGGTCGCCGCAGGGCTCAGCCACATCACGAGGAGCCCGCACCCCCCGAGCACCACGCTGGCCGCATAGATCACGAGGACGGTCCTGGGCGTGGACCCCCCGAGCCGGCGCCGGAGGCGGAGTGGAAAATGATCGGGGCTCCCGTGGTAGATCTTCTTGCCTGCCCTCAGCCTGAGGATGCTGACGTAGACCGTGTCGATCAGGGGAATCGCCAGGATGTACACCGGGGCGAGCCAACCGAACGGGTTCGACCGGGTGTACTCCATCACCATGGCAAGCGCGCCCAGGGTCATCCCGGTGAAGAGGCTGCCGCAGTCGCCCAGGTAGATCTGCGCCGGCGCAAAGTTGAACCGGAGAAAGCCGAGCAGCGCCCCGATGAGCACCGCGGTGAGCGCGGCGACCACCCAGCGGCCGTCGATGATGGCGACCGCCAGCAGGAAGATCGCGGCGATCACGCCCACCCCGCCGGCGAGCCCGTCCATGATATCGATCAGGTTGAACGCGTTGGAAAGCGCCACGAGCCAGACAACCGTCACGAGGATCCGCACCCACCAGGGAAGCATCACCACGTGAACAGAGATCCCGGCCCTCAGTAGCACGAAGACGGCGATCAGTTGTCCCATCACCTTGGCCAGCGGTGTGAGAACGCCAAAATCGTCGATCAGGCCGACCATCGCCACGATGCTCGAGGCCAGGAGGAGCGCGAGCACCTCGGCGTTGAGGTCGAAGATCATGCCGTACGCCAGGAGGAAGGCCGCGAAGACCGCCAGCCCACCGAGATAGGGTACGGGGGCGGCCTGGTGCTTGAGGTTTCCGTCCGGCGCATCGACGACGCCGAAGGTCAGCGCGGCCCGCATCGCCTGCGGAACCGCCCACAGGGCCAGCAGGAACGCCAGCGCACACCCCAGGCTCAGTCGAACGACCACGGCAGCTCCCGGAGCCTCTTCCTCGGCCACGACCCACGCCGCCGCCACTCCGACATCACCAGCGGCCAGCGGCGGGCCAGCTGGCGAAGCAGCCGTGGACGGCGGATGACACCAATCGTGATCATGCCAAGATCCCAGGCCAAGAGTAGGGGGGCGCGCACCGCAAGATCAAGCGGATGGAGGTGTCGAATCAGCGTCATCCACCGGTTGGTGACGATATGCGCCTCGAGCTCGACGGGCCGCCGCCACCTGAGAGGTCCCCGGCCGGCGGCGGCCCCCGCTCCCCGGCGGTGAACCGCCACCGCCCCGGGGAGCGCGAGAATGCCGAGATCAGCATTGTTCAAACGCCAGCCAAGCTCGAGATCCTCCCAGAAGCAGAAGAGCTCCTCCGCCCACGCGCGGCCGTCGCGGGCGACGCGCTGAAGCGCCTGGCGGCGATAGACGGCGAGCGCACCGCACGCCGCCAGCACGGGAACCTCCTCGAGAAGCTCACCGCCGAGGGACTGAGCGTACCCGCGGTCCCGGACCTCGAGGGTCCATCGCTTCAGGCCCTGGCCGACGCTGTCCACGGTGATCCCGTCCGGCCGCATCAACCGCGGGGCCACGCCGGCGAGACCGGGCACCGCTTCCAGCTTCGCCGCACATCGTGCGAGACACTCCGGAGACACGGCGACATCCGGATTCATGAACGCCACGGTTTCAACATCGGGTGGAAGCGCCGCCAGGCCCCGGTTGCACCCGCCGGCAAAGCCCGTGTTCGCGTCGAGGGCCACAAGCGTGACATCCCGCCCAAACCGCTCCCTGACCAGCTCGGCCGACCCGTCGGACGAGGCGTTGTCCACCACGACGATCTCCGGAGCGGGCCGGCTTTCGAGCAGCGCCTCCAGGCAGCCCGGGAGATCGTCCCGCGAGTTGAACGACACGACGACGGCGCCAACCTTCATCGGCGCTCCCCGGCCGCCCGGCGCCAGACCTCGACGTGGGCGCGCGCCGAGTCTTCCCAGCGAAATCGCTCGTGGATGATTGCCGCGTGCTCTTCCCGTAGTCGACGATCCGGCGGCCGGCGCAGGACGTCCTCGACGGCCGATGCCACGGCCTCCGCATCGTCGGGCGGCACGAGCCGTGCCCACGCCTCGAAATGCTCGCGGTGCACATCGATATCCGACGCCACCACGGGCGTCCCGCAGGCGAGCGCTTCGAGCAGCGGAAGGTCGAACCCCTCGCCCCGGCTCAACGACAGCATGACCTCGGCGCCATTCATCAGCAGCGGCAGGTCCACGTCCGGGAGGTAGCCCGTGAACACGACGCGTTCCCCGACGCGCTCCGGAACCGAGCCCCACCTGTGCTCCTCCTTGCCGACGATCACCAGCATCAGCTCCGGCCGCCCCTCCAGCAGGAGACCGAGCGCCTCGAGCGCCGTGTCGATCCCCCGCCGCGGATGGAGCGAGCCGACTGTCAGCAGGTAGGGAGCCTGGATCCCAAGTCGATCGAGCACGGGGCTCGCGTGATCTCCGGGCAGCGGCCGGAAACGCTCACGATCGACGCCGTGCGCGATGACCCGGGCGCGCTGTCCGAACGGGCCGGCCAGGCGGACCAGCTCGGCGAGCACCGCTTCGGAAGGCGTCACGACCGCCGCAGCGTGACGTGCCGACCAGAGCATGAGCTCGGCGAACGGATGTCTGCCACGTCGTGGAAACCACTCCGGGTGGGTCACCGGCAACACGTCGTGGATCATCACCACCGTGGGGCACGGCGCCACGAGGGGCCGGTAGTAGAAGGGGCAGTGCAACACATCCGATCCCCGCGCCCGCCACGGCAGTCCGAGCTCGATCCACGGCAGCGTCCGTGCGCCTTCGCGCGGAGAGAGCAGCCGCGTCTCGATCCCCGGCAGCGCCAGCCTGCTGAGCCCGGCGATCACGCCCCCGATGACCCGCCCCACCCCCGTGGGCCGGCCCATCATCTGCTTGGCGTCGAGAGCTACCCTGAGAACATCCATCCGTTCCGATCAGTGTAGCGCAGCGTTGCCGTCGATCGCCCCGTGATCGGGTGGTCCGTCGTGCAATCTCACCCGCATATGTCGCACACTTCCTGATGGTGCCGTCCCGCGCGGGGAGGCGTAAACACCGGCCGCGAATCAACGTCGCGGACCACAGTCCCGCGGGGGCGCACGAGCTTTCTACGCCCCGCCCTCGGAAGGCCACCGGCCCGCGGTAAGCGGTGGATCGATCCCTGCCTTCGCCCGGCGATGTTCATCCCCAAGCCGGGAAACGGCCGATGCGACGATGCCGGCGGAGCCGGCGATCCTCATCGCCGCCGCCAGCCATCCGGCGGTTTTCCGCGCCCGGAAGCGGCGGCCACTCGAAAGTGCACAGAGAAGCGCTGCGGTCGTGCGGAACGTCAGACCCTCCCGGATGGCCCGCCGTTCCGGCCGCGTTGCGGCCGGGATCAAGGAACGGAGGAACCGTCCCTGCGCGGCTTCGAACCGGGGAACGGACCCCGCCGCTTCGATCCGGCCCATCGCGCCCTGCGGGACCTTCCGGTACCGGCAAAGCGTCCGTGGAACGAACACGAAGGGCGTGCGCCTGGCAAGCTGCAGCCAACACGCCCAGTCTTCGAACTGGAACGGCAATCCCACCGGGAACGGGGTGTCACCCAGCACCTCCCGTCGCGCCGCGGTAGCCGATGTGGCGAGCACGTTGAACCGGCACAGCTGCTCGAAGAAGCGGACGGGGACGAAGGCAACCCCCCTCCCGATGATCGTCCGAGCGTCCCCCCCATTCTCGGCCATCTCCGCGAGCCCGTACACCACCCCGGCTTCCCCGAAGCGGCGGAATGCCGCGACGTACCGGGCCAACGCATCTGGACTCAAGACATCGTCCGCGTCGAGGAACGCCACAATCGCGCCGCGGCTCGCCCGGACGCCGAGATTCCTGCTGATCGCGACGCCGTGGTTGCGGCGATCCGTGTGGGTCAGCACCCGGATTCTGGCATCGCGTCGCGACAAGGCGGTTGCGACGCTCCCGGTTCCATCGGTCGAGCCATCATCCACGACGATGGCCTCCCACGAGACACCGCGTTGCGCCTGCAGACTTTCCAGCGCCTCCTCCACCGTGGCCTCGGCGTTGAAGGCGGGAACCACGACGCTGATGTGAGGCGTGGTGCGCGTCGGGACATCGCCGCCGGGAGTCATCCTCGCACCATCCCAATCTGCCTGGCCGCACGGAGAACGTGGTCGCAGGCCTCCCTCGGCTGTCCGGCGAGCCACCGGAAGAGCGCGGCCGCCGACCACCGGCACGCCCGGGCGACGGCGCCCGGCCCCCTGGACACCGGGAGCTCGGGGTGAAGTCGCGCCATTCGCATGTCCCCACGTCCCTGGGAATAGGCCCGTCGAACCAGGTACGCCAGCCTGAAACGGTCCCTGGCAACGTAATGGCTCACCGCCATGGAGGGCGTGTACCACACGTCGCCACCGTGCTTCTGGAGGGTCCGGAGGAGAGTTGTTTCTCCATTCGGAATGACCGAGCGTCCAGCATACCCGACGGCCGGATTGAACCCCCCGACATCACGCACACGCTCGCGGCGGACGGCAAAGTTGCACCCGTACGGGTACCGCCACGGGGGGCACCGAATCTCCCGGTCGCCGAGATCGACAATGCCGAGATACCCGAGCGCAGCCTCGGTGACCCAGGATGGCACCGGCCACCCCGGCGGAAGCCGTGCCGGCCCGCCGACGGCCGCCACATCCGGATGCCGTGCCACGAAACCCACCAGTGCCTCGTACCAACCCGGTCCGGGCATTGCGTCGTCATCGAGGAACGCCACGTATTCCCCCGTGGCCTCGTTCAGGGCGAGGTTCCGCGCGGCTTGCAGGCTGGCCTGGCGCAGTGTCAGGATCCGCACGGATCCATCAACGAGCCTTTCAAGTCCACCCGCCGCGTCTCCCCCGTTGAACGTTACGAGAACCTCGTGGATGCCGCCGGTTCCGCGGAGATACTCCACGATCTCCCCGAGCAGGGTCGACCGCCCAAGGGTTGGGATCGCCACGCTGATGCTGACCGAGCTCATACCGTCGAGATTCTCTCATAGCATGACGGACGATCCCCCCGCTCGCGGCCGCGCACCCCGACCGGCGGGCCGGGGTGCTGTATCTTTGGGTGTCATGAAATGGCGGGAATGGGCTTTGTGGGCATCAAGCAGTTGGGCGCTTCTCGCCGTCAATCTCGCCGTGGGCTTTGTGGCGACTCCCGTTCTCTTGAAGACCCTCGGGACCAAGCAGTTCGGATGGTGGATGGTCCTCGGGGCCTACGGGCTCATGCTCTCGTTGCTCGAAGGCGGTATGGGTGGCGCAGCGACACGATACCTGGCTGCTGAACCGGACACGGAGCTTCGCAGCGGCATCGCGGCCGCCGTCTCCCTGTGGACCAAGCGGTATGCCACGCTCGCGGCGATCTGCGCGTGCGGTGCAGCCCTCGCGGGACCGTTCCTCTTTCCCCGAATTGGACTCGCCCCGTCGGAGATCCGCGCGACTCTTCTCGTCATGGGCCTTGCCATGGCTGTCGGTATCCTTGCGAGCGGTCCCGTCGGTGCGCTCCAGGCGCATGAGCGATGGATCGAGAGAAACGCCGTCCAGGTGGGGCGGCAACTCGTGTGGCTTGCGGGTGTCGGCATCGCCTTCTGGCTTCGATGGGGGGTTCTCCAGTTGGCGGTGTTCCTGCTGATCCTGGCGGGCCTGCATCTCGGCGTCATGTGGCGAGTTGCCGTGCCGTACTGGAAGCCGGGCGACCGCGCGTACCTGTCCGGAGAGATCTTCCGCTACGCAAGCATGCGTGCCGTCACGGGAATCCTCGACCAGGTCGTCTCTTCGGGCCCGACCCTCCTCGCCGGTGGATTGCTGGGTTCCACGGCGGCTGCCGCGGTCGGCGTGGCCGAACGGCTTGGCAACCTCGCCCGGCAGGGCATCTTTTCCGTCTCCCAGCTCTACTTGCCACGGGTTTCTCGTCTCTCCACCCGGCGGCCCGGCGCCCTCGGACCGAACCTGACCCGCGGGTTTCTCATTTTCCTGTGGCTGACGACACCCCCCATGACCGTCATCCTGCTCTCCGGACATCGCTTCCTGAGCCTGTGGATCGGTCCCGAGCTCGGCGCCAAGGTCTCGGTCCTACTCCCCCTGGTACTCGTTCCTATCTGGGTCTACCTGTCTCAGATAACAACGCTCGAAACGTTCTCCGGCGAGGGTCACCCCGAGTACGGCCTTGCCCTCGGGGGGATCGCCGCCGCCATCTTTCTGATCGCGGGCCCGATCCTGGCGCCGCACGTCGGCGCCATCGGCATCGTGGCGGGTCAGGCCGGCGGAATCCTGCTGACGAGCGCTCTCCTTCTCCCCGCCATTTCACGGTGGCGCTACAAGGCTCCAAACCGGGCGTGGGCGCGGCGAGGTCTCCCCCTCATGGCGTTCGCGGCTCTCCCTTCGGCCGCCATCGCCCTCCTGGTGTGCCGGCCGGGGGGCTCGATGGCCGCCTACCTTCTCGCGGCCACGGCGGCAACGCTCGCCGGGTACCTTGCCGGGTGGTTCGGATACCTGCGCGGCGAGATTCACCGGTGGCAGGCGGAGGAAGCCGACAATGGATGAGAACCCGGCGCAGCCCTGATGACACGTGCGGGCTCCGCTTCCGGCAATGACGCGCCCGCCGTTGGGCGCATTCGACGTCAGCCGCGCCCGCCGTTGGGCGCATTCGACGTCAGCCGCGCCCGCCCTTGAGCCGCCGGAAACGCAGGTAGACGCCGGGGGAGAAACCACTCGCGAGGTAGAGCCACAGCTTGGGGTCCCGGGCTGACCACGCGAGGCCCTGCAGCACCGCCCGGCGCGCGGGTTTTCCGTTGCGGGCCACGAGATGCGCGTATGCCTCCTCGCGGCACAGCGACGCCAGGCGGCGGCGCATGGAACGTCTCCCGACGCGGGCCCATGCGTCCGGATGCGCCTTCAGGAAACCTTCGATGGCGCGCCTCGTTTCCAGCGCCTGCGAGGCGAGCCGGGCTGACATCTGCCCTTTGTGCCAACGGTACAGTGCAAGGCCCCGCTCCACGACCGGGATCGCCGATGCAAGCGTAACGCGAAGCAACAGCTCGTAGTCCTCGGCTGCCCCGAGGTCGTGGCGGTATCCACCGAGACGGCGCAGGAAATCCCGCCGGAAGACGACCCCGTGAGCCGGAACCCGCGCACGCATGAGAAGATCCTCCAGGTGAATCTCCCCGACGGGCGGGTCGGCCGGCCACGCATCCACGCGAAATGTCTCCGGAGACGCGAGAACCTCGTCGGCCGTGATATCGGGCCGATCCGAAAAGAACCGAACGCCCCGGCACGCCGCTGCCACGCGTGCCGAGGACTCGGCCCTTGCGACCATCGCCTCGAGAGCCTCCGGGTGCCACAGGTCGTCATCATCCAGGAAGGCGACCCACGTTCCCTCGGCCTCCCAAAGCCCCCGGTTCCGGGCCGCCCCAAGCCCGCGGTTTTCGGTGTGGAGAGACCGTACGCCCGCAACGCTCCGGGCCAGCCTCGCGCAGGTCTCGCGAGTCGCATCCGTCGATCCGTCATCGATGATGAGGATCTCCCTTGGGGGCAGGCTCTGCTCCGCCGCCGAACGGACGGCCGACGGGAGGAAGGCACAACGGTTGTGCGTTGGAATGACGACAGAAACAACCGGCGTCTCGCCGCGCGGGGGCTTCCCGGCGCTACCCATCCCCGGTGCCCGTCCATTCCCCGGCGATGTGGAGGCGCCGCCGCGCCCCGAACACCTCCCCGATCGCTCGAAACGCGCTCCACGTGCCCCTGGCCGTCCCGGCGTCGGTCGCAAGACCCTTCAGACCTCTGGCGAACAACGCCAGGGCCGTTACGGGCAACAACCGTGGCGCCGCGTGCTTCAACGAACACAACGCCCGGTTCCGTTCGTACAGCGTCCTCAGGCGGTCATGCCCCAGGGCGTCGAAGCTCGTCCCGTGGACGTGGCGCACCTGGAGCCCGGGAGCCGCGACGACGTCCAGTCCCGTTCTCCGAAGCGTCAGCCCCAGGTCGACGTCTTCCCAGTAACCGGGAGCATAGAGCTCTTCCCAGCCCCCGATCTGCTCCAGCACGCTTTTCTGCATCGCAACCGATGCGCCGCACGGATAATCGACGCGGGTCCTTCCGGCCAGCGGTTCCTGCCGCGTGTCGAGAATGCCAAGCCGCGAGCTGACGAAACAGCCCGCTTCGCTCCGCCGCAGCCGCTGGCTCCAGACATCGGGGATGATTGCACCGGCATTGGGCTCCGAAAGCCAGAGCTCTTCCAGGCGCAGGAGCAGGTCCGGCTCGACGAAAACGTCGTCGTTGACGAACAACAGCGTGGAGCCACGGGCATGCCGGAGCCCTTCGTTGCAGGCGCCGGCATAGCCTCTCCCTCCCCCGGTCGAGACGACCACCGCATCGAACGGGGCCCGGGGAGACGATTCCAGGGTGGGCGTGTCCAGGACGACAACAACTTCCCCCCCGACCCGTCCGGCGGCCTTTAGCAAACCGGGAAACGTCTGCCCGAGGAGTCCGCGCCAGCCGGCAACCGTGGGTACGATGACGGACCACGGCACGGTATGCTTAGCCACGATGAAGCTCCATCTCGGCCTCGACGCCCGCGCGGCGATGATCGACCCGTACCGCGGCCTGGGCCGGGTCACGGCCCAGCTGGCCCGGGTCCTGATCCGGCGCAACGATCTCGAGGTGACGCTCTTTGTCCCGCGGCATGCTCATGTTCCCGGCCCATGGTACCGGGGCGCCCGGGCCATCGTCCATCTTCCCCAGCCATCGAGGGGGGCCTTCCTCTGGGATGGACCCGCCTGGAGATGGATTCTGCGGCGGCATCGCGTCGACGTTCTCCATCTTCCGGCATGGGGCGTCCCTCCAGGGATCCCGGTTCCCGTCGTCAGCACGCTTCACGACATCACGCCGCTGCGGATTCCCGGGAGTATCCCCTCCGCATGGGCACGCCGCAGGGCGTGCCAGCGTCTGGAAACCCACCGCCGGGCAAGCCTCGTCCACGCCGTCTCGCGCGCGACCGCCGCGGATGCGGTCCACGGTCTCGGGATTGTCCCGGATCGCGTGCGTGTTGCCGGGTGGGGCGTTGATACACGTCTCTTCGTCCCAGGGCCGAACGCCGCACGTCGCCACGTGCTGTTCGTCGGGGGCGCCGACCCGCACAAGCGCATCGGCCTTCTGGTCGACGCGTGGACGGCGCCTGGGAGCGCGGACCTTCCACCCCTGGTCATCGCAGGCGGCGCAGCCAGGGCGCCGTTCGTCCGGCAGGCTGCCGCGGCGGATCCGGACCGCATCGAGCTTGTCGGCCTCGTCGGCGACGAGACGCTTGCCCGTCTTTATCGAACTGCGATCGCGCTGCTGATGCCATCGCTCTGGGAGGGGTTCGGTCTCCCGGTCCTGGAGGCGATGGCCTCGGGGTGCGTTCCCGTTCTCACCGGCCGCGCGTCGCTCCCCGAGGTCGGCGGCGACGCGGCGCTCTACGTTCCCGCCTCCGCGCCACCCGAATCGTGGGCCCAGGCCGTACGCAGGCTGACCGGCGATGCATCGCTTCGCGACAGGCTCTCCGCGCGGGCGCTCACGCTCGCCGCGGCACGCCGGTGGGAAGCAACGGCAGACGCGCTCGTCGGCATCTATCGGGAGGCCGCCGCACCGACGGCCTCCTGAAGCTGTTGCGGGGAGATCCGCGGACGAATGATGAGGAGCACGCACGTCAACAGCAGCGCTGCAAGGCTGATAACGGCCGCGGGAACCAGGCCGGGAGGTCTGTACACGCCGTGCAGGACGTGCGAGCCGGGCCCGGCCGGGATGCTCTGGAGGATCCCCGGGCCGGGCAATGGCTTCACCGGCCTGCCATCGATCGTCCAATGCCATCCGCGGACGGGCGTCTCACTCAGCACAACACGGCCGGCGATGGACGAATCCAGGTGCACGATGAGATCCTCGGGCCGGGGGCGGGCGAGGGTGATCACCGCCGGCTGGAGGGCAACCGCCCCCGGGGTTGGAGCACCGGCCCACAGCGAAGCTTCAGGGAGCGCAGCCCGGTTCCGGTAGAGCCACAGCCCCTTCTGCACGCGCACCGCTTCGAGGCCCGGCACATCGAACCTGGAGCCGAGGACGACCCACCGGGCGCCAAGCGTATCGAGCCACCAGGTATCCGTGGGACCACCGTCGGCGTGCTTGAGATGCGCCGCCAGGCGTGCGTCCGTCACGGGAGCGTATGTCCGGACCAGGTCGACGCCCGCGAGCAGATTGGTGTACCCGAGGGGCCAGAGATGGCTACCGTGGCCCGGATCGATCAACCACCAGATGGAGCCAGCGGGTGGTGGAGGTGTATACACCCTGCCGTTGCCGGCAACGCCGGGCCAGCCCAGTCGAAACGCTTGCCACTGGCTGATATGCAGCAACGGCCAGCCCGCGCCGAGACAGGCGGCGACCCCGAGGCCCAGGGCCACCGTGCGGAGCCACCGGCGGCCGGGCACGGCGACGGCCAGCAGCAGGACGCCCCCCGTCACGACGCCGGTGAGCATCGCCGCTGGACCGGTCGAGAGCACGCCTGCAGCAACGGCGCCAGCACCCAGCAGCGTCCCGGCAATCCTTCCCTCTCCATCCAGCACGCGCCTGGCCCCGGCACCCACGAATGGCAGGAGTACGACGAGGCCCATCACCGCGAAACGGGAGGGGTATCGGACGAGCGCGCGGGTCAGGAACAGGTAGACACTTCCTCCACCGATCGTCGGCAGGCTCGCCAGGATCGCCAGGCCGACAGCCGGGACGAGCCAGATCCACCGTTTCCTCACGCCAAGCCAGATACTCAGGAGAACGGGCGCCCCGAGGAACAGGCTCTGTACGAAGTACGCGCCCTCCCCGTACGCCGGAATGCCGGGAGCAAGGGTCCGCAGCCATCCCGACGGCGCCACTGCGCCAAAGAGATACGGGGCGGTTGCGCCGAAGCCCCGGTCGCCACCGAGAATCCAGAAGACGAACGGAACGAGCTGCACGGCCACGATGGCTATCCCCAGGACGATGCCCGCCGCCGCCCGCGTTCTCCGGGGTGCGGCGAGGATCGTCACGGCGGCCGCCACGGCCCAGATCTCTGGCTCGCCTGCGAGCCACGCCATGGCGCTCGCCAGGGCCACCAGCGGTACCGTCAGCCTGTCCTTTCGCAGCGCCGCCAGCACCATCCACGGTGCCCAGGCCAGCGTGTCGAGGTTGTTGGTCATCCCGGCCATGGTGAGCACCGGTCCGGCAGACCATGCGACGACTTCAGCCACCATCCGCCCACCGGGTCCTGCCCCGAGACGCTTCGCAAGCATCCCGATCCCGAACGCAAGAAGGGCCAGGTGGAATCCCACCTCGAAGCTCATCCCCCAGTTGATGGGAAGAACGAGGTAGATCCAGTGAGGCGGGTACAGCACGCCGGTCTCCGGATCGGCGAACCACGCCTCGCCGCAGCCGTTCTGATCGTTCAGCCACGGAATCTCGCCGGAGGCGATCCGCGTCGAGGTCAACGTCCGCATCGGGATGAAGAACCCCGGGATATCGCGGGCCAGCGGCATCCTGCCAAAAAGCGGGGCGAGCGTCAGCAGGAGCGGCACCCACCACAGGCCGAGCCTCTTCATGGCAACGCCCTTTCGAGGGCCTGCCACTGCCACGGCGGAGCCGCCATCAGGTCCCGGTCGTACGCCTCCAGCAACCGGCCCCTACCGCAACGGCGCGCCGCGCGGGCAGCCTCGAGATCCCGGCGGGCACGATCGATCCTGCCGAGATCGAGGTCCAGCCGCCCGAGCAGCAACCACGCGCGGACGCAGTTGGGCTCGGCCAACGTGGCGCGCTGACAGAGGCGCCGCGCCTTCTCGAGATGGCCCAGTGCCCGCTCCAGGCGCGCCCACGCCACCCACGCCCAGGGGAGCCTCGGCTCGAGACGACACGCCGCGGCGTACCCCTCCCGAGCCCGTTGAACCGCGGAAGGCCAATTCCCAAGATCGGCGATGATCCGCGCGTTGACATCGCCGACGGCGCTCCAGGCATCGACGGACCCGGGATGAACCCGGGCAGCACGGTCGCTCCAGCGACGGGCTTCGGCGGCGTCTTTCCACGTCCACCTCCCTCTTGCGAGAAGAGCTCGCACCCGCCCAAGGGCAGCCGTGTCCAGCCATGGCTCCATGCGCATCGCCCTGGCGACCGTCGTGGCACCGTTGCCACGACCGGCGACGATCCGGGCGAGCGCCGGCTGGGTAATGCCCCAGAGCACGAGACCGGCAGCCACCAGGCCGACGATCGCGCGGCCCGCCGCCGAACGTGCCTGCGCGGGAGCTTCTTCCGCACGATCATCGCCCAGGTCGTTCATCCCGATGCCGAGAACCAGCGCCCACCACCACAGCACCACGCTGACGTCGAAGAAGTCATGAAACAGCGCCATGATCCCCATGGCGATCAACGCCCCGGTAAACCCCCGTCCAGCCCAGAACTGCATGCGGCCCAGCCGTTTCCACGCCGCGCCGATCGCGGCGAGACCGAGCGCCAGGCCGACGATTCCGGTTCGCACCACCCACCCGACGATCATCGATTCCGCACCCCCGATCCGGCGCGCATGCAGGGCGCACCCGGTCCGGTTCGCCAACCGGACGACGCCCGTCGCGTCGGGAAATCCTCCGGGGCCGATCCCCAGGACCGGATGCGCGCCGAGGAGCCCGAGGAGGGCTCCCCAGATCTTCGTGCGGTACCACGCGAACAGATCGGGATGCACCGCGAATCGCCACCAGACGACCGCCGCCCCGGCAGCCACGATCACGACCACGGCCCTGCGTTGCCAGCCCCGCCGGGCGGCCACCAGCAGGGCGGCCGCCAGTGCGAGCACGCCCGCCCTGGACCCGGAGAGCACCACGCCGACGCTCAAGGCGATCGCCACGCCCGTTCCCAGGTTCTTGGAAAAGGCCCACAGGACGAGCGGAATCAGCGGCACCAGGAGGGCCACGACGATATTGGGATTGACGAAGACGCCGGCCGAGCGGATGCCCCGGGTTCCAATCGCATCGAGCCCCTGCCCGGCAACGATCAGCACGGCCGCAAGCGACATCGCCGCGAGAATGGGCTGCCTGAGCCGTGGTTCGCCTCGCCGGGCCGCCATCATGACGATCACGGCAACGAGCCAACTTGCGAGAGCTTCCTTCGACGCCAGCGGAGAGAGAGGGCGGACGGACGCAACGATCCCTGCCCAGACAAGACACGCCCAGAGCGCCTTCTCGAACGCATCGGTCCCCAATCGGGACGCCGACGCCACGAGGCCGGCGGTTATCGCTGCGCCTGCGCCAACCCACGCGGCCACGGCCGGGTCGAACGCTCCTCCCGAAACCGCGGCCGCCGACACGACGCCCGCGGCCGCCAGGCTGGCCAGGCCCGGCGCTGGAACCCGTCGCGAGGGGGCAAAGATGCCACGCCTTTGATCCGAGCCTCGTCCCACGGCTCATACCCCCCGTGCCAACAGCGACTTGTACACGATGTGAAACGCGCGCTCGATGGGTTTCAAGAGTCGGTGGACATGTTCAGAGGCATGTGATGGGTCCGCCACGTTACGAGGGTAACAAATCGCAACGTTGCAAGAGCTGACCGCAAACCTCATGCGCCCTACCGCCCGGCCAGCACGCTCTTCGCCGCCGCCTCGAGCCCGGAGCGGGGCGGCGCCTCCGCCGCAGCCCGGGCCGCCTCTTCCATCGCCCCCGGGGTGTCGTGTGCGGCCAGCTTGAGCATGGCCAGTCGCATGGCGAGCGCCGGAGAATGAGGACGCCACCAGCGCGCCGCTTCCAGATCCCGCATGGCGGAGTCGACGAGGGCTGGATCATCCCCGGCGGCGCGGCCGATCGTCTGAACCGGTGCGAAGCGCCACGGCGCCACCGTCCGCGACCGTTCGGCGAGAACAAGGGCCGTTCGCGGCGACCGGGCGCGGGCGGCCTGGCGCTCCAGGGAGGCCCCTGCCGCGTTGAGAAACGCGATGAGAGCCATGCTCGTAAGCCCACCGATCGCGAATGCACGAACCCAGGCTTTCGCCGAGCGTTCTTCACGGCCTTCCTCCCCCCGTGCCGTCGCCAGAGCCCAGCCGGCGAGGACGACCCACGGAATCGCGACCCCCCATCCGAACAGCGAGAAGTCGAACAGGTTGTGGAGCGGCACGATCAGGACCGCCCCCGCAAGACCACGATCGATCCGCCAACACCGCGTGGCGAGCCGGACCACCCAGAAAAAGAGGAGAAACGCCAGCCCGGCGCCGGCGAGCCCCATCTCGGCCCCCCATTCCAGCGGCAGACAGTGGGCATGCTGGGGATGGTTGGCCGTCTTTCCGCCGTACGCCAACGCCGCCTGTCCAAAACCGCCGAGGCCAACTCCCATCACGGGCGCCTCGCCCCACACCCAGGCGGCCGCTTTCCAGTTCTCGATGCGCTGTTTGACCGGCTCCAGCCGGGTCACATCCGTGCGCAGTGCGGCCACCACAACGAGGCATCCCAGCGCACCGGCGAGCGCCACCTTCCACACAACGCCGCGACGCGCCGTCCAGCCCAGGACGAGTCCCACGATGGCCAGCCCGGCGCCGAGCAACGAGCGGGTCAGCGCGATTCCGAAAAAGCAGGACCCCGCGAGGACCATCCAGAACGCGCGGCGGCGGCCCGCCGTGATCCTGCTGACGGCGAGCGGCACGATCGTGGCAAGAAGCGCGGCCAGATGGCCCGGTTGTGCGAGGGCTGCGAAGGCGCGGCCCGTCAGGATCTTCTGGCGGGCCATGCCCTGGAGATTCCCGGGAAGCAGCCCCACGCTGGCCAGGTCGGCCCTCAGGCCGAACGTGACCTGCCACAGCGCCCACAGACTCAGCAACGACACGCCCAACGAGAAGGCCTCGAGCATCCTCGCCGTCGGCGAACGTCGTGAAGCTCGCCAAAAGACGGCGGCCGCCACGGCGGCCAGGCCAAGCTCGGATGCGGCCGTCGCCCGGTCCCACCCGACGGTCAGCCCGAGCACCACCCAGAGGCCGAGCGCGAGCGAAGGGGCCACCATCTTTCGCAACCCGGCCGGGGAGCGCCACGTCTTGCCGGCGGCCACATCGATCGCCAGCACCACGATCAGAAGCACGCCCGCCCATGGGAAAACCTCGACGGGCAGCCATGCGGCCACCAGGCCGGCGAGGCCCGAGAGGATGCCGGTTTCCATGGTTTCAGGCTAGCAGAGCGGCCCGAGCAGGCCCAAGCTATTTCTGCATGCCTTCCGGCCACTGCACGAACTGGCCATCCGAAATCACGATGTCATCGTCGTAGTTCGTCGTCTTCCGCCCGAGCACCCAGGCCCCCTGGACTCCATCCATGCCGAGGGAGGCAAGCGTATAATCCGTCCCCGAGCCGAGATCCGTCTGGTAGTAAAAGGGGTTATTCCACCCATCCTGCGTAGGAATCTTCCTGAGATAGGTCGGCTCCAGGCACTGGGCCAAGCTACCCACCTCGCTGACCTTGGGATAGAACGTCATATCGAGCCCGTACTGCTCAATGGCAGCAGCCAGGGTTCTCATGTCCGCCATCGATCTCTTCTGGCGCGCGCGGTTGAGCGACCGGAAGAGGTACGGGATGGCGATGGCGGCGAGGATGCCGATGATGGCGACGACCACCAATAGCTCGACCAATGTAAATCCTTTCGTTTCCATCGTGTTCCCCCCGTTGCAATACGAGCAAGGATGATACCAAAAAAGGGGACGCCTCGGCGTCCCCATCGAAAACGAACCTGAGCGGCGTGTTACTGCTGCAAGCCTTCAGGCCACTGCACAAACATGCCGTCTGAAAAGACGATGTCGTCGTTGAAGTTTGTGGTCCTGTTCCCGGGCGCCCATGTCGTTGGTCCGCTCGCGTCGTCCTTCCCGTAGGAAGCGATCGTGTAGTCGAGGCCATTCGCCGTGTCGCCTTCCCACTGGAACGGGTTGTTCCACCCGTCCTGGGTCGGGATCTTCTTCAGGTAGGTGGGCTCGATGTACGTCGCCAGGGTCGAGACGTCGCCACTGGCCACCTTGGGGTAGAAGTTGAAGTCCACCTGGTACTGCTCGACGGCCGTTCCGATGGTTCGTAGATCGGCCATCGATCTCTTTTGACGGCCACGATTCAACGCGTTCAACAGGTTAGGGATGGCGATCGCAGCGATGACCAATAATGGCCACCACGATCAGCAGCTCGATCAACGTGAAACCTCTTTCTCTCCTCATAGAACACCTCCATTCGTTCGTTGTACTCTCAAGCAAGAAGTATACCACAACGTCGCCCCCTCCCCCGGGGGTTCCCGATCCCTCCCCCGCGTCATTCAAAACGCGGATGACTCACGCTCCAAACCCGCATGGATCCTGCAGGCTCCCCCCTTCCAGGCGACGGATGTGACCAGCTGGGCAGCCACGCGCACGTGCACGCCGCAGCTCCCACCATGACAAAAAAATGAAACCTCTCCCCGAAAGCCATACCAAAAAATGTCAGCTCCCGGACCGATGGGGAGCAAGGCCCTGGAGCACGCGACAACGCGCCCCCGACTCCTTCGAGCGAAGAGCAGCTCAACAGCCTCGATCCGAGCCTCCCGGGCGTCCGGCCGAAAGTGCTATGGTACTCGGAGCTGACGATGCTGAAACTTTCCTGGCCCCCGTCCGGCAGGCGGCAGATGCTTACGGGCGCTGTCCTGATAGGTGTGCTCGTGGCTCTCTTCCTGCCGGGCCTGATCGGCGGCAAGATCCTCTGTTTCCGCGACAACCTCGCGGACCACCTGGGGTGGCGGCTCCTGGCCGTCTCCGAGCTCGCCCACGGCCATCTGCCATTGATCGACCCCACCATCGATGCAGGCATCCCGATGCTCGCCGATCCAAACACGATGGTCTTCTACCCGACAACGTGGCTCTTCGCCGTCCTTCCCCCACCCGTCGCCCTGGCATTCCACGATCTCCTGCACCAGCTCCTCCTGGCCCTCGGCGCCTACTTCCTCCTTCGGCGCATGGGCCACGCGAGGCGGTCGTCTCTCGCCGGCGCGACCTTCGCCGCGGGCGCCGGCATCGCGTTCTCCCAGCTCGCCTTTACAAACTCGATCGCGACCCTGGCGTGGATGCCATGGCTCATCAGGACCGCCATTCGCCTTCCCAAAGATGCGGCGGGCACCTGGCGCCGCGCGGCGTCCGCCACGGCTTTCGGAGCGCTCGCGTGGTACGCCGGCGAACCGGTCATCGCAGCCATGGGATGGCTCGTATGGCTCCTGGCGCTGATCTTCGAACCCAACGGTTCGCCCTTGCGAAACCGGCTCCGACTCCTGGCCGCCCCGCTCCTTGCCGCCGCTCTCGCCGCGCCTCTTCTCATCCCCTTCCTCTCGATCTACCCCACGAGCCACCGCGCCGTGCTCGGGCTGCCCCACGGCTCGATCGGTGCCGACGCCTTCCGCCCCGCGCGATGGCCCGAGCTGCTCCTCCCGCACCTCTACGGCGCGCCCGGCCCCTTCGCCCCGGATGGGTTTTGGGCCGCGCCATCCTTCCCCTGGATCCGGTACGAGGTCAACCTGCACGTCGGCACCGTGGCGCTGGCGCTGCTGCTCCTCGGCGCCTGGGGGAAAAAGACCCGCTGGTGGACCGCGCTCCTCCTCGCCGCCACGATTCTTGCGGCCGCGCCCGGCCTCCTGGTCGTCCTGGCCAGGCTCATTCCGCCGCTCGCAAGCTTCCGCTACGCCATCAAGCTACTGCTGCTTGGCTTTCTCGCCGCCATCCCGATCCTGGCGCGCGGCGTATCTGCGGCCCGGCGGCGTCCGCGGACCTTCCGCCGGATCTCCGCCGTTCTGGGCGTCATCACACTGATCCTTGCGGCGCCCCTTGCAACTCCGAAAGCGGCGCGGACAACCCTCTCGATGCTCCACCCCGCCTCCGCTGCGAACCTGGCGTCGCCGGGCGTCGCGGCATCGATCGCGCGGTCGGTCCGCCAGGACGCCGTGCTGCAGCTCCTCCCGCTGGCGGCGGCGGTCGCAGCACCCCAGGTCCTGCTCATCCCGTCGCTCGCGGCCCAGCTCGTGCTCGAAGGCCGTTCGATGCTCATCTGGGACGGGTGGAAACGCTACGGCGCGCCGTCGCCAGTCATGGTGGCCCTCGGCGACGCAACTCGGACCGCCGAGCAGATCGTCACCCCGGTCGCTCGGCTCCTGCCCAAACCGGTTCCGGGCGTCCCGTCGCCGATCGCCCAGGGCCGGCTCGAATTCGCCCAGGCGTGGCGGTTCTACGGGGTGCCGTACGGGGTGCTCTACCGTGGCTGCCTGGGACCCGACGGACTTGAGCCGTGGTGGAGTGCCGACACGGCGCTCAGACTGGCCGGAACGCGGTCGAACGCCGTCGCCCACGCCGCCCGGCACCTCGGCGTCGATGCGATTCTGCGGCGCCGGCCCCTCCCGGCCTCCTCCGACATCGCCGTGGCCACGAACATCTCCGCCGGCGGATCACCCATCTCGCTGATGCGTCTCGCACGGCCCGCACCGGCCGCGTGGATGGCCGCGCGGCAGATCGTGGTCCCGTCGCGCATGGCGGCCTGGCGCCAGCTCGAAGATCCGGCCAGCGTCCCCGGCGCGGACGCCGTCACGCTCGGACGGCACAGCGGCGTTGTGCCCTACGAGCCGGGATCCCTCCGCCTGCTCGAGCGGACACCGTCCCAATGGCGAATCCGGACCAACTCCCCCGGTCCCGCTCTCCTCGTGCTCGACCAGGCGTTCTCCCCGCGGTGGAAGGTCCGGATCGACGGCCACCTTCGCGTTCCTGCGCTCGTCAACCTGTGCCGTCTCGGGATCCGCCTTCCAGCCGGCGCGCACACGGTGACAGTCACATGGTCGCGCGTTCCATTCTTCGTGGGGCTCGGTGTGGCCGGCGCCGGCCTTGTCATCCTCTTGATGATCCTGTGTCTGCCTCGAAGAAAACGGAACCGTCGCTCTCCCAGCGGTGCTCCGGCGCCCAGACCCCCGGCCATTCCACGGCAGACGTGACCCTGAGCCGCGCCGCCTGGCACCAGTAGTCGTACGCCAGGCCCTCACGAGCGTGGATGGCGACGTCGAGAACGTAGTCGCCCGGGGCCAGATCGAGAGCCGGATAGTGGCAGCGGACTTCGCCCCGCTCGCCCAGCCGGCCTGGCACGAGTCCATCGAGAAAGGTGTTGTGCCCGCCGACGACCGTCCCGTCCGGTTTGTGCCATGCGAGGCCGAACCCGAAGTCGGAGACCGGATGGTTGACCTTGTAGGCGATGTGGACCGTGCAATCGGTTCCCGAAGGAACGACCCGCATCGGCACACCGCAGCTGGAGAAGCCAACATCGAGAATCTCGACGTCACCGGTCCCCCATCGCGTGCCCTCCTCGACGACGCGCACGGAAGATGCCGCCGCAGATCGATCGGCCGCCTCATCCCCGGCCACGTCGCTGCGGTACCGGGCCGCCGTGGTGTCGGCGAGACCCTTCGCGATCACCCGCCCGTGCCGCAGGTACACGGCGCGATCGGCCAGGTGCGCGACGAGATCCAGGTCGTGGGACACGATGATCAGTGTCACTCCCTCACGCCGCATGCGGGCGATCTGGTCGAGCGACCGTCTCGTGAACGCCGCGTCTCCCACGGCGAGCACCTCGTCGATCAGCAGGATATCGGGGTCCGCCGCCACGGACACGGCGAAACCGAGCCGGACGAACATGCCCGAGGAGTACGTCTTGACGGGTTGATCGATGAACTCGCCGATGTCGGCAAAGCGAACGATCTCGTCCAGCTTCGCCTCGACCTCCGGCCGGGTGAGCCCGAGAAGCATCCCGTTGATCAACACGTTCTCCCGGCCGGTGATCTCCGGATGAAAGCCCGCCCCCAGCTCGATCAGCGCCGTTACCCTGCCATCGACGTCGACCGTTCCACGAGTCGGCTTCAAGATGCCGCTGATCAGCTTCAGCAGCGTGGATTTCCCCGATCCGTTGGGCCCGATCAACGCGACCGCTTCGCCGGGCGCCACGTCCAGGTCCACGTGATCGACCGCCACGAAACCTTCGCTCGCCTTCAACCCGCGCACGAGATCGCCGTGCAGCAAGGCTCCCTTGAGACTCTGGAGACGCCCCCGCCTCGCCAGGCGCCGGTACACCTTGCTGACGCCGTCGAGCCGGACGTGGCCCTTCATACGGCCTCCACCAGCGTGTCCCTCAGCCGCCCGAACAGCCACGCCCCTGCGAGCCACACGATGACACCGGTCGCCATCGCAATCGCCCATTCGAGCGGCCCCGCGATGTGACCTGTAAATGCCAGGCTGCGGTACACACGGATCAGGCTGGTCATCGGGTTGAGCCGGAGCATGTGCCACAACCAGCCAACGTGGATCCCGTTCAGCGTGTAGATGATCGGGGTGCCAAAGAACAGGAGGTTGAGCAGGTTGGCAACCAGGTCCCGGATATCCCGGAAGTGGACCGCCAGCGCTGAAATGCCCAGCGCCAGGCCGCCCGCCGTCAGGATCCATGGAATCAACGCCAGCGGCAGCAGCACGATCGTCCACGGAAACGGGTGCCAGCCAGCCATGGCGCAGCCGGCCAGGGCAACCAGGAGCACCGGGAGGGCCAGGACATGATGCACGAGGTGCGAAAGCACCGTCACGGCCGGGAAGATCTCGGCCGGGCAGACAACCTTCGCCAGCAGGGGGCCGTTGTCGACGAGCGTGATGGCCGCGTCGAGAAGCGCACCGGAGAAAAACAGCCACGGCAGAAGACCGGCAAACAAAAAGAGGGCGTACGGCTGGGCCCCGGCCATCCGCGGCCTGAACACCGTCGTGAAAACCACCGCGTACACGGCCAGTAGCATCAGGGGGTTGAGCAGCGACCAGAAATAGCCGAGGAGCGAGGCGCGGTACCGCGCGGCGAGCTCCTTGCGGACCAGGACGACCACCAGCGCCCGATGGCGCCAAAGCACACGGAAAATATCCACGTCAGAGGATCCTTCCGACGCCACGCCCCGGCGGGGCGGGCTCTCCGGGACGTGCAGCGAGCACCTCCCTGACCCAGGTTCGCCTCATCGCACGCCTGACTTCACTGCTGGCCCAGGATATTCATGATCTGGTGCCGGATTCGAGCCTGTTCCTGCTTCAGGTACGACTCGTACGACCGGAGCTGACCGTTCGCCACGATGAACATCTTGGGATAGTGCTTCACGTTTCCATAATCGTCGAAGAGGATCGGCCCGGTCACACCCTTGAACTCGCTGATGCCGAAGTGCAACGCCTTCTTGATCTCGTCGGTTTCCGGCGGCCTTGCGATCTTCATCACCTTGATCACAATCCTCATGGCGTCGTACCCGTGGGCGGCGAAGATGTCGGGCGCTCTCTCGTACGTATCCATGTACCGCCGCACGAACTGGCTGATCAGCGGATCCTTCGAGGTGCGGTCGAACGGGGGAAGCGGAAGGAACACGCCGTTGGCCACGTTGCCGGCCTTCTGGATCATGTTCCCGGTATAGAACGCTGAAGTGGTGACGATGCGCCCCTTGTACTTCTGATTCCGGATGAAATGAAGGATGTCGACGATCTGTTTGGCATACCCGACCACGTACACGGCATCCGGCTTGCCCTTCGCAAGAAGCTTTTCGGCATCCGCCTGCCAGCCGTCCTTGTTCACAGCCACGTCCCCGATGATCTTGCCACCCATCACCTTGGAATACTGGCGCCTGAACTCGGGCTCGATGCCCCTGCTGTAATCGGAGTTGTCGGTGAAGACCAGCGTCCTCTTCACCTTCAACGTTTCATAGAGAAACTGTCCGGCGCGCCCGCCCTCCAACTCGTCCGACGGATAGATCCGGAAAAACAGGGGGCTGGCCTTGGCCAGGCCAGGCGCCGAGGCCGACGGGGACAGGCACACGATGTTGAGTTTCTTGAGCTCGGGCAGGAGCGCGCGAGCCTCCGCGCTCGTGGCGCCTCCGAGAACCATCTTGATGTGATCTTTATGGACCAGCTTCGCGAGTTGAGCAACCGCCACCGCTGGCTTGGACTGCGTATCGGCCCACACAACGTCGAAGTTTGGAGGCAGCTCGTGCCGTTCCCTCGCCTGGGCCAACGCCACCCGGATTCCGCTTTCCAGCGAGGCACCATAATTACTGGCAGCCCCGGTCCTCGGCAACAAGATCCCGACAACCGGTTTACTCCCACAACCCGCCACCGCTGTCATAAGAAGCGCCGCACACCCAAAACGAGCCAACGTCTTGAAGGACATCTCACACCTCCCCCGGCCATCTACGCCTCAAAGATTAGCACATTCCCGGGGCCACCTCCCAACCCGCCGAACGATCACAACGCACCGCTCTTGCGCCGGAGCTCCGTGGCGGGGACAATCCCAGACGGAGGTGGAACATGGGCGAAACGATGACGGGAGCGGAGCTCGCGCGGCTGATCGCGAGGGTGTTCAAACCGGGAGCCGGGGACAGGGCAGCGGCCGTGCTCGTCGATCTCCCCGACCGGCAGCTCCCCGATACCCCCGCGTGGGAGCAACGGCGGCGCATGGCCGCCAGCTGGGTCCGGGACCTGCGGCGGACCGACGGAGCTTCCGGCCTGGAGATCGACCTCGTCCTCTACCGCAACGCCCGGCGTAACAACGCCGATCTCCCCGCCGCCGCGCATCCGTGGAATCCGGACACGCCCCTCCCATCCTCCGCTGACGAGCTCGATCCGGCGACGGCCCGGCCGTTCGAGGAGATCTTCCGCTCCCACACGATCTTCCTGGCCCCCACGGAGCTTTCGGCCACGGCGCCGCTCAAGCTCGCCGCGCGCGAGCACGGATTTCGTGCCGCCACCATGCCTGGCTTCTCCGCCGCCATGATCCCGGCGCTGCGCCTCGACTACGTGGAGATCAACCGCCGCGTCGAGATCCTCAAGGATCTCCTCGACCGGGCGACCGGTGCGGACATTCGCTTCTCGATCGACGGCGGCGACGGACCCGTGCTGCACCTCGACCTGAGGCACCGGCAGGCCCACGCCTCCGGTGGGCTGTTCCACCGGCCGGGCATCGCCGGCAACCTGCCCTCCGGCGAGGCGTACATCGTGCCGTACGAGGGCGAGCTGCCGGGCGACCCCAGCCGCACGAGCGGGCTTCTCCCCGTCGAGCTCGACGGCGAGGTTGTCCTCTACCGCATCGAGGCCAACCGCGCCGTTGCCGTCGAGGGCATCGGGGCCGCCTCCCGCCGGGAGGCCGGGCATCTCGTCGAGGAGCCGGCGTACGGCAACCTCGCCGAGCTCGGCCTCGGCGTACTGTCCGACTTCAACATCCGGCCCACCGGCGAGGTCCTGCTCGACGAGAAGCTCGGCCTCCACATCGCCTTCGGCCGCTCCGACCACTTCGGCGGCCAGGTCGGCGCCAAGGATTTCTCCCGCCCCGAGGCCGTCGTCCACATCGACCGCGTCTACATCCCCGAGCTGCAACGGCGCGTCGGCATCGCCCGCGCCGATCTCCAAATCGGCGATGACACGGTACCCCTGATGCGCCACGGCCGGTACACCGTCAGCTTCGATTGAGGGAACGATCCGGCCGGTTGACCGGGGCGCATCAGCGATGCAGCCAGCTCCTGGTCGCGATCGTCGAGGCAGCTCGCAAAGGTGGGATCCCCGGGACGCCACCGCCCCAGCTCAGGACGTCGGGGGTCTTGTTCATGAGCTTTGCTCATCCCTTCTCACCCTGTTCCCAACGTGCGGTACCGAGGAGAGCAATCACAACGCCACACCCCGCCCTCCCGACCCCGGTGATCCGCCACAACTTCCCAGGATCCTCAATCCTGGCACGGAGCTCGACGTTGCTTCAACCACAACAGTCCAGCGATCACACCAATCAGAACGACTGTCCTGATAAGGCTGGCTTCCATCCCGAAATCGCCGCCCGTCAGCCAACGCGGGCCGGACATGTCCGATACCAGAAGGGTCGTTCCGTCCAATCCCATACTGTGGACCGAGATACCGGAATTGGGTAAACCAGCCACGAAGAACTGAGCAAAGTTCCACCCGGCGTGCCAACCAATGGGAAACCACAAGGAGCGCAACCAGAGCAAACCCAAGACATAGGTGGCGGCGGAAAGAGTGATATTGATCGCTCCCAGAATCTCTGCGTTTGGATTGAGCATGTGCACACCGCCAAACAGCAGGGAAGTGACGACGATAGCAGGAGTGACACCCCAGCCGCGCTTGATGTTCTGGAACCAATAGCCACGGTTCAAGGCTTCTTCCACCATCGGTCCGAGAATGGAGGAGGCGAGCACCCAGCCCAAAGCCATCACGACCGTTTTTCGGGACACGGCGGCCAAGCCCCAAGAAGGATGCACGATACCGATTGCGACCATACTCCCGAAAACCACTGACACTTCTCCCACCCCTGCCAACAGTCCCCAAGCCAGATACTTGCACTGTTTCCGCGAAAAGACCCACAGCATATCTTTCAATTGCTTACGTTCTATCCACCGCCATGCCAATACCACCAGAGTCAGATTGACGACGAAAAGAATGGTGATGCCAATAATCTTCCCTTCAGGGCCAATTGTCTGCAATGTCTTGCCGTGGAAATCGATTTGAAGCCAGTGAAGGTGGTCAACCAGGAGAGCAAGGACGAGCCAGCCAACTAGGTTTCCGACGATGCCAAGCATGAGAATCACTTGAAGTGCCAAAACGCGCACGATCGGCCATACACGTTCGGACAAGAATGTTGTGCGAGCCCCAATCACGTTTGCCTCCCACATGCTGATCGATGCTCCCGCTACAGCCCATATTGGTAACCCAACCCCCGAGGGGAGCAGGATAGCCCCGGGCACCAGA
>JAADFN010000124.1 GCA_013152895.1 Acidobacteriota bacterium | reverse complement strand
CGGGCCGGCCAAAGGCCGGGCCTCCCGGGCGCTGACCGCGGGCCGGCCGCAGGCCGGGCCTCCTGGGCGTTTCCTCGGTCTTGCGACGAACACGAATGCCAGTCAATCGAGAATCTCGTGTCTGTCACTGTCATCGTACGTATGAACAACGCAACGCCCCCGGGATTGACTGGGATTGGAAGAGGCCGTAGGATTTCGTTTCAAGGAGGATCAGCGATGCGATACAAGGTTTCTTTGGCACTGTTTTCGTGCCTCGTGCTCTCAGCGGCAGCGTGGGCACAGGTGGCCGGACCGGCCCAGCTCGTTCCCGTGGTGGCGCGCCTGGCCGGCAGCAGCGGGAGTTACTGGCAAACCGACATCTCCGTCTCGAACGTCAGCACCGAGGCATGCATACTCGAGGCGATTTTCCTGCCCGAGGAACACGCCAACGACCCGGATCACGCCCCTTCCCACACCGTTTCACTTCCGGCAGGAAAAACCCTGAAGGTCGAAGACGTGCTCGGAACGTGGTTCCCGCAGGTCGGAATGACCAAGGGCGCCTTGGTTTTCTTCGCCGAGGATGAAAACGGGGATGCCACCGGCGTCATCGCCGTGAGCTCGCGGACCTACAACGCCGCCAACCCCGCCGCAACGTTCGGCCAGGGCGTTCCTTCGATCACGCTGATGGGCGAAGAAGGGCTGACGGTGAACGCGGTCTTCGGCCTCGGCCGGGCCATCCTGCCCGGGGTCAAGCAGGAGCAGGACCTCAGCTTCAGGACGAATATCGGCGTACTGAACATGTCGATGCTCGCGATCAAGGTCCACGTCACCATCGTGGGGGCGGACGGTCATCCGGCCGGTCAAAAGACAAGAACCGTGCCTCCGGTCTCGCTGAGCCAGTGGAGCCTGACGAGCCTCGGCGTCAGTTCGCTGCCGGGCGGCGGCCGCGTCGACATCACGCTGGATCCCGCGGACATCCCGGCGAATCCGTGTGGAAACGTTCCGGAGGTTCTCAGCGAAACGCAGGGAGAGTTCATCGCCTACAGCACGACGATGGACGGGGCGACCAACGACTCGGAGTTCCACCTCGCGTCGATCGATTGGAGCGACCAGGTTTCGCAGTGCGGCCAGTGGCCCCCGATCTGTCTCGGCGCCATGATGCTGTCGGTGAAGTAGCTCTATCCGCCGGGCGCGAAGAGCGGCCTGGAGGGGCTCGTCCCGGAACACCCGGGCCTCCGCTGCGTATCCAACAGTGGAGGTTCCCATGATAGCTATCGAAGAACGCACGAACGTCGCGCCGATCTGCCCGCACTGCGACCAGCCGCTGGACCGGGTCGCCCGCACACGCCTGAAAGACACGTTTGGAAAGGCGTACATATGGGTCTGTCCCCACTGCCAGAAGGTCCTGGGCGTCACGCAACGCAAGGGGTTCTGGATGGGATGATCCGTCGGCTCACCGGCCGGACCGGCGGCGCCGGACGTAACGGTCGGTGCGGCGGGCGCCGGTCATCGTGATCGTGCTGGCAACGCGCAACGGGCGGATCGCCGCCCGGAGACGGGAATCCGCGGGATGATCGAGACCCTCGGCGATCTCGCGTAACGTGAAGGATTTCCCCGGAGACGGGAAATGAAACGGGACCCCGGCGTGTTCCCACCAGACGAACGCCGATCGAGGAGGTTCCCGTGGCCGATCTGAAAGACACCGTGCTCGACGAGATGAAGAAGGCTGGCAAGCCCGTCCGTCCCGGAGACATCGCCAAGGCGCTGGAGGTCGACTCCAAGCTGGTCTCCAAGGTCATCAAGCAGCTCAAGGACGAGGGCAAGATCATCTCCCCCAAGCGCTGCTTCTACGCCCCGGCAGGCTAAGCCCGCGAGGCTGGTCAGGACGCGGCGGACGCTTTCTCCTGGAGCTTGAAGTGCCGCCAGCCGGCCCAGAGGGCGGCGCCCAGGGCGCCCGCATAGATGGCGTCCGGGTGGGTGAGAACCGTCAAGCCAAGGTCGTCCTCCGCAACCTTTCTTCGGATCACCTCGACCATTCCCGCGTCACGGGACAGCCCACCCGTGAGCACCAGGGGTGAATCGGCCTTGAGGGCCGAGAGCAGCTTGACCAACCGCTGCGCGATGGACTCGTGGATACCGCGGATGATGTCGGGCGTCGAGACTCCCCGGGACACCATGTTGATCACGTCCGTTTCGGCCAGCACGGCGCAGATGGAGGACGCCCGTTCGGGGTGATCAGACTGGAGGGACAGGGCCCCGACCTCGCTGAGGCTCACGCCCAGGTACCGGGTGATGTTCTCGATGAACTGCCCCGAGCCGGAAGCACACTGGCCCGTCATCCGGTAGGACAGGACCCGGGCCTCGTCGTTGATCTTCATCGCCCGCGCGTGCAGGGCGCCCAGGTCCAGGACCGCCCTCGCCGCCGGTACCAGGAAGGCTGCCCCCTTGGCATGGGTCGTCATGCTGTAGAAGTGGCCCCGCTTGCGCTTCACCATCTCCCCCTCGCCCGTGCTCGCCACGTAGGCGATGTCCTTGAGCTCGAGGCCCGCCACGGAGAGGGCGTCCTCCATGCTTTCGTCAGCGACGACCGAGGGGTTCCGCCGGCGCATCCTGCGGCAGTCCTTGAAGAGAATCTCCGGGTGCTCTCCGGACCCGTAGCTCATGAGCACGGTCTTCACGGAGCTGGCACCCACGTCCACGCCCATGGTGTACACATCGGTCCGGTTCATGCCTTGATCTCCATGCGGCGGGCTCCCCGGGTTGACCTGTCCGGCTCGGCGACGCCGGCCGCCGGCAGGGATTCTCCTCGAGCCGCCCTCAGCGCAAAGAGGGCAGCGCCCAGCGCACCCATGTAGATGGAATCCGGGTGGACGTTCATGGTGATGGCGCCGTAGTTCCTGCGCACCATCTCCTGGGTATACTGCACCACGGCCACGTTCTTGGCGACTCCCCCGGTGAAGGTGAACTCGTTGTGGACGCCGCCGGATCGTGCGAGCAGCGAAAAGGCCCTGAGAACGATGGCCCGGTGAAGGCCAGCGAGGATGTTCTCCCTCTTTTCGCCCAAGTTCAGGAGATCCCTCAGCTCTGCCCCCGCGAAGACCGTGCAGGTGGAAGAGATACGGATGGTCTTGTCGGCCTTGCAGGCCAGGGGACCCAGGTCCTTCACGCTGATGGCCAGCTCGTCGGCGATGTAGCCGAGGTACCGGCCACACCCCGCGGCGCACCGGTCGTTCATGTGAAACGAGGTGACCACGCCTTCACCGTTGACCTGGATAGCCTTCGTGTCCTGTCCCCCGATGTCCAGTACCGTCCGTGTCTCGGGAAATATCCGGTGGGCGCCCAGGCCGTGGCAGAGAATCTCGGACCGGATGCTTTCCTCCGGGAAGGGAAGGAGCTGGCGGCCGTACCCGGTCCCCACCATGTCCTTCGTCACCAGGTCCAGTGCCACCGCCTGCTTCGTCGCATCTTCAAGTGCTTTGACAAAGCCGCTGTTCTCCCGCTCCTCGGGGTGGTTCTCCAGGGTGCGGGCGCACGCGGAGGTCAGGCTCCTTCCGAAGTCCATTTCGATCCGATCGTTCTCGGCCGGCACGATGGACCGCTCGTAGATGGCCACGAGCGGCTCCGAGGAGAGCTTCCACCGGGTGGACACCTCCTCCGCGGCGTCGGCGAAGGCCGTACCGGCGATGTCCCGAAAGAACTTGGAGCTGTCGTTCCTGGCCTGGCGATCGAATGTAGCCGGTGCTTCCCTCCTCAGGATCTCGAAGACCTCGGCCAGGCACTCCCCCGGCACGGCTTCTTCCGGGGAAAGTGCGGCGTTGGTCCGCTCGCATTCCCTCGCCAGGGCATCCAGCCTCTTCAGGTAGCCCTCCAGACGGAAGTGGAGGGCGAGGTCGGAGTAGATCGCCTCGTGCCGCGAAGCGGGATACCCCCGTGATTCCATGGCCCGGGCGAGGTGGGCGAAACGGGCGTTGTGCAGCGCCTCCTCCCGGGCGATATCCGAGGCCACCCGGTAGTTGCTTCGCGTGTTGGTGATTCCCCGTCCCAGGATTCTCCCATCCTCCCCCACGGCCACCGCCTTGGAGGTCGTCGAGCCCAGATCGATGCCGAGGTACAGGTCCATGGTTGCTCGCCTCCGTCCCTCAGGCGTCCGATTCGCCCGGTGTGAGTTTCTGGTCCAGCATCTGGAAGAAGGAGTCCAGCCTGTTCTTCAGGTTGGCGTAGGAAAAATAGCGCGGGTCAACGAGGTCCGACTCGATGAAGCCCACGGGGACACCCGTCTCCTCCTCCACGCGCCGGAGCATCTGCAGTTGGCCCGCGGAAAAGGAGTTGCAGGACTTGATGGAGTTCACCAGCAGACCGTCCGCGTGGTAGTCGCGAACGTAGTTCGAGAGCACGGCTGTCCTCTGGGGGAGGCTGAGGTTGGTATAACAGCTCATGCAGTACCTGGCCATCGTCTCCAGGGGGTGGGCGGGATCGTGCCGAAACCCGAGGTCGTAGCTGCCCCCCACGTTGGTGTAGGTGGAAGCCACGACGACCGCGCCCCGGTCGTAGAAGAGCTTCCAGAACTCCCGGAAGTTGGTCCAGTTGGGCGGCCCCTCCACCACGAGCCGGTATTGCTCCTTCTCGATCTGACCCTCCGGGGTGATGGGGCCGAGACCCCTGGCGATGCGTTCGTCGATGTCCTCCCGGAGGCTTCGATAGTAGGTGACGCATTCCTCCGTGCCCCTGAATGCCGTGAAGATGGGACCGATGTAGTACACCCCCGCGAAGTACCCGTCGATGGGAGATGGCCTGTTCTTGGCGCTCTCGAAGCAGTAGACCATGTCGTCTTCCGCCTGGGCCGCCAGGCCCAGCATGGTCCGCAGCCGCTCCTCGTCGTACGGCCTGCCGGTGACCTTCTCCAACGCCGGGATGACCCGGGTCCTGAGTTGATCGACCACGTATTGAACCATGGCCGGGCTCGCCTCTCCCGCGGAGCGGTAGGGCACGTGGAGCATGACCACCGGGCAATCGTACATCTTGGCCAGGTTTTCGAACCACTTCATGAAGGTGAAACACCCCGTGTAGGAGCAGAGTAGGAGGTCGGGAGCTGGAATCGTCTCGCCCGTGGGACCCACGTTGCCCTTGAGCATCATGCCAACATCGCACTTTACATAAGTGCAAACGTCTTCCGAGTGCCCCATCTTCTCGGCCTGCCGGATGAACTCCATCGACTTCTTCCGCATGCCGGACTGGAGCGCATTGATCTCGGGGTAGACGGGCTGGGCGCCGAAGGAGAGGATGAGCTCGGTCAGGTTGCCCGGAACGAAGGTGTAGACGACCTTCTGTCCCGTTTCTCCAGTCGAAGCGAGGCCCTTGTAGTAGGCGGCCAGCATCTTCTTCTGGACCACCATGCTCTTCTCCTTGACGATGCGTGGGGTTTCACTCATGGAGTTTCCTTCATTCCCAGAGTTTAATGGAGTCGGAAAAGGTCCCGGCCTGCTCGCGGATCACCTGGAACTGCCCCGTGTTCTCGGAGTACTGGAAGCTGGCGTACGGCACACGCTCCTCATCCAGGCGTTTTTGCAGCATGGGCCTGTCCAAGAGGGCCGGGTCACAGAAGCTCGGGCAGCAGAAGATCACACCATCCGCCTTGCAGGCCCGGACGTCTTCCACCAGCTTGTCTTCCCGGGGGTTGTCCCCGTCGTACACCGCCGAAGACCACCCGCACTTGGTGAGGTAGGCCGCAACGAGCGCATCCAGGGGATCCCCCTCGGTGGCAACGTCGCCCCGGATGAAGCGCATGCCCAGGAGAAGGTCGTCACCGACCAGGGCGCACCCGGCCTGTTCAAGGGTTTTCAGGAGCCCCAAGGGCGGTTGCTCGCAGAAGGCGCCCACGAGGTAGACGCGGATGCGATCCTGGTCTGGAAGGGGCTCGGCTTCGGCGGCGGCCAGGTAATCCAGGATGAGACGATTGTGGTCATCCACGGTGAGGACGGAACCGGCTCGAACCACCCTGTACACTTCGGACATGGGGAAGTTGTGGGGGGCTCGGGAGCGCGCATCGTAGAGGCGGTCCAGCAGGCGCCGATTCTCGTTATATCGCGCGGTGGCGGCGTGCAGCTCCGCATCGCTGACCTCCCTCCCGCTGATGCGCACCAGGTTCTCCAGCAAGTCTTCCAGCTCCCGGCGGTAGAAGCGCCCACCCACCTCGGGATCGAAGTTCTGGGGATAGTCCAGGTACTTGACGTACTGGTCCGGGAAGTTCATCTGCCACATCCCCGAGAGGTTCCGAATCACGTCGCAGATGGCGGGAAAGATGAACGCTGAGAAGGTGGCGAACCGCCCGTCCAGGGCCATTTCGATGACGCTTCTGGGGATGTGGCAGATGTAGGACTGGAAATACGCATCGCCCTTCACGATGTCCAGAGCGTCACCCGCGCCGAATACACCCACCGGGATCATCCCGGCGGCGGCGATGATCTCCCTCGGAGCATAGATGGGCAGGTACCCCACGGCGTGCCTGTCGGCCCCTCGTCCCAACCAATCCTGCACGTACCCGTAGGACAGGTCGTTGAGCACCCTGTCCGCCCTGGCCAGGGCATCCAAACGCTGGTGCTTCATGGCACCTGTCTCCCGGTCTCGTCACGCATATAATCCCCCGTTAACAAACGATTCTCAGGTTCCTTCATTCCCCTGCCCGGTTTCAGGGTTCCTCCTCGCGACATTGGCAGCACATCGAAGCTCCCGGCTTGCCGGGCTCGTCGGGAAGCTTGCCGAGGGCCTTGAGCACCCTCTCCGGCGTGATGGGAAGCTCCGTGATACGGACCCCGATGGCGTCCGCGACGGCATTGGCCACGGCGCCCATGACGGGCAGCGCGGAGCCTTCGCCCACTTCCTTGGCGCCGAACGGGCCAGCGGGGTCGTACGACTCGGCGATGAGGGAGTGGACCCTGGGCACGTCCATGGCCGTGGGCACGAGGTAATCGTGCAGGTTCGGATTCACGATTCGCCCGTCCGCATGAACAACCTCCTCGAAGAGGCTCTCGCCCATGCCCATGACAAGGCTGCCCTCCACCTGGCCGTGCAGGGCCATCGGGTTGATGACCGTTCCCGAGTCGTGGGCATCGTAAAAGTCCGTCACGCGCACGATGCCCGTCTCCATGTCGACCTCCACCTCGGCCACCTGGGCGCAGAAGGAGTA
This sequence comes from Acidobacteriota bacterium, assembly GCA_013152895.1. Taxonomy (GTDB): domain Bacteria; phylum Acidobacteriota; class Thermoanaerobaculia; order Thermoanaerobaculales; family Sulfomarinibacteraceae; genus JAADFN01. The sequence goes on along the minus strand of JAADFN010000124.1, from coordinate 39,033 downwards.
GGCGGGAGATGTTCCGACGGCCGCGCCCTTGAAGCTGCCACCCAGCTTCGGCGGGGAATAGGTCCCCCTGCCCACGATGGGACCCACCGTGTGGTAAGCAAGGGCGGCCGCCTCCTTGATGCTGAGGGTCTCTTCGCGCCCCTCGGCGGAGACGACGCCGTTGACGAAGGAAACCGATTCACTCGGGATCTTCCAGGCTTTGGCAACGGCTGCCAGGACCTGCCGCCTCGCGTCTATCGCGGCATCCCGGGCGGCATTGCCCGCCATGTAGGTGACGCGGGAGGCGTAGCTGCCGAGGTCGGAGGGGGTGACGGCCGAGTCCGTGGAGATGATGGTCACGTCGCGGTACGGCAGCCCCAGCTCTTCAGCGGCCATCTGGCAGAGAACCGTATCCGACCCCTGGCCAATATCGGCGGCCCCCGAGAGGACCGTGGCGGTTTCTCCGTCCTCGCCCCAGCGGATGATCACCGAGGAATGGGGCGTGTCTCCCCTGTAGATGGGATACCCCGCCCCCGACACGAAACAGCCGCACGCCACGCCGATTCCCTTGCCCGGGGGCAGCTTGCCCCACTTGGCTCGCCAGCCCGATTCCTCCTCCACGAGGTCGAGGCAGCGCTTGAATTCGCACGAGGTGATTGCCAGGTCGTTGATGGTCTCCTCGTTGGGGCCGAGTGCATTTCGGCGCCGCAGCTCGATGGGGTCCATCCCCAGGTCCGCCGCGATGAGATCCAGTTGGCTCTCGAAGGCGAATCTGGGCTGGGGCGTTCCGTTCCCCCGCATCGCCCCGCACGCCGGCAGGTTCGTGTAGATCCTCCGCCCGTCGAAACGGAAGTTGGGGAGGCGATAGGGGGTGGTGAGCATGACGCCCGAGTAGTAGGCGGTGATGATCCCGTAGGAGGTGTAGGCGCCCCCTTCAAGGAGGATATCCGCGTGGACCGCCGTGATGGTGCCGTCCTTCTTGACGCCCGTCTTCAACCGAACGGTCTGGGCGTGGCGGCCGCGCCCGTGGAGGTAGGTCTCCTTGCGGGAGTATTCCATGAGGACGGGCCGCGCGGCCTTGCGCGCCAGGGCGACCGCGCAGAAGTCCAGGGTGGTGGTCTCGGCCTTGCCGCCGAAGCCGCCGCCCATGGCCGGCGTGATGAGGCGGATGGAGCTCCTCGGCATCTTCAACACGCGGGCAATCTGGTGCTGCACCTGGTGGGGAGACTGGTTTGCCGTCCACAACGTGATGCGGCCATCCGGTTCTTCCTGCGCCAAGGAGACGTGTGGCTCCATGGGGTTCTGCATGGTCCGCTGACCCTGGAACACGTCTTCCCGGACCAGGTACGCTTCCCGGAAGGCGGCCTCCACGTCTCCGAAATCCTGGTGGATCTCCGTGTTCACGTTACCGGGGTACTTGTCGTGGAGCCTGGGCGCCCCTTCCGCCATGGCCTCCTCCACCGTGAAGACGGCGGGGAGCACCTCGTATTCAACCTTGATCAGGGACAGGGCCCGCTCGGCGGTCTCCTCGTCCACCGCGGCCACCGCGGCGATTTCGTCACCGATATGGCGAACGCGGTCCCGGGCCAGCACCTGCTCGTCGTAGCGTGCCGGGCTGACTCCGTAGGGCGTGTCCGGAAAGTCCTCGGCCGTCACGACGGCGACCACGCCGGGAAGAGCCTCGGCCTCGGAAGCATCCACGGAAAGCACCCGTGCGTGGGGATGGGGGCTCCCCAGGATCTTGCCACGAAGCATCCCCGGCAACCGGATGTCGGCCGTGTAGACGGCTCTTCCCGACGCTTTCGCGGGGGCGTCCTTCTTGGGCAGGCTCCGGCCAACAACGGAGAAGTCGCCGTTGCCTTCCCCGGCTTCGACCTTGGTCGGCCGATCGGGGTGAGCCGCCCGCCTGACCGCCTCGATAATGCGCACGTAGCCCGTGCAGCGGCAGAGGTTGCCCGCCAGTCCCCGCTGGATCTCTTCGTCGGAGGGATCGGGATTGGCGTCGAGGAGCGCCTTGGCCGACAGGATCATTCCCGGCGTACAGAATCCACATTGAATGGCGCCGGTGTCCACGAAAGCCTGCTGGATGGGATGGAGCTTGCCGTTGTCGGCCAGCCCCTCGATGGTGGTGATGGCAGCTCCATCGGCTTCGACGGCAAGAACGAGACACGAGTTGACGGGGGCCCCATCCATCAGGACCGTGCAGGCGCCACAGTCTCCTTCGCCGCAGCCCCGCTTGGTCCCCGTCATGTTGAGCGTGTCCCGCAGGAAGGAGAGCAGGGTGGTGTTGGCCTCCACGGCTTCCTCCACCATTCCTCCGTTCACGCGAAGGGTGATCATCCGCTTGCTCATGGGCGGCCTCCCATCGACGTCCCCGTCGCCGCCCTGCGAACCGCCCTCAGGATAGCCCTGCGGGAAGCCACGGCCACCACCGCCCGCCGGTAGGCCTCGCTCCCACGGATGTCGGAGATGGGATGACACTCCCGGGCGGCCGCCGAGCAGGCCGCTTCGAGCGTGTCACCTTCCGGGGGATGCCCCACCAGTGCCGACGCCCCCCGCACCACGAGGGGGATGGGCGCCACGGCGCCCAGCACGAGCTTCAACTCGCGGACGATGCCGTCCTCCAGCACGAGGCTCGCGGCCGCGGAAGCCACCGCAACCTGCGCCCCCCGCCGGTAGCCGAGTTTCTCGTACGCGGAGCCCGACCCCGCTTGGCGCGGCGGGAGAATCACCTCGATGATGAGCTCCCCGGGCGCGAGGACCGTTGTCCTTGCGCCGGTGAAGAATCGCTCCACGGCCACGCGGCGCGAGCCCCCGGAGGAGGCCACCGAAACGACTCCGCCCAGCGCGGTCAGGATGGGTGGGAGGTCGGCGCAGGCCGCGGCGGTCGCCAGGTTGCCGGCCACGGTGGCCCGGTTGCGAACCTGCACGGTGGCCATGCCCCGGGCGGCGTCCACGACCCCCGGCGCCCTTTCCAGGAGAAGGGTGTCGGATTCCAGGGCGGCGATGGTGGTTCCGCCGCCAACGGCGATGGATCCATCCTCCGTCTCGCGCACACCGGCAAGCTCGGCAACCTTGGACAGGCACACGATCGTCCGCGGGCGTTTCGTCCCCTGCTTCAGTTGCACCACGAGGTCGGTTCCCCCGGCCATGGGCATGGTCCCCTCACCCCGTTCTCGCAAGAGAGCGAGGGCCTCGCCCAAGGTACGGGGAACCTCAACGGTGAGCTGGGGCAGTCCCATCGATATCTCCCTAGCCCATGGCCGGCACGATGATGGAGCGCACCACGTCCGGCCGGCCTTCCCTGAGGAGGTCGAAGGCCTCGTTGATCTGTTCGAGGGGGAAGCGCCCGGTAACCAGCTCTTTCACCTTGATCTTCCCCTGGCGGACCATTTCGATGAGGCGGGGGTAATCCACCGGCCGGCACCCCAGGGAACCGATGATCTCCAGCTCCTGGAACATGATCTTGCCGGCCTTGATGGTGAGCATGTCCGGGCTGTACCCGATAACCACCAGGCGGCCGCCCGTCACCAGGCTGTTGAAGGCCTGGCTCATCACGGCCGGTTTCCCGATCGCCTCGATGGCGATCTCGGCCCCGCCTCCGGTGAGCTTTCGGATGGCCTTGGGAACGTTCTCCACCTCGGTGGGGTTCAACGTTGCCACCGCCCCGAGACGTTTGGCCAGGGCGAGCTTCTCGGGGACGGGGTCCACGGCGATGACCGCGCCGCCGACGGCGGCCGCGATCTGCACCGCGTTGATGCCCACGCCACCGCACCCGAAAACCACCACCGACTGGCCGGGACGCACCTTTGCCCGGTTGACCACCGCGTGAAACGGGGTGGAGGTTGCGTCTGCGATGATGGATCCTTCCTCGAGCGGAATCTCGTCGGGGAGGTGAAAGGTATCCTTGGCGGGGGCCTTCACGTATTCCGCGTAGGCGCCGTCCACGTGGTTACCGAACATCACCATGGAGGCGCAGATGTTCTCCCGGCCCTCCCGGCACGCCCTGCACACGCCGCAGGAATAGACGGCGGGGAGGAGAGCCCTGTCCCCCTCCTTGAAGGAGGTCACGCCGGGACCGACCGCCGCGACGATACCGGAGGGCTCGTGCCCCAGGACCATGGGTGGGGCCTTGACCGTCGGCACGCCGTGGTCGATGTAGTGGAGGTCCGTGTGGCATACCCCGCAGGCAGCCACCTTCAGGAGGATCTCCCCGGGTCCCACCTCCGGAGTGGGAATCTCTTCGATGGTCAGGGGTCGTCCCGATCCGTGAAATACTGCCGCTTTCATCGTTATCCTCCGCAAGTCATGGCCCTCACACCCCGGCCCGTCACGCGGCCTGAACGGCGTGGAGCGATGTTGTCAGCCCCGGTCTCCCGCTGAACCTTCCCGAACCCAACGGTGAGCACAACCGCGGAAAACCGCCTCGAGCACCCCTCCGGCAACCGCGTTGGCCTTGTCCGAGATCGTGAAGCAGTGTTCCCTCACACAACGGGGATCCACGTCTCCCACCTTCTGGCCCTTCATCACGTCGAGCCCTCCATGCAGCAACCCCCTCAGTACTCCTGAAACGGCCGATCGAACCGGCTCACCGCTCACCCGCGCGACCGTTTCGCCCTCCGTCACGAGATCTCCAATATCCTTGAGGGGATCGAAGACGCCCTCGTTGGGAGCCCTGAGAATCCGTTCCAGGGAGACACCAAGAACGCTTCCCGGTACACCCGTGAAGGGGAGAGCTTCGCCTTCAGTATATACCTTACCCAGGAAGTGACCCCTGCAGGTCTCCACGACGTAGTGGACATCCACACCGGCCTCGAAACCGGGGCCGAGCGCCACCACGCACTCGGCCCAGCCCATCCTGGTTGGGTTCTCCAGCTGCCATCGTCCCTTGGCCATGATGGCATCAACGACCACGATGGGACGCAGGACGGGGACGCTCGTCGCGCCCGGATCCACGAGAACGGCCACCTCGCCGCCGGCCAGGATTTTCCCGGCCTCCACGGTGTCGCCGGCGAGGCGCGCCGTGAGGCCCTCCACGGTGATCGTTCCGCGATAGACCGCGGAAGCAAAGGAAACTTCCCTCCGAATGACCGTGGGGCGGGGCGCCTCCAGGTGGATCACGTCGAAGCCGCACACGTGAAGCCGCCGGCCGGCCGCCGTGGCCAGGTCTCCACCTCCCCGCACCACTGCCTTGGGTCTCATGGGTGAATCGGCTCACCGGGCCTTGGCACGCACCGAGAGAAGCTCGGCCAGGATGCTCACGGCGATCTCCTCCGGCGTGTCCGCCCCGATATCCAGTCCCACGGGACAGTGCACCTTCGCCACCAGGTCCTCCGGCGTGCCTCGTTCTGCCAGGTTCTTTCGAATGTGCCTCCACTTGGCGGCGCTGCCCATGACTCCCAGGTATGCGCACGCCCCGGCCAGCCGCCCGGTGATGTCTGCGTCCGTATCGAAGTCGCGGGTGAGCACCACGGCGAAGTCAGCGGGTCCGGGCGGGGTGTATCCTTCCTCGAAGGCAGCATCCGTTTTCAGGAGCCTGATCCCCTCTGCATATGACGCCGGATCCAGGGCGTCCGCCCGGTCGTCCACGACCTCCACGGCGAACCCGGTGCGCACGGCGATTGCGGCGAGGGCCTTCCCCACGTGTCCCGCGCCGAAGATGACCAGGCGCCTGGCCGGAACCACGGGCTCCACGTAGACGCGCACCTTGCCACCACACTTCATGCCGATTCCTCCCTCCGTGAGATCGTACGTGAGAAGGGCCGGAGCTCGCGCCTCAAGACGCGCCAAGGCGTCCTCGATGACCGCCTTTTCCAGGGCTCCGCCGCCGAGGGACCCCGCCACCGTTCCATCGGGGAAGACGACCATCTTGGCGCCGACATGCCTTGGGGCGGAACCCTTTGTTTCGACCAGGGTGGCGAGCACCAGGGAACCGTGCTCGGCAAGAAACCGGGGGAGGCGCTCGTACAGTGTTGTCATGCTCCGTGCTCCAACAGTCTTTGATAGTCGCCCGGGGTGTCCACGTCGAAGGGCTCGGGGCCGGGGAGGGAAACCTTTTCCACGTCTCCCCAGCGCGCCCGGATCAGGCGCCGGCCCCCCACGTCCCCCACAAGGGCCATGAGCTCCGGGAAGCAGGCTCTCGCGAAGAGCACCGGGTGGCTCAGCTCCCCGCATCGCCCGACCGCGACCACGATGGTCGCTGCGGTCCGCCGGTACCGGTCTGCGACCGCGTCCACGTCCTTCGCCCGGACGAGGGGCACATCGGCGGGAAGAAACAGGGCCGCCTTGGCGCCATCCGGCAGTGCGGCGAGCCCGGCTTGAATGGAGGTGGACCTGCCCTCCCCGAAACGTCGGTTCACCACGAAGGTCACGCGGCCGTCGGGGAAGACGCCTTCCACGGCCTTCCGGACGGCTCCGGCCTGCCAGCCGAGCACGCACACCACGGGGTGAACCGAAGAGGATGCCAGCGCCGCCAACCCGTGCGCGACAAGTGGCACGTCCCCGAAGGGAAGGAGCAGCTTGTTGCGTCCCATCCTCCTGGACTGACCCGCAGCCAGCAGAATGCCCGCGATCAGTGGTGTGTCTCCCCGGTCGGAATCGTGTCTTCCCATGGTGGTTATTCGTTCTTCCAGTCGGGATCACGCTTTTCATCGAAGGCGGAGAGCCCCTCCAGCACGTCCTTGGTGACCATGAGCTCCTCGAGAAAGACACGCTCGGCGGCGTCGAGGCGGGAAGAAAACCCGCCGTCTCCTTCTCCCCGCATGGCCTTCTTTACGAGCCTCAGGATCAGCGGGCTGCGTTTGAGGAACGGCGCCAGGAACGCCTTCAGGCTTTCTTCTGCGTCTTCGCCGGAGAATACCCTGAGCGCCAGGCCGTTCGCCAGCGCCTCCCGGGCCGTCCACGGCCTGCCCGAGCAACACAGGTCCATGGCCCTGCTCCAGCCCGAGATGGCTGGAAGAAGGGCCGCGGCAACCGGCGGCAGGAACCCGAGCCCGATCTCCGGTTGACCGAACTTGGCCCGTTCGCCGGCGAGGACCATGTCGAACCCCATGGCCAGCTCGCATCCCCCGCCGAGTGCAGCGCCGTGGACGTAGGCCACGGTCGGATAGGGGACGCGGTGAAGCGCGCGGAACATGCCGTGAAAGGCTTCGATCATGGCCTTTGCCTTGCCGGGACGGTGCTCGTCGATATCCGCCCCGGCCGAGAAGACTTTCCCCTCCGCCCGCAGGAGAAGAACCCTGGCATCCCGGTCCCTCTCGGCGGCTTCGAAGGCGCCCGTGAGCTCCGCCATCATGGGCGCGTTCAGGATGTTCAACGGTGGCCGGGCCATGGTGATCTCCAAGAGCCCGTCGCTGGCCTCCGTGCGGACAAATTCGTATTCCGACATCGCTTCGTTCTCCTTCGACGTGATGATCCCGTCGGTTCCCTCCAGGGTTCTTCCAGCCCACCTGCCCGTCAGGATTCCCGGCGGATGACCATGGCCGTGGTGACGCCGCCGCCGCCGCAGATGGCCGCAACGCCCAGCTCTTTATCCCTGACCCGCAGGGCGTTTTGCAGGGTGACCAGGATCCGGGCGCCGCTCATACCCGTTGGATGACCCAGGGCGATGGCGCCGCCGTGGACGTTGAGACGGTCCCAGTCCCATCCGAGCACCCGGCCGTTGGCCAGGACCTGCACGGCGAACGCCTCGTTCACCTCGATGAGGTCCATGTCCCCCAGGCTCATGCCCGCCCGATTCAAGGCGAGGGGAATGACCTCGGCGGGTCCTTCCCCCATGGTTTCCGGGCTCACGGCCGTTTGCGCGTAGGACACGATGGAGAAGAGCGGGGTGAGCCCCCGGCGGCCGGCTTCTTCCCGGGAGGTCAGGACGAGGGCCGCCGCTCCGTCGGACATGCTGCACGCGTTTCCCGCGGTGACGGTTCCCTCCTTCCTGAAAACCGGTCTGAGCTTGGCCATCTTGGCCCGGTCCACCTCGCGCCGGATGGTCTCGTCCCGATCGAAGACCATCTCCGGCTCCCTCCGGCGCGCCGGCACGGTAACCGGCACAACCTCTTCCGCGAACGCCCCCGCATCCCACGCGGCCGCCGCTTTCATGTGAGACGCGGCGGCGAATTCATCCTGGTCCTCTCTGGAGATGCCGTGCTTCTCCGCAAGGTTTTCGGCCGTTTGTCCCATGCCCTGGCCTATGAGGGGGTCGATGCTGTCGGACCATCCATCCAGCAGCGCCTTGTCTCCCATCTTGAACCCCTCCCACCGCGCATCCTTCAGCAGGTACGGGATCGTGCTCATGCTGTCCATGCCACCGGCCACGACAACCGAAGCCTCGCCCAGGCGAATGGCCTGGGCCGCCAGGGCAGCACACCGCATACCCGAGGGGCACGCCATGTTGACCGTGACGACGGGCACCGAAAGCGCAATGCCGCCTCGCACCGCGGCTGTTCGAGCGGGGTTGGGGCCGTTGCCAGCCTGGCGGCACGACCCGAAGATGACGTCGTCCACGTCCCTTCCCTCGATCCCGGCCCGGTCGAGGACCGCCCTGATCGCACCGGCCCCGAGATCGAAGGCAGCCACGTTCTTGAGGCTCCCCCCGAAGCGGCCCATGGGCGTGCGCACCGCGCCCACCGCCACCACGTCTTTACTAAGCTCATGAACGGTCATGTCTTTCCTCCAGCTCTTTCCGCTGCACGGGCGGATTCAGATGTACTGCCCACCGTCGACCTTGATGACTTCGCCCGTGATGTGCCGCGCCCGATCGCTCGCGAGGAAGGTGATGAGCTCCGCCACGTCCTCCGGCTCGCCGAGCCGTCCGAGGATCACTTCCGAGATGGACTTCTGGAGGGCCTCTTCGGGCATCTTCCTGACCATTTCGGTGCCGATGATTCCCGGACACACCACGTTGACGTTGACGTTCGACCGGCCAAGCTCGCGGGCGACGCTCTTGGAGAACCCGATGACGCCGGCCTTGGCTGCGGAGTAATTTGCCTGACCAAACTTGCCCCTGAGGCCGTTGATGGAGGCCACCGTCACGATCTTGCCATGTTTCTGCTTGCGAAAGAGGGGGACGGCCGCACGGACGTAGTTGAACACGCCCTTCAGGTCAGCGGCGATGACCTCGTCCCACGCCTCCTCGGTCATCTTCCAGACGACGGCGTCCCGGTTCGTCCCCGCGTTGTTCACGAGAATGTCCAGCCCGCCCATGGCCTCGATGGCTTCATCAACCACGGCCTGCGCCCTGCCGGAATCGGCCACGTCCGCCTGGATGGCCAACCCGGTTCCACCGAGGTCCCGGAGACCGGCGAGGACGGCATCCGCCCCGCTCTGGTTGTGTCTGAAGGTGAAGACCACCGAGGCGCCCTCCCTGGCCATGACCTCTACAGTGGCCCGGCCGATGCCCGAGCTGCCGCCGGTGATGAGAGCTTTCTTCCCCTCCAGGAGCCGGCTCATCGCTTCGCTCCGCAGGCGCCGCAGTAGGTGAAATCCTCGGGCAGGTTCTTGGCGCCGCAGGAGGGACAGGAGGCCTTGGGAGCGCCCCAGGGAAACTCGCTCGATTTCCCCTCGGCCGCCCGCTCTCTCAGCATCCGGTAGCTTGGCTTGCGCTTCTCCACGAAGGCGCCCATGCCTTCGATGGGCTCCCACGAGCAGTAGTGGATGGAGAGCCAGTCACGGGCGTGACCGATCGTGTTGTGCCATGCCAGGTCCTTCCAGAAGTTCACCTGCTGCTTGGTATACCTGACGCACTCCGGGAACTTGTCGATGATCTTGGCACAGATAGCGTCCACCTTTTTGTCCAGCATGGTCAGGTCAATGGCGTATCCGTCGGCGCCCTTGCGGGCGAGGGCGATCTGTTCCTGGGAGGCTCCCTCGATGAACTCACCGTCCTTGGTGACGGAGGGAACGACCCAGTTCACGAGCCCCCATTCGAGCGCCTTTGCCGCCGAGATCCGCTCGTTTAAGAAGAGGATCTCCCGTGCACGCTTGTCCCCAACGAGGAGGGGGAGCCACTGGGTCCCTCCGCCGCACGCCACCGACCCCACGCTGGTTCCCACCTGGCTGATGATGGCGTGCTCGGCCATCACCGCGAGGTCACAGGCCATGAGCGACTCGTTGCCACCGCCCACGGCCATACCGTTGATCCTCGCGATGGTGGGTTTCCCGTTGTTCATGATGCTCTCGATGTACGCCTTGAACAGGCCCATGTACTTCCAGTAATCCCTGGGCCTGGAGGTGTACTCACGCTCGTACTCCTTCACGTCTCCGCCGGTGCAGAAGGCCCGGTCGCCCTCCCCCGTGAATACGACGACGGCCACACGGTCGTCTTCGGACGCGTCGGTGAAGGCGGTCGCCAGCTCCTTGAGGGCGGGCGTGGAGTATGCGTTGTAATTATGCGGCCTGCGGATCGTAATCCTGGCCACGAAATCCTTCTTCTCGTACCCCACTTCCTGGAAGCCAAAACTTTCCGCCGGTCGCGATTCAAACATGGCCATTCCAACTACCTCCATTTCTCTTGACGGGATCACGCTTCGAGCGCGTTTCCCCGTGTCGCCCTGACCCCCAAGCCCGCCTGGGCCGGGAGCCGTAATGCCCGGGGTCAGGTTTCGGACGCTTCTCCCACGGAGAGTCTCACGATGTCCTCCTCGAGCGCCGTATCGTAACCGTTTTCCTGGTAGATCGCCTTGATGATCCCCCTGTGCTGCTCCAAAACCCTGCGCCGGACGACCTTCATCGAGGGAGTGAGCTCACCGTTCTCCAGGGAGAGCTCCCGGGGCAGGATGCTGAACGCCTTCACCCGGAGATAGCGAGCTCCAACGCTCGCATTCCGTTCTTCCACCTCCTTGCGAAAGAGATCCCGGACCTCGGGCCGGCGGAAGAAATCTCCGTCGGTTCGGCCCTCCCACCCATGCTGCTTGCTCCACGAGGCGAGATTCCGCATGTTGGGGAAGAGGAGGGTGGCGATGAAATCCCGGCCCTTGCCCACGGCGACCGCCTGCTCGATGAACCGGCTGGTGGCCGTCAGGTTGTTTTCCACCTGCATGGACGAGACCTTCTCCCCGTTGTTGAGCTTGAACAGACCGTCCACGCGGCAGATGATCCTCAGTCCCAGGGGCGTGATCTCGCCAAGATCTCCAGTGTGGAACCACCCGAAGTCATCCAGGGCTTGCCGTGTCCGTTCCGCATCCTTGTAGTACCCCTTCATCACGTTGGGTCCACGCACGAGGATTTCCCGGTCTTCTGCCACCAGGATCTCCACGCCGGGAATAGGCAACCCCACGATGGAGGGGACCCGCTCCATGTCGGGTGACGTGAGCGTCACGCACGGGGAGGTCTCCGTGAGCCCCCAACCCTCCAGCACGGGGATCCCCTTCTTGGCAAAGTAGTCGGAGCAGTCTGCGGGGAGCGGGGCGGCCGCGGTGAAGACGAACCTCAATTTCGGGTGAAAGATAGCCAGGTCCGCCTCCGAGTCGAGACGCGCCTCGGTCACCAAGGCTTGGAAAACCTTTGGAACGCTGAAGAAGAGTGTAGGCTTGATCTCTTTCCAGTTCTGGATGAGACGGGCCAAGTCCTTGCCGTGCCCGTCGTCGATGCAGAGAGTGGCGCCCGAGGCCAGGGCCGTGAACCGCTCGAAGAGCCCCCCGAACGAGTGGTGCCATGGCAGGTAAGAAAGAAAGACGTCTCCCGGGCCTACATCCCAGAGAACCTCCAGGGCCTTTTGCTGGGAGAGGATGTTGCTGTGGGCGAGGACCACTCCCTTCGGGACGCCCGTGGTACCGGAGGTGTACATGGTGAGGCAGGGGTCCTTCGCCCTCACCCCGGCGACGGCCCTCTCAAACGCGGTGGCGTCGGGCGAATTCAGCAGGTCATCGAAGGGCGACAACCTCGGGTCTTCCACGCCCTTTTCAGGGGGATAGATGACGAAGATGTGATCCAGGTTCGGTTGGTAGTCCGTGCTGAGCAGGCGCTCCAGTTGCTCGTTCCCGCCGACCAGGATCGTCCTGGCTTCGCTGTGGTCCAGGATGTAATCCAGCTGGGGGGGGTAGTACCCGGAGAAGATGGGAACCGAGATGGCCCCGATGCTCATGATGGCCAGCTCCCAGATGAGCATCTCTTCGTTGTTGGGCGAGTAGACCGCAACCCTGTCCCCCTTGCGGATTCCCCTGGCAAGGAGGGATGATCCAACGCTCCGGATGCGGGCGTAGAAACTTATCCACCGCAAGCCGGAGTACTCTCCGTCGACCTTCCTCTCCTTGAAGACGATTCTTCGACGGTACCTCGACGCCCTCCTCTTGAGCATGGAGCCGATGGTGGACTCCACCTTCCCCAGGGGGAGCCTGGCATTTAAGTACGTCCCCTTCATGGACCTCCTCCGCGCTGGGTCAAGACTCGATCGTCCTGGCGGATTCCTTTTCCTTCGCCAAGACGGCCGCGCCCAGTGCAACGGCGTACTGAGGGTGAGGAAGCTTCACCACTTCACACTGTATCATCTCCCGAACGACCTCCACCAAGACGGAATGGTGCTCGACCACGCCGCCAGCCATGGCCAAAATGGGACCTCTCGCACCCATGTCGATCATGGGCCACGGAACGGTAGACCCCCCGGGCGATGGCCTCCAGGCCGTAGCCCCGGCGCAGGAGATCCAGCACCTCCGTGGCCGCAAAGACCGAGCAGAAAGAACCGAGCGGCGCCCATTCCTCGGTCCGTTCGGCAAGCTCGCACAGCTCGTTCAACGGCACTCCAAGCCGCATGGCGATGATCTCCAGGAAAGCACCCGTACCCGCCGCGCACTTCCGGTTCATCCTGTAGTCCGTACGGGCGCCCCGCTCGTCCAGAAAGACGATCTTGCTGTCCTGCCCCCCGATATCCACCACCGTCATGGCGCGTCCCATCAGCGCGAACGCTCCCTTGGTAAGGCAGAGGATCTCGCTTCGGGTCCAGTCGCTTTCGGCCACATCGTCCCTGCCGTAGCCCGTGCTCACGAGGCCGTGGAGCTCCTGCACCGTGATGCCCGCCTTCTCACAAGCCTCCGCGAGGGCCCGGGTGCCCGCACCACCCATGTCCAAGCCCGTCGGAAGAACGGCGAAAGCCAGCACCTCGCCCCTGCCGCTGGTCACAACGGCCTTGGTGTAGGCGCTCCCCACGTCCACTCCCCCGTAGCACGCCACCGTCACGGCGCGCCTTCCTGTTCTTCCATCTGCTCCAGGAGAACCTCGATGCGAACCCGGGCCTCCTCCAGGGAAAAGCACCTGGGATCGTTCAGGTCCCCTTCGAGGACCAGGACCGGGAGGCCCGTGGCCTTGCAAATCCTCTGGGGCATGCCGAAGCGCGAGTTCGTGTTGTGGGGACAGGTCTTGGAGTCGTGAAAAACGAACCCCCCTGCCGTGAGCTCCCGTGCTTTCTCGATGATGTAGGCCTGTTTGAACGCTTCCGAGCGGCAGATGAAAATGGAGAGATAGGTCTCCGCCATGCTGGTCCACGGGTCCTGAGGGTCCTGGCCCTCCAGGATCCACGAATTGCAGTAGGTGGAAGCCACGAGGGCCACACCGCGCTCTGAAAAGAGCTCCGAGAGCGCACGCAGGCGACCCCAGATGGGCATCCCCTCCCAGTAGATCCGGAACCTCTCGCCGGGCACCGCTCCCTGTCCCGTGGAAGCGAGAGCCCGGAGCTCCTCGAGCAGACTCCTGTAGTAACTCACCGCCGTTTCGGTTCCCCTCAATACCACGATGGGCGCCATGTGGATCGTGTGGTCGAAGAAGGTCCAGGGGGCGGGAGAGGCCGCGGTCGTTTCCAGGCACTCCCGCCAGAGCACGCTGGCTTGCTTGCTGAGAGCCATGGTCCTCTGCAGGGCCTGGAGATGGAAGGGAACCGGAGCGATGGGGGCGAGGTCATCCTTGAGAACGCGGAGCTGGCCGGCGACGTATGCCACGAGCTCGGCGTCGATCGCATCCAGGCCCCGGGGAGAATGGATGCCGAGGACGGGAACACCCAGCTTCCGGCCGTACCACGTGAACCAGTCCTTGACCTCCCGGCACTGGTTCGTATTGAAGACCAGGACTGCGGGCATGGGAACGTGGGCAAGTCCGTGGGATTTCGTGAGGGGGGTCATCCCCGCGAGAAAGGCGCCGATATCACTCGTCAGGTAGGAGCAGATGTCCGGCGAGAAGCCCTGGGAGTGGGCCAGGGGCATGACATGTTCCGCCGTTCGGGTCGCGCCGAGCATGGCGCCGTGGTTTTCCGGGAAGTACACCTCGAAGCCCATGGCCCTCAGGAGCTCGGCGGGACCCACGCTGGTACACCAGGCCACGGGCCTGCCCTCCCGGTCGGCCTGCCCCAGGCCCGAGAAGTAGGATGCCATGATCTCTGTCAGCTGATCCTTGGCGCGAAGCCGGATCCCCGGCCGTCTTGCCATGCGCACCTCCCCGGGCCGCCCGCTACGTTCCCTTGAAGACCGGCCTGCCCCTTCCGAGGGAGGTGAGCCCGGTCAGGGCATCCTCCGTGGCAAAGATGGATTCGATGCCCGCCAGCTCGTTGGCGTAGGCCTCTTCGTCGGAAGCGTTGGCATTGGCATCCAGGAGGTCCAGGGCGGCCCGAACCGCGATGGGCGCCTTGCGCCGGATCGTCCGCCGCAACGCCTCCATTTCGGGCGAGCCCTGGAACCCCTCTTCGAGCACGGCGGGAGGGTGACCCGAGAAGGCCGCCCTGAGCTCTTCGAACCCCTCCCTCGGGCCCGGGGGAGGACCCACGGGCAAGGGTGCGATCTCGGCGATCGCGCGGTCCACCTCCAGCGCCGGGACGAGCTCGTCCACGAGCCCCATGTCGAACGCCTGCCGGGCGGATACGGTTCTTCCGGTGAGCAGGAGGTACCGGGCCAGCTCGATGCCCGCGCGTCGCGTGGCCCTGAAGGTCCCTCCCAGGCCCGGGTAGATGCCGATGCCCGTCTCGGGGAAGCCGATCGAGGCGTTCGACGTCGCGATGACTCGATGGGCGGTCAGGGCCAGCTCCGCGCCGCCACCCAGCGCCAGGCCTTCCAGCACGGCCGTCACCGGCTTGGGGCATGCCGCGATGCGACGGAAGAACGCCTGTGTTCTCGCGGTGAAGCGGACGATCCTCTTGATGTCGCCATCCCGGATGGCCCGGACGAAGAACCGCACGTCCCCGCCTGCGACGAACGTCTTGCCCGCGCCGCGCAGCACGATGGCCCGAATTGACGGGTCCGCGGCGGCCCCGTCGAAGAGGGCTTCGAGCTGGTCGATCACGTCGTCGTTGAGAGCGTTGAGCGCTTCGGGACGGTTGATGATCAGCTGGGCGATACCATCTTTCACTTTCTCGTCCACGAGACTGAAGCGCCAGGGCTCTCCCGCGGCCGCCTGGCTTCTGAGGCGGGGCGAAACGGCCAGTGCCGGATTCGTTTCGGCGAAGGCCTCGACGAGGGACACGGCCTCCTTCACGCCCCTGGCGTTCATCCACCGGAAGGGGCCCCGGTTCCATCGAAGCCCGATCTGAGCGCCCCGGTCCACGTCCTCGAGGCTGGCCACCCCCTCGTCGAGGAGCTGACCCGCCACCGCCCAGACCACGGCGAACAGACGGTCGGCGATCTTCTCCGCCGGCGCCCCCGTCACGGCGCCGGAGAGATCCCAGGGAGCTCCGGCCTCCACCCGTGCCCTCAGGCCGTCCGCGGGCTCGTAGAACGGGCCCAGGGCCAAGCCGAGGCTCCTGGCGGCGTGGTACGCGATGGGTACCCCGGTGACGTTCATGAGCTCGAACGGACCCATGCCGATCTTGAAGAGCTCCTTGGCCGCGGCCTCCACGGCCGGGATGGAAGCCATCCCCTCGTCCACCATTCGAACGGCCTCGTTCAGCCACGGCACGAAGTACCGGTTCACACAGAACCCGGGCGCGTCCTTCGAGGCGATGGGCGTCTTGCCGGAGGCCCTCATGAGGCTCCACGCCTGGTCGACGAGGTCGGGATCCGACCGGGGCCCGGCAATCACCTCCACGAGCCGGTTCTTCACGGGGTGGAAGAAGAAGTGCAGGCCGACCACCCGTTCGGGGTGGGCCAGATCGGAGGCGATATCGCCTACCAGGAGAGAAGAGGTATTGGTTGCGAGGATGGCCCCCGGTTCACACACCGTTTCGAGCTTTTCGAAGAGGTCTTTCTTGACCCCGAGATCTTCGAAGACGGCCTCGATCACCAGGCGGCACCCCGAGAGGCGACCGAGGTCCGTCGTGCACTCCAGCCGGCCCAGGGTCGACTCCCGCTTCTCCGGGCTCAGGGCCTTTCTCTCGACGCCTTCGTCCAGAATCGCGCGAATGTTGGCCAGCCCCCTTTCCAGTTGGGCATTCCCCAGGTCGCAGAGAACCACGTTGAAGCCGGACATGGCCAGCTTCTGGGCGATGCCTCCGCCCATGGTGCCCGCACCAACGACTCCCACCTTCGGGTACGTCCCGGTCATGATCTCACCCCCGTTCCAGGAGGACGGCGGTGCCCTGACCGCCTCCGATGCACGCGGAGGCCATCCCCAGCTTCAGCCCCCTGCGCCCCAGCTCATAGATCAGGGACGACACCAGCCGGGTACCCGTGGCGGCCAGGGGATGTCCGAGGGCGATGGCGCCGCCGTTTACGTTCGTCTTCGCCGGGTCCAGCCCCAGCTCCCTCTCCACCGCCAGGTACTGGGCGCCGAACGCCTCGTTGACCTCCACAAGGTCCAGGTCGTCGAGGCTCAGGGAGCAGTGTTCCAGGAGCAGCCGGATGGCCGGCGCGGGGGCGATGCCCATGATCGAGGGCTCCACGCCGATCGAGGCGGATGCCTGGACCCTGGCCATCGGGCGGAGGTTGTGCTCCTGTGCCGTTCGTTCGTCGCACAGGACCACGGCGGCCGCACCGTCCACGATACCCGAGGAGTTTCCCGCCGTCTGCACGCCGTCCTTGGCGAAGACGGGTTTCAGGGCGGCGAGCTTGTCCGCGGAGGTCCGCCGGGGGTGCTCATCGCGATCGAAGACCTCCACGCCCCTGGGGAGCTTGATCCGGCGCGGACGGAGACCCTCTCCCTCCAACAACCCGGCGCGCAAGGGCGTCCGAACCTCCGACAGCTTGCCGCTCTCCTCCGCCTCCCACGCGCGCTGCTGGCTCCGGAGGGCAACCGCATCCACCTCTTCGCGCCCCAGTCCGTACCTCTTGGCGAGGTTTTCCGCCGTCTGACCCATGGTCGTGTCGCTGGCGGGGTCAAGCAGCTCGGCGGTGAGCGTATCGACGAAGTCGGGCCGGCCCATCGGCATGCCCAACCTGGCGCCGTAGGAAGCGATGGGGTTTCGAGTCATGCTTTCGCACCCCCCGCAGAGCACGACCCGGGCCTTGCCCAGGCTGATTTGCTCCGCCCCGGCGATGATCGCCTCGAATCCGCTGCCGCATATCCGCTGCACGAGAAGCGCCGGCCTCGAAACGGGAACGCCCGCGTAGAGCCCCACGTGTCTCGGAAGGTAGAAGGCGTCCGGCCCGCTCTGGGCCACCGAGGCAAAGATCACCTGGTCCACGTCCTCACCGGAGAGGCCGCTCTGAGCCAGGGCGGCCCTCGCGGCCACGATACCCATGTCCGTGGGCGACACCCTGGCCAGGCTCCCCATGTAGTCGCCGAAGGCCGTACGCTTGGCCCCCACGATCACGATCCCCTCGTACCGGGCCCCGAACCCGCCTTCCCGTCCTACAAACCCCTGTGCACTAGCCATCGCTGTCCCTCCTGCAATCCGCGGGTTTTCGGCGACACATCAAGCCCGGCGGTGATTCCCTTGTCCAACCAGCCGAATGAAACGGGGGACCGTCACGCCACAGACCGCTTCTTCTCCGGGTGGAGGTAGGTGTTCTCCACCGCCTTCACGAGGCGCGTGAAGGTGTCATTGACGGGAGTCGGCACGTTGTTGAGCGATCCGTAGAAGGCGATGCGGCCGTTGATGAAATCGATTTCCGTTTCCCGCTTGTTCTCGATATCCACGAGCATGCTCGGCTTGTGGGGGCCGCCCTTGTCAAGGTAGGCCGTGCAATAGTTAAAGAATCCCGGCCCGAAGTCGTAGCCCGCCCGCGCCGCCACCATGATGCATTCCTTGAGAAGCATCTCCACGATGCGGTAGGTTTCGCTGGAGTCCATGACCTCCCGCATGGTGAACCCGGTCACCGCGGAAACGGGGCTCAACGACGCGTTCAGGATGGTTTTTTCCCAGACGTAGCGCTTGATATCGTTCTCGGGCTTGGTATCCAAGTACACGCCGTTCAGGATATTGGCCAGTTCATCCGCGTGACCGCAGTTTTCCTTCCTGCAGTTGCATCCGATATGATTGGGTTTATTGAAGAAGCTCATGGCCACCTTTCCCGGCGCCGTCACGTTCCCCGCGTAGTTCACGACGACGCGGAAAATCCTGTTTCCGGAGAAACCGTGGGCGATGAGCTCTTCCGTGTCCAAACCGTTTTGAAGGCTGATGACTACCGTATCGGGGCCCAGGATCGTTTCCACTTCCTTGAGGATGGCTCTCAGCACGCAGGCCTTGACGGAGAGTATGAGATAGTCCGGTTTAACGGGGCCGAGCTCCGCGATGCTCGAGAAACCTCCCGTGACTTTCTGGCGGCCTTGCCTGAACCCTTCGAGCTCGATACCGTTCTTGAGAATGGCTTCGAGGTGTTCCTTCCAGGTATCTACCAGGTAAACTTCCTGCCCCGCTTCCACGAGGTGGAGGGCCAAGATGGAACCTACGGGACCCGCACCCACAATACCGAACCGCATACATCCTCCCCCGGTTGGCTGGAACCTAGTAACCCTCACGAATCTACCAAAGGGTCAAGTCAAATGCAAAGAGAGGTTGTTGCGCTGTACCCTTTCTGGAGCGCGCCCGCACGCTTTGCTTGCGGCTCCGCCGCCTTGGAGCCCACGCTTCGTCTTGGTGATCCAGGTGCTGTATCCTGGCGTCCGACAAGCCGGGTTTATCGCACCCAAGATGAGTTATTCTGCCGGACGAGATGTGCCGAGGTCTTGATGCTCTGGTGCGTGCGACGAGCGGAGGCATACCCGGAGGTATGTCGAGCATCGTCGCACGTGTCCAGAGCGCAAAAGATTGGTGCAGATCGCCGGTGAGAATCGCTCATCTTGGGTTGCAGGAACGCCGCCGTCGGTTGGATGATGGGGTGGGAGCTCCTACACCGCCCTTGGAGGGATGACACGTGAACGATGCGCCACACGTCGATCCGCAGACGACCAGGCGAATCCTGCTGACCGGCGTCGGTTGCGTCGGGAAAACAACCATCGGCGCCGCCCTTGCCCGCCGGCTCGGCTTCCCGTTTTTCGATCTCGATCACGAGATCGAAAAACACTTCGGCACATCGATCGAGCGCCTCCGGGCCCGTTTCCTCACCGACTATTCCTACCGCAAAGAATGCTCGGTGGTGTTGCAAAGGATCCTGACCAGGAACCGGCGGTGCGTGGTCGCCGGTGTGCCCAGTAGTCTCCGCGACGCCTACCTGGCCGTCATGCGGAAGCTCCCGTGCGTGACCGTCGTCCTTGAAGACAAGCCGGAGAACATTCTCGAACGGATCACCTTCTACGACATCGACTCCAAGCCCATCGAAAAGGACCTCACGGACGAAGAACGGCGCCTGTACCTGAAGGAGATCAAGGCAGACATCACGTACTTCAAGCAGTCGTACCGCTGCGCCGATCTCCACGCCAACATCGCCGGCCTGGACCCGGACGCTGCCGCCGAGCTGGTCGACGACATGCTCAACGAGCAGAGGCGGTAAAGCAGCCGTTCAACGGGAATCCAAACCTCGAATGGGTTTTATCAACGAAACCCGAATCGACCCGTGGAGAAACTGCCGGCGCCATGACTGGCCGCCCGCCGTCAGTTCTTCCCGAGCGCTGAAGAGATTCCCGGGCAAGTTTCCGGCACGTGGGACCATCCCCTCGTGCCCGTGCACGCCTCCACCCCGACCCCAAGTCACGGTTCCGTTTCACGGAATCACATGCCTTGAATGGTCTTTCCTACTTCGAGAGCGCTCCTGGTGACCCTTGCCGTCAATGGGTCTTGAAGGGGATTTCCGGGGATGACGGGAAATGGGTACGTTGGGACCATCAGGGTGGGTCTGTACGGGCCGGTTTTCGCGCTGTAGGAATGGGCTTGCTCACGCAGGGCGTGGCGCTTCCGCGGCCGCGCGCTGGCTTGCGCTGCCATTACCGTAGTCACTCCCCGATTCCTGGAATCCCTTCGTATGCCTAGCACCGACGCGATGGATGCGACCTCAGAGCAGCAGAAATGGGACCTCTTTTCGGAGCGCCTTGTCAAAGGTCAGAACGGCCGAAGCTCCATGATCTCGGGCCGAGAAACCGAGAAGGAAGTCTGAAAGATCCCCCCGTCCAAACCGGTACCGGTCGAGCGCGGACACGACCCGCCGCCGGTCTTCAAACACGAAACGTTCATCCTCCAGCAGCGCCAGCATCGCCCCGTGAATCCGCTCCCGTGGAACCCCGTATGCGCTGTCGAGGACCCACTCCAGCTCGGCCAGGACAATATCGCCAATGAGGATCTTCTCGCCGCGTTCCACCGCGCCTTCCACAGCCTCGGCTGCCGCAGCAACCTGCTTCGGATTGTCCTCGATCAGGATCCGGACGAGAACGTTGGTATCCAGTGCAATCATGCCGCTCCTCTGCCGGCCTTGGAGGCAGCACGGCGCCGGACGGCGCGGCGCATCGCGGCCACGGAGACCGGCTTGTCGGGTGCGAAATCCCGCAAGATGCCGAACGGGCTCCCCTCAGAACGCAGCACCTGCACCACCAGACGCCCGCTCTCGTCAAGGACAAACTCCAGTCTGTCCCCTTGCCGCAGACCCAGCCGTTGTCGAATGTCCCGTGGAATTGTGATCTGCCCCTTGGAAGTCAGCTTCGCGCTGGCCATGAAGTCCTCCTTACGAAACCACTCTAGCACAACGGAGTCGTAAGGCGACGCCGTCAAGGTTCGCGGCCTTTCTCAGCGCGGAGGTGGGCATGAGGCGTGCCATGCCGGCGCCGGGGCCACGCGATGAGCACGTCATCAATCTCCCTGGGCTGGTACATGGCATCGCTTCCGTACGAAACACCCTCGTGTTTCTATTGCGTGCCATCTCAAACACAACCGTGTTTCTTTGCAACCCCTCGAGCTTGCCCGCTCGACGAAGGGAGGAGCCTTCCAGGGGACGACCTGGTTTTACGAGGGCCCTGTCGGAGGGAATGCCCCGGCCGCGATTTCGACGGCGTCGATGGCGAGCCCGATGTCAGACGCGTTCCGTTGCGGGCCTCGGCCAAACATCTGGGCCGGTTCGACCGGCGCCACGCCTCGGCCCTGCATGATGACATCCGGTGAAGCCTCGTTCGCCTCCCACAGCGTGCGCTGTCGTTTGACAATAGCACTGGCGCCACCCGGCTTGCGGGTTCCGCCGCGGTTTTGACGAACGGGGGGATGACGGATATGATCGGAGGTCGATGACTGAATCGGATACGGTCCGGCTTCACCCAGCGTTGCTGGAACGGCTCGTGGCCATTGCGCGCCGGATGGTGGAGCTGCGGCGGCCGCGGGAGGCGGCCGACCTTCTCGAGATTGCGGCCGTCCTGTCCCCCCAGGGCGCCCACCTGCTCGACGAGGCCGAGAAGCTCCGGGAGCAACCGGAGGAAGAGGATTTCGAGCGCGAGCTCAGGCGCCGCAACCTTGAATCGTCCCACGCGATCGGCATGGGACACATCTTCCAGACGCGCGGGGACCTCGACCGGGCGATGGAGATGTTCGATTTTGCCAAGCTGCGGACCCGGTACAACTACCTGGGCTACGCGGCGGCAGGCTTTCTCCACCTCCGCAACGACAACCCGGCCGAGGCGCTTCGCGAGTTTTCCCAGGCCCGGAGGCTCAACCCTCTGGACCTTCGCCTGGCGATCGAGACGTCCCGCGCGGCCATGCAGATCGAAAGTTACAAGGTCGCCCTGGAGCATGCGATCGATGCGCTGCTGCTTTCCCAGTGGGAAACCGACCGCGAACAACACCGGGACCGGCGGCGCGTGACGACCCTCGCGCGCCTGAGCGAAACGAACGATGCCGGGATCGATGCGCTCATCGCCGAACGGGCGAAGGCGTTGCAGAAGGCGTGCGATCACGTGGCGTTGAGCCAGGCCAGGATCTTCTCGGCGCGGCACGTCACGCGCCGGCGCAAGGTGATGAGCCGGGAACCGGTCGAACGCGAAGATCTCATCGTGCGCGCCGCCGAGCTCAGGCAGATGGCGCTTCTCGGGCACTTCAACGACGATCAGCTCATCGCGCTGGCGCGCCTCGTTCATCCTGCGAAGTTCGACGAGGCCCAGGTCATCTTCCGCGAGGATCTCGAGGGGCGGGACCTGTACCTGGTCCGCGAGGGCGCGGTCCACATGACGCGGCGCACGGCGGCGGGAACGCAGATCCTGGCGGCGCTCGGCCCGGGCTCGGTGTTCGGAGAGGTCGCCTTCCTCGATGAAGAGCCCCGTTCGGCGACGGCGATCGGAACGGGCGAAGGCTCGCTGTTCATGATCCTGGCCGGCGAGCTCGAGGCCGCCATCGAATCCGACCGGGAGCTCGCGGTCAGCCTGCTGTGGGCCTTCTGGAAGGCCCTGACCGGGAAGGTACGGGCCGCCAACCTCGAGATGGGCGAGATGTGGGAGTCGGGGATCGAGGACCAGGAACGCGAGACGCGTCACGAGCCCGGGGAGCCCGTGAGTATCGATACCGAGGAGAAGCTGGACCTGCTGCGCAGCCAGGGGCTCAGCGGCCAGGAGCTTCGCCTGCTGGCATCGTTCGCCCACGAGCGGCGGTTCCAGCCGGAGTCGGTGATCTTCACCGAGGGGGAGCGCGGCGACAGCCTCTACATCGTCGTCGACGGCGCCGTGCGGATCTCCCGGCTCGTCCCCGGCGTTGGAGAGGAATGCCTGACGATCCTCCACCGGGGGGATATCTTCGGCGAGATGGCCCTCGTCGACGGTCAACCGCGCTCCGCGGACGCCCGGGCGCACTCCGAGGGATGCACGATCTTTTCGATCAGCCGCTCTGCGCTCCACGATGCGCTGGCCATGGATCCCGACGCCTCGGTACAGTTCCTGACGCTGCTCTGCCGGATTCTCTGCCGCCGCCTGCGCGCGATGAACGACCGCCTCGTCGCCTGGAGGGTCATGGCCGCCCACCAGTAGGCCCGCACGGGAACGCCGAATCGTTGCGGACGCCGCAAGACCGGCGGCATCCGGCGCACTGCGCCCCCTGACCAGCCGAAAGCCCGTTCCCTCCTGTCATCCTGAGCACCGTCATGTCCCGGGAGTGGCGCCACGTCTGCGGACGAACAAGGGAGGTGCGGCCGCACCACGACGTGCGATGACAGTGACACCCAAGATGAGCGATTCTGCCGGATGAGGTGTGCCACGGTCGTGATGCTCTGGTGCGTGCGACGAGCGGAGGCATACCCGGAGGTATGTCGAGCATCGTCGCACGTGTCCAGAGCGCGAGAGAGTGGTGCAGATCGCCGGTGAGAATCACTCATCTTGGGTTGAAGTTGGGAGGTGGCGGCCTACGGGCCGTGGCGCGAGCCACGGCCGGGGGGCTACCGGGAATCTGCCTCCATGGTTGCCAACATCTCGCCGGCGGAGAGACCGGGATGACCCGGAACGGGCTCGTTCGGTGCCATTTTCAGGAGGAGCTCGCGGGCCATGTGGCGGTGACGGTGTGCCGTACGGGGATGGCCGATCTTCTCGGCGACCGCGGCCAAGCCGAAATGCGCGGAGACGAACCCGGGGTCGAGGTAAAGCGTTCGCCGAAGGTTGAGAACGGCCTCGTCGAGAGCGCCATCGTTGAGCGCAATCGTTCCAAGTACGTAGTACGGGGCTGGCTGGAATGGATCGAGCTCGATCGCCCGATGCGCGAGTCTGGCCGCGTCTTCGAGCTCGTCGGCGTCTGTGGCGATCTCCGCGAGCACGGCCGTTGCTGCGGCCGCCTCGGGGCCGCCGTCGGAACGGGCAGCGAGCAAACCGAGCGCCTCGTCCCGGTGGCCGGCTCGAAGAAGGGCGATCGCGTGAGCGACCTCGGATACCGGCCGCGCGTTCGGCGGGCGGGCCGGGGCGCGCGGGGTGCGAGCCATGTCTTCGAATGCCCCAAACGCATCAGGCACCCACTGGGCACGGGAGGGAGAGGGCGATTCCGAGCCGCCACGGCCGCGGCGGGGCGCCTTTTCGTTCGGGACCCGAGGTTGGTGCGCGGCCCCGGGGAGGGCCTTGCAAGGCTTGCGGTAGGCCGTTACACCCTGGAGGCGGACCGCTTCAAACCTTCCAAAACGGGCGGCGCCGAGCTCGACGGCCGCGACGAGAAGCCAGCCGCCGGGTTTCAGGAGCTCTTCGAGGCGCTCGGCTGCGGCATCGGCGATCTCCGGGGCCATGTAGATCAGGACGTTGCGGCACAGGATCAGGTCCGGTTGGCGCCCTTGCGCGAACGGCGCCTCGAAGGCGGGGTTGGCGAGGTTGATGTAATGCCATCCGACCATCTTCCGGATACGAGGGTCGAGACGGTAGAGGTTCCCTTCCTTCTTGAAATAGCGTGCCAGAACCCCTGGGCTCGTATGACGAAAGGACCACGGGCGGTAGAGCCCACGCCGGGCGCGTTGAAGGGCCGCCTGGTCGAGGTCACTGCCGATGATTTCGATGTTCCACGCGGCAGGATGGTCGAGCACCTCAGCCAGGAGGATGGCGATGGAGTACGGTTCTTCGCCGCTGGCGCACCCGATGCTCCAGAGTGCGAGCTGGCGGTCGCTGGCATGTGCGGCGATCAGTTTGGGGAGCACGTGCTTGCGCAATGCCGCCATCTGGGCCGCGTCACGAAAAAAATAGGTCTCGCCGATGGCGACGTGGGAGATGACCCTCCGCCACAGGGCGCCATCCAGCGGGGTCGTATCGAGCTCGCGCACAAGCGCCTTTGCCGAATCGTGCCGGCCGGTTGCGAGCTCAAGCTCGAGGGCACGTATGAGACGTTGCGTGAACCGTTCATCGAGAAGGAAACCGGTTCGTCGCAACAGTAGCTCCGAGGCGCGGCGAATCACCGAGGGATCAAGCGCGCGATTCATAGTGAAGCGCGGCCATCCGGGCATCCGGCGAACCGGCCGCGAAGCGGGCGATGATTCCGCCATCGGTCACCCTGAAGGCGGCGCCCGCCCCCCTTCGAGGGCGCGCGCCTTGGACCTGCGCCTGGCCAGGGTTCTTCGACGTGACCCGCGATGGAAAGCTGGGTCTCATGATGGAGCTCCTCATCCCGGCGGTTCACCAGTTACAACCAATCGGCCGGCAATGCCGGTTCTGCATGCGCATCCACAATCACACCCAAGTGTATTCTATTCTGAGCGAAAGCGCCGCCTTCGACGAGAAACTGGCCCTTGCCATCGGAGCGCCCGGAACCTATGCTACAGGGGAGAAGCCACTCATCATGGATGTGGCGGCTTCGACGTCTTTCTGTTCCAACAACTGCTGGGTCCGTCGTGGAACCACCATGAGGAGGTATTCATGTCTGGAAAGAGAAAACAGGTGATGATTGACGGGAACGAGGCCGCCGCATCGGCCGCCCACCGTCTGAACGAGGTGTGTGCCATCTACCCGATCACCCCGTCCTCTCCCATGGGGGAATGGGCGGATCTGTGGTCATCCGAGGGGAAAACAAACATCTGGGGCGTCGTGCCCGAGGTGATCGAGATGCAGTCCGAGGGGGGCGCCTCCGGGGCGGTGCACGGGTCGTTGCAGGCCGGTGCGCTGACGTCGACGTTCACCGCATCGCAGGGCCTCCTCCTGATGATCCCGAACATGCACAAGATTGCGGGCGAGCTGACCTCGACCGTGTTCCACGTTGCAGCCCGGACGGTTGCAACCCATGCGCTCTCGATCTTCGGCGACCACTCGGACGTCTACGATTGCCGGGCCACCGGCTTTGCCATGATGCCCTCCGGCTCCGTGCAGGAGGCCCACGATTTTGCCTGCATCGCGCAGGCCGCATCGCTGAAGAGCCGGATACCCTTCCTCCATTTCTTCGACGGGTTCAGGACCTCTCACGAGGTCTCGAAGATCGAGGAGCTGAGCGACGACGACCTGCGGTTCATGGTCGACGAGGAGATGGTCCAGGCCCACAAGAAGCGCGCCTTGCTTCCCGATCGTCCGTTCATTCGCGGGACCGCCCAGAATCCAGATACCTTCTTCCAGTCGCGCGAGGCGATCAACCGGTTCTACGACGTGTGCCCCGGCATCGTCCAGGATGTCATGGACCAGTTCGCGTCCCTGACCGGGCGCTCCTATCATCTCTTCGACTACGTCGGGCATCCCGAGGCCGACCGCGTGCTGGTCATCATGGGCTCCGGCGCGGAGGCCGCTCATGAGTACGTGGACTGGGCGGTCGACCGCGGCGAGAAGATCGGCCTGATCAAGGTGAGGCTTTTCCGGCCGTTCTGCAAGGAGCAGCTGATCAAGGCGCTGCCAAAGACCGTCGCCAGGATTGCCGTGCTGGACCGTTCGAAGGAGCCGGGATCGGCCGGTGAGCCTCTGTACCTCGATATCCTCACCAGCCTGGTCGAGGCGCAACACGAGGGGCTGTCGAGCTTTGCGGCCCAGCCGCAGGTGGTCGGCGGGCGGTACGGGCTGTCCTCGAAGGAGTTCAACGCCGCGATGGTCAAGGCGGTGTACGACAACCTGGCTGCGGACAAACCGAAGAACCACTTCACCGTGGGGATCGTCGACGATGTGACGTTCACCTCGCTGCCGGTCGACGACGAGTTCGACATCGAGCCCGATAACGTCTTCCGCGGCATTTTCTTCGGCCTCGGTGCCGACGGGACCGTCGGGGCGAACAAGAACTCGATCAAGATCATCGGCTCGGAGACCGACAACTACGCCCAGGGCTATTTCGTGTACGACTCCCGCAAGGCGGGATCGGTCACGGTCTCCCACCTGCGCTTCGGGCCGAAGCCGATCCGTTCCACGTACCTGATCAGGAAAGCCAACTTCGCCGGGTGTCACCAGTGGGTGTTCCTCGACACCTACGAGATCGCCGAGCATCTCGTTCCCGGCGGAACGCTGCTCGTCAATTCCCCCTTCGGCCCGGACGAGGTCTGGGACCAGCTCCCCGTCGAGGTGCAGGAGCAGATCGTTGAAAAGCAGCTCAAGCTCTTCGTCATCGACGCCTACTCGGTGGCCCGCGAGGCGAAGATGGGCGCGCGAATCAATACGATCATGCAGACCTGCTTCTTCGCCATCTCGGGGATCCTTCCACGCGAGGAGGCGATTGCGAAGATCAAGGACGCGATCAAGAAAACGTACGGCAACAAGGGCGACGAGGTCGTGCAGCTCAACTTCAACGCCGTCGACCAGACATTGGCCAACCTCCACGAGGTGAAGGTGCCGGCCAAGATCACGGCGACCAGGCATCGTCCCCCGATCGTTCCGGAGGAGGCCCCGGACTTCGTCAAGAAAGTGACGGCGATGATGATCGCCGGCAAGGGCGATCTCCTGCCGGTCAGCGCCTTCCCGCCGGATGGAACCTGGCCCTCCGGCACGACCCAGTGGGAGAAGCGCAACATCGCCCTCGAGATCCCCGTGTGGGACGAGGAGCTCTGTATCCAGTGCAACAAGTGCGTCCTGGTGTGTCCCCACGCGGCGATCCGCGCCAAGGTGTACACCGCGGATCGGCTCAACGACGCCCCGGCGACCTTCAAGTCCGTGGCGTACAAGGCGGCCGACTTCAAGGGGTACACGTACACGATCCAGGTGGCGCCGGAGGACTGCACGGGCTGCACCCTGTGCGCACGCGTGTGCCCGGCCAAGGACAAGTCGAATCCCTCGCACAAGGCGCTTGACATGCACCCGCAGATGCCGTTGCGCGAGTCCGAGCGCGAGAACTTCGCGTTCTTCCTCGATATCCCCGATCCCGATCGCACGAAGATCAAGCTCGACGTCAAGGGCACCCAGTTCCTTCACCCGCTGTTCGAGTTCTCCGGCGCGTGCGCTGGATGTGGCGAGACACCGTACATCAAGCTGATGACGCAGCTGTTCGGGGACCGTGCGCTGATCGCCAACGCGACGGGGTGCTCGTCGATCTACGGCGGAAACCTGCCGACGGCCCCGTACACCTTCAACGTGGACGGCCGTGGTCCGGCGTGGTCGAACTCGCTGTTCGAGGACAACGCCGAGTTCGGGCTGGGTTTCCGGCTCGCGGTGGACCAGAACTCCGCCTTTGCGCGCATGCTCCTCGAACGGCTTGCAGCCAAGGTCGGTGACACTCTCGTCAGCGAGATCCTCGAGGCGCCGCAGGATACGGAGGCGGACCTCGTGGCCCAGCGCGAGCGGGTCGCGGCGCTGGCGACCAAGCTCTCGACGATCGATGACCCGGACGCCCGGCGCCTGGAAGTCGTGAAAGATTACCTGGTTCGCAAGAGCGTCTGGATCATCGGGGGCGACGGATGGGCGTACGACATCGGCTATGGCGGGCTCGATCACGTCCTGGCCATGAACCGGGATGTCAACGTGCTCGTGCTCGATACGGCCGTGTACTCCAACACCGGCGGCCAGGCGTCCAAGGCGACGCCGCTTTCGGCGACCGCGAAGTTCGCCATGGCGGGCAAGGAGATCGAGGGCAAGGATCTCGGCATGATGGCGATGGCCTACGGCCACGTCTACGTTGCCCGGGTCGCCTTCGGGGCGAAGGATACCCAGACCGTCAGGGCCTTCACCGAGGCCGAGTCGTACCGCGGCGCCTCGCTGATCATCGCGTACTCCCACTGCATCGCGCACGGCTACGGTATGGAGGACGGGCTCGATCACCAGAAGCTCGCGGTGGATTCGGGGTACTGGCCGCTGTACCGGTTCGATCCGAGGCGGGCGGCAGCCGGCGAACCCCCGCTCAAGCTGGATTCGCGGCCCCCGAAGGTTCCGTTCGAGCAGTACGCGATGACCGAGACCAGGTTCCGCATGCTCACGAAGAGCCACCCGGAACGCGCCGCGGAGCTGGCGAAGAAGGCGCAAAGGGCGGTCAACGCGCGTTTCGACGTCTACCAGCAGCTTGCCAAGCTGGTGCTTCACACGACGCCGGAAGCGTGAGCCGTCCGGCGCGAAAGCACGATCACGGCGGGGCGGCTTCGGCCGCCCCGTTTTTTTGCCCCGGTCCTGAACCTTTCGCCACTCCGTTTCGTAGTACCGGTAGAATACTGCCAAGGCCGCGTGTCCGGAAGGGGGAGATGTGATGGGAAAACTGCTGGCCGTCGATCGGCTGGTGAAACGATACGGCTCTCGCACCGCGGTGGACGGGCTCTCCTTCGAGGTCGCTGCCGGAGAGATCTACGGTCTGCTCGGACCCAACGGCGCCGGCAAGACAACGACGGTCAAGGTCATCACGGGGTTACTCCGCCCATCGTCCGGGACGGTTCTCGTGGCGGGCCTCGATCCGTACGTGAGACCCCTCGAAGCCAAGGCGCACCTGGGCTGGGTCGGGCAGGAGACCTCGCTGTACGAAGACCTGAGCGCGGAGGAAAACGTGCGGTTCGCGTGTGCGCTCGCGCGGGTCCCCGGTGCGAAGGCGCGCGAACGCACCAGCTTCCTTCTCGAGATGATCGGGTTGGCCGACCGGTCGCACGAGCGCGTCTCGAAGTTCTCAGGAGGGATGAAGCGGCGCCTCCACCTGGCGGTCGCCCTCGTGCACAACCCCGACGTGCTGCTCCTGGACGAGCCCCTCGTCGGCATCGATCCACAGGCCCGCGCCTACCTGATCGGCGTCATCGAACGGCTGGCCGCGGAGGGCCACGCGGTGTTGCTGACCACCCACGACATGGATGACGCCGAGCGGCTCTCGAACCGGGTCGGTATCCTCGATCAGGGGAAGCTGCTCGCCGAAGGCACGGTGTCAGAGCTCCAGGCGAGCCTCGGCGAACGGGACGTGGTGCGCGTGACGGGGGTCTTCGGCGACGAGCCCCCGCGGCTCGATGAAGGGGTAGAAATCCTGTCCCGTTCCGGCGACGAGCTGGTGGTTGCCGTATCCCACGGGCCCGAGGCCTTGCCGCGGGTGCTGGCGGCGGTCGAGGCCGCCGGAGCGCAGGTCGATCGCGTGGTCCTGGAGCGGCCGAGCCTGGAGATGTTGTTCCTCAAGCTCACCGGCCGGGAGTTGCGCGACTAATGCGCCGCGTGGCTGTGCTCCTCAAGCTCGAGCTGCGGCGGAAGCTCCGCGATCCCGTCTCGATGGTCGTCTGGATGGTCATCCCGTTCTTCATGGTCGGGTTGATGGCGGCCGTCTTCGGGCCCAGAGGACAGGGCTCCTTGCCGAAGGTCACGATGGTGGTGGTCGATCACGACCAGGGACTGGTATCGCGCCTCCTGACATCCGCGCTTACGAGCCAGGAGCTGGCCGCCTCTCTCGACGTCACGATCGTGGACGAGCAGGATGCCCGGAGGATCATGGACGGGGGGAAAGCTTCATTGATGGTCGTGATCCCCAAGGGGTTCAGCGAGGGCTTTTTCAGCAACCGCCCGTTGAAGGTCCGGGTCTTCCGGAACCCGCAGGAGAGCATCCTGCCGAAAATCGGCACGGACGTCATCGGCTTTCTCACCGATGCGGGAAGCGCGTTGCGTTCAGCGCTGCTTCCCCTGACGAAGGGGGTTATCGATTTTAGCGGCGACACCAAGCCAACGCTCGCCCGCGTGAAGGCGCTGTCGGCTCGCATCTACACGATTCTGGACAACCCGGCCGCCGGGCGTTTGCTGCGCGGGGATGCGCTAAAGGTGGTCGATCGCCACCCGGAGAAGAAGGGTGTTTCACGCTCAGAAGTCATCGGCTGGTTTGCCCCGGGGATCGTCGCCATGGCGTTGCTGTTCCTGAGCACCGGACAGACCCAGGAGATCCAGGAAGATCTGATCAGCGGTCGCCTGGCGCGCGCGTGGACGTTTCCAAGCCGTCCGTGGATCGCCCTCGGCGCCAAGACTGCCGCCCTGGTCGTGACCGCATCGGTGAGCGCGGCCCTGCTGGTGCTGGCGCTGTCGGGCGTTTTCGGGTGGCGCGTTGGCCACGTGCTGCTCTTGATCGTGCACATCGGCGCCGTGGCGGCGGCTTTCTCGGGGCTTGCGCTGTTGCTTCGCTCCCTGACGAAGAACCCCGAGGCCGGGGGGGCGGCCGCGTCCGGCGTCATGGTCGGTCTCGGTTTCCTTGGCGGGTGTTTCGTGCCAGTGATCTTCCTGCCACCGTTCCTGAGAAGCGTGGCGAACGTCATCCCGACCGGGTGGGCCGTCCAGGGATTCCTGATCCTGGAAGGGGCGACATGGGCCGGCGATCTCGGTTCCATCTGGCCCCGGATCGTGGCGCTTCTCCTAACGGCCATCGTCAGTCTGGCCGCCGCGGGATGGCTGATCCGGCGAAAGGCGATGCTCGGATGAGCTGGCGCCAGCTCATCGCCATCGCCTGGACCGATTTCAAGCGGATGCTGCGGCGTAGGGACACCCTCGTTTGGCTCCTGCTCATGCCGCTGCCCTATACCTACTTCTTCGCCATGGCGTTTCACGCCTCGCCAAAGGAGAAGATTCGCGTGACGGTCGTCGCGCCGGCGCCGGACGCGGGATCACGGCGGATCGTCGCGGCGCTCGAGAAGGCGGGGTACGCCATCACGGTCGTTCGAGAATGGACCGCCCCGAAGCCGTTGCCAAAAACGGGCTTCCGGGTCGATCTACCCCCCCGGCCCGGCGCCGTGTTGCTCGGCGGTGGGACCGGAAAGATCAGCGTGTGGAGCCACGCCGGAGATCTCGACGCGACGCGGCTCGACGCGGTCGTGCGTCAGGCCGTGCTCGGGTTACGCGCTGAAGGGATCGCACGCCTGGCGCGTGGCGAACCGCTGACGGTAGCCGCCCTGGCGCCGCTGTCGTGCCCATTGCTGTTGTCGCGTCCGACTGGGGGAAGCGCCGGGAGGTTCCCACGGGCTTCAAACAGGTGATTCCCGGCAACATGATCATGTTCGTCATGATGGCCGTGTTGATGACCGGCGCGATCCGCCTGCTCGCCGACCGCGAGGCGGGCCACCTGCAACGGATGATGGCCTCGCCGGTCGCGCCGTCGACCATCGTTGCCTCCCAGTTCGTTTCCCTGGGGCTGCTTGGCCTGGCCGAGGCGGCGTACTTCCTTCTCATGGGCTGGCTGCTCTTCGGCCAGTCCCCCGGACCGCATCCGGTGGCCGTGCTCGGCGTGCTGGTCCTGCTCGTCGCTGCCGTATCGGGGGTTGGCGTCATCCTCGGAGCCACGCTGCGGTCGGCGAAGCAGGCCGCGGCGGTCGGGCTGTTCATCACCCTCGGCCTGGCCGCGCTGGGGGGAAGCTGGTGGCCCCTGGAGATCCTGCCCCGCGGCATGAAGCTTCTCGCCATGAGCCTCCCCAGCGGTCAGACGATGCACGCCCTGGTACGCCTCATGGTCTGGGGCGATTCTCCCCTGGCCCTGGGCGGATACGTCGCCTACATGGCCGCCTTCTCACTGGTCACCGCGGCCATCGCCGTCACCGTCCTGCGCCGGCACCTGGCGTAGGAGCACGGCGGGAACGCTCCTCGAACGAGGGACTGCCGCGCGGGCCAGGGAAGGCCCCCGGGCCCGCGTTCCCCGTGGCTCAGGTGGCTTTATCCTTGCCCGTGAACGGATCCCGTTTCCAGCACCGGGAGGTTCGGGGGATGGTACGCTGCCGTCGTGAAGCGTGGCGCGATTGCCGGGCTGGGGATGCTCATCATTGGTCCTGGGTGGACCGATGCCTCTTCGCAGGCGGGGTCGGGTCCGGTCCACGGAGCGCTCCTGCGATTGGAGATGAACGGCCCCGCAGCTTCTCGCTATACGACGCGCGAGCTCCCACTGCGAGGCCCGGCCGCTCGCTCGCTCGCAAGGGCATTCCCACGGATCGTCCTGAGCAGGGCGCTGAGCCGGGCGGCCGCAGCCTATGCACGTGTCTTGCCCCACGATGCCAAACATCAGCCGCCGATCGCGTTCCTGGAGTTCCTGATCCACTGGGCCGGATGCCCGGATCCTTCCGCGGCGGCGACGGTGTTCTACACGACTGCTGACGGAGGCCGTCCGGGCCGTGCGGCGCTTGCTGGCCCAACGGGACATGAAGGACATCACCCACATCGGCGTGGCGAGGGTTCCGGCCGACGGCCGGCCCTACCGGTGGCGATGGGGCATCCTCGCGGTACACCGCTCGATCCGGCTCCCCGGCTTTCCGTCGCACGGGCCGGCGGGCGCGACGTTGCCGCTGCAGTTTCGCCTCCTCGGGAAGCTGGACGCGCCCGAAGTCTGGGTGCTGCCTCCAGGGGGGCGTGTCCGGCGCCTCCCCGTGGGCCGCTCCGGCCGCGGCCGGGCGTTCGCCGTCGCCACGATTCCCCTCGGGCCCAGGCGGGGCGCCCTGTGGGTCGAGATCGTCGGGCATGGTCCCCTGGGTCCGGAGGTCGCGGCCAACTTCCCGGTTTTCGTTGGCGAGACGCCGCCGCGTGCGTGGACCGGGTTCGCACCGCCGGACGAGAGCTGGGTCCACACCGCAGCCCAGGCCGAAACGTTGATGACGCGGCTCGTCAACGCGGACCGGAGCCGCTTCGGGCTCGCACCCCTGGAGCCGGATGCCCTGCTGGCCCGGATCGCACGGGCCCACAGCAGGGACATGGCCGCGCACGGCTACTTCGGCCACACGTCGCCGCGTGAGGGCGGGCTCGCCCAGCGGTTACACGCGGCCGGCTACACTGCGACGTGGTGCGGTGAGAACATCGCCGAGGCGGATTCGATCGCCGGAGCCGAGGCCGACCTGATGCGGAGCCCGGGGCACCGCGCCAATATCCTCGCGATGAAAGCGACGCATCTCGGGATTGGAATTGTTGGGCGGACGGCTGGAAGGGGGGTGCGCTGGCTGATCACGCAGGAGTTTGCGCGGCCGGTGGGGACGTTGCCCCGGGCCGGCTTCCGGTCGGCCGTCCGGCGATTGATCGCGGCGCGCCGAGGCGCACGGGGATTGCCGGTGATCCCAGCCTCGGACGCCCTGGACGGGATCGCGGGGGAGATGGCGGCGCGGGTTGCCACTGGACGGGTGAGCGGGGCCGGGCGCGCGCCGGCCGTTGCCACTCGTTTGCGCCAGGCCGGGATCACGTTTCGCCGTCTTGAAGTCGTGACCTACCGCGTGCCGGGCCCGGACGGCATGAAGCTCCCCGGTTTCCTCTTCGATCGCGGCGTCAATGGCATCGGGATCGGGGTTAACCGGTCGGCGCCGAGCCCCTTGACGATCGTCGTCTTGATCGTGACACTGGACACGCGTTGAAATGGAGACGTGCATGAAGCAGACTGGAACGCCGCTGATCGAAAGGCCCCTGGATGGTATCGTCGTGCTCGACCTGTCGCGGATGTTGCCCGGCGCAGTCCTGGCGCGCCAGCTCCTCGACCTCGGCGCGCGCGTCGTCAAGGTGGAAGAGCCGGCCGCCGGCGACCCGATGCGCCTCGTCCCGCCGGTGGTCGGCGGCGTGGGGACCGGGTTCGCCGTCTTCTTCCGGGGGGCGGAGTCGGTGTGCCTCGACCTCAGGCGCGAGGAGGACCAGGCCCGGGTCGCCCGGCTCGCGGGGCGGGTGGATGTCGTTGTCGAGAGCTTCCGGCCGGGAACGCTCGAACGGTGGGGACTGGCACCGGCGAAGCTCATCGGCGCCAACCCGCGGCTGGTCGTCTGCTCGCTGCCGGCGTTTCCGAGCGCAGGCGTGGCCGCCGATCGCGTGGGCCACGACCTCAACTTCGTCGCATCGTGCGGGTTGTTGTCGTTGCTCCCCGGACACGGTGTTGCCCGCATCCAGATCGCCGATTTCACCGCGGGCCTGCTGGCCGTCTCCAGCATCGTGGCGGCGCTGCTCACGCGCGCCTCCACGGGACGGGGAGGTTGGATCGAGCAGCCGCTGGCCACGGCGCCGCTCGCGTGGCTCGGGTGGCCGTGGGCGGATGCGGCCGCCGGCGGTCTCAGTGGCATGCAGCTCCTGCTTGGAGGGCGTCTGCCCTGCTACCGGCTCTACCGCTGTGGCGAGGATGGAGAAATCGCCGTGGGCGCCCTGGAGCCGAAGTTCTGGACCGGCTTCGTCGGGATGCTCGGCCTGGACGGCCTTGCACGGCACGGCATGGATCCGGGGGAGGACGGCCGCCGGGCCGCCGCCGAGATCGAGCGGGTTCTCGCCACCCAGCCGCGCGCGTATTGGCTCGAGCGAGCCCGCGAGCTCGGGCTGCCCGTCAGCGCGGTTCACACACTTGAAGAGGCCAGGGAGGATCCGTTCTACAGCGAGCCGGGCATCCTGGAGACGATCCGGACCCCGGGCGGCGAGACCGTGGAGGCGCCCGGCCCGGCGCTCGCATCCGGCGTGACTCCCGATCGTCCCGCGCCAGCCCTTGGTGAACACACCCGGGCGATCCTCCGCGAATTTGACGCGTAACGGGCCCGCTCATCGAGTGGGAATGCGCCCGGGAGGCCCGGCCTTTGGCCGGCCCGCGTCATTCGCCTCGATCCGGCCCACGCCCGGGAGGGCCCTGCCCGCGGTCTTGATCCCGAGCCGTTCTGCACGCGAGCGTGCAGCCCGTCTCGCGCTCAATCCCGCCGGGGCTGGCGCCCCGCCCCGGGCTTATCGCTTCGTTGGGGCAGGCTGCATCCTCTCTTTGAGGGGAGGGGATCGCGAGGATCGCCCTCTGGGGGCGTCGCCGCACGGCCGCTGTGTCGGGATGACCACAGCCCACGTGATGGAGCGGACATCGTCGCGAAGGGCGGGAGGTACCGTGGCTGGTGGTGCTCTCGGAAGATGTGGGAGCGCAGGCGTGCTTGCGGCACGTTGAGCGAGCACATCGAGAAGGCGCCGCCAGGGGCGGTGCATCCCGCCCTGCAGTAGATGGACGATGCATCACGTGGGCGTAGTCAATCCCTCCTTGCGGTCGCGGGCCGGTCCCGCGCAACCCGCAGAACCTGTCGATGGGAGTGTGGGGCGTGGGCGGTGGGGATGCTGTGGGCGGAGCGGCTGCGCGCCGTGCCCCGGCCCTTGGCCGTGCCGACGTGCCAGAGTGCTGAGAGGACGCTTCGTTTTGTGGGGATGGGATCGCGAGGATCACGCCCGTCGTCGCCGCTGGTCAACCTTCGTCACGTGGTGACGTCGTATCGCCGAGTGCGCCGGAGACGGCGCGACACCACCAAGGAGGTCGGATCATGTTGAAGAGAGTTATTGGAGTTGTAGCGGTCCTGGCGTTGGTGCTTCCCGCGGCTGCGCAGGAGACGTCGATCGCCGATCATGCCCACGATACGGTTGTCAACGTTCTCCAGCTCACGGCCGATCAGGTGACGCAGTGGGACGCGTTGCTCGCCACGCGCAAGGCCACGGTCGAGCCGATCCGGGAGAACCTGCAGGACATTCTGGGCCAGCTCAAGACATTGCTGGCCGAGGACAACCCGGATCCTGCGGCCGTTGGGACGCTCGTCATCCAGGCTCGCGATCTGCGGACCCAGATCGCGGCGGCGAACCAGGATTACATCGATGGCTTCGAGGGCCTCCTGAACGACCAGCAGGCGAAAAAGCTGAAGTTTCTGCGCGCGGCCAACAAGGCTGCCCGGGTGCTCCCGGCGTTCCGGCTCTTCGGGCTGGTGGCGCGGGATCAGGCGCCGGGTCCGGGGGGGCAGGCGCAGTAATCGGATACCCCCGCAACGTACTCCCATGGACGGAAGGGCTTCGGCCCTTCCGTTCGTCTTTGTGACACCCTCCGACCGGGCCTGGTTTTCGATGGCGGGATTGCTCAACTGTTGATGATACAGACCTTTGGTACACTTCTGGCGGGCGAAGGACCCGGGGCCGTGCCCAGCGGCTGGAGCCTCGAAAGGAGGGCACCATGCACGTGAGCGATCCGTTGGTCATTGGAAGCCTGCGTTTGAAGAACCGGATGGTGATGGCACCGTTCAAGACGGCGATGGCCGAGCCGGGCGGGGCCGCAACACCGCGGACGCTGGAGTTCTACGCCCGCGTTGCCGAGGGCGGCATCGCGATGGTGACAACCGAGCCGATGGCGGCCCATCCAGCTGGGCGTGAGCATCCGAAGCAGCTCGCGATTCACGACGACGCGTTTCTCGATGGTCTCAAGCAGCTCGTTGCCGAAATCCACAAGCGCTCGACGCTCGCGTGCTGCCACCTCAACCATGCCGGACGTGCCGCCAATCCCAAGGCGACTGGCGAGCGCCCGGTTGCCCCGTCGACCACGATCTGTCCCGCGAACGGGAACGAGGCGCGCGAGCTCTCGATCGGCGAGATCGCGGAGATCGTGCGCGGTTTCGAGGACGCCGCTGAGCGGGCGTGGTGGTCCGGGTATGACGCCATCGAGGTGCAGCTCGGCCACGGGTACCTCGCCGCGCAGTTCCTCTCGCCAAAGACCAACCGGAGAACGGACGCATACGGGGGCAGCCTCCAGAACCGGCTGCGCTTCGCCCGGGAGGTGTTGACGGCGGTCGAACGGGGGATGAACGCCGAACTTCCGGTGATCATCCGGGTTTCCGGGAGCGAAATGACCGAGGATGGCCTGGGGCCGGACGAGCTCGCGCCGTTGCTCGCGATGGCCGAAGAGATGGGCGTCGTTGCGATTCATGTGGGCATGGGCTCGGCGTGCGAGACGCCGCCGTGGTACTACGCCCACATGGCGCTCGGGTTCGAGCCGCAGGAAGCCGCTGTGGCGAAGATTCGCACGCTCACCAGGCTGCCGATTATCGTCGCAGGACGCGTGGGAGAGCCGGAGCGGATGGAACGGCTGCTGGCGGGGCCCGCCGACCTGGTCGCCCTCGGCCGCCCGCTCGTTGCCGATCCGGACCTGCCGCGCAAGGTCGTCGAGGGCCGAATCGGCGAAATCACCCTCTGCGGCTCGTGCCTGCAGGGGTGCCTCGTGCGGGTCAAGCAGGGCAAGCCGATCTCGTGCATCGTCAACCCGGCCGTCGGCCGCCACGAGGACCTCCGGCCCGCCGAGACGCCGAAGTCGATCATGGTGATCGGAGGGGGACCTGCCGGGATCGAGGCGGCGGTGACGCTGGCCCGGCGCGGGCACACGGTCCGGCTCTTCGAGCGGAATCACTCGCTGGGCGGACAGTTTTCGCTTGCGCCCAGGGCGCCCGGGAAATCCCGGATGCGCCTGCCGCTCGAATCGTTGCTCAGGCGGCTCGAACACGTCGAGGTCAAGGTGACGACCGGGCACGAGGTGACTCCCGGACTCGTCGAGCAGGAGCACCCGGACGTCGTCATCATCGCGACGGGCGCCGAGCCGATCCATCTGCAGATCCCGGGGCTGGACACCGTAACCACCCTGACCGGGACGGAGTTCTTCGAGGCGGAGCCCGAGCTCGGCCGGCGCGTTCTCATCGTCGGCGGCGGCATGATCGGGATGGAGGCCGCGGAGGTCCTGGCCTCGCGTGGCAGCGAGGTGACGGTCGTCGAGATGCTCGCCGACGTTGCACGGGACATGGAGCCGGTCACCCGCAAGCTCCTGATGAAGCGCCTGGAAACGCTGCCCGTCACCATCCTGACCGGGACGACGCTGACCGCGGTCAGCCGGGACGGCGTTCACGTCAGGGCAGAGGACGGGGGCGAGAAGCGCCTGGATCCGGTCGACGCCGTGATCCTCGCGGTGGGAACGCGGCCGGTCAATACGCTCGCCCAGGAGCTGCGAGCTCGCGGATTTGAGGTTCATACCGTTGGCGACGCGGATCAACCCAACCAGGTCATCGGCGCGGTCGAGAGTGCTTACGAGCTCGCGTCGAGTTTGTAGCCCGCACGTCCTGCCGGGACCGTGGACACGCCCGCCAGGCTATTGCCGTTCAGGCGAGACGCCCACCCCTATCAAGGATCAGGATGATGCAACAACTCAATATCGCTGCAAGCCGACGGCCCGGCTGCAGGCCGGGGCACGGCGCAGCCACCTTCAATCCGTGCAAGCCGACGCCGAGGCGTCAGCCGAGGTACGGCGCGCAGTCCCAGCGAGGCGACGCTGAG
>JAADFN010000123.1 GCA_013152895.1 Acidobacteriota bacterium | reverse complement strand
TACGCGCGGCAAATCGTGGCCTCGCTGTCGCCCGTGATGCACACCCCGGGTGCGCTCGGCCCGATCGCTCCCCGGCCCCTCGTCTGGTACAACCCCGACCTGTCGTCGCCGCTCTTTCTCATTCCAGGGCTTGTGGCGTTCATCCTGATGATCACCTCGGTCATCGCAACCGCGCTCGCGGTCGTGCGGGAGAAGGAACGCGGCACCCTGGAGTCGCTTCGTGCGACGCCGCTGGGCGC
The DNA here is from genome assembly GCA_013152895.1 of Acidobacteriota bacterium. Classification (GTDB taxonomy): domain Bacteria; phylum Acidobacteriota; class Thermoanaerobaculia; order Thermoanaerobaculales; family Sulfomarinibacteraceae; genus JAADFN01. The sequence goes on along the minus strand of JAADFN010000123.1, from coordinate 3,713 downwards.
GGCCGAGTTGCTCGCCGGGAAGACCCTGCCCTACCTGTTGCTCGCCTCCATCTCGGCGGCTGGCTCGCTCCTCCTCGCCGGGGTGCTCTTCGCGGTTCCCATGCGCGGCTCGCTCGTCGCGCTTGCCGGGGTGACGCTCCTCTTCCTGCTCGGGGGGCTCGGATGGGGCGTGCTGATCTCCACGCTCGCCGACACCCAGCAGGTGGCCTTCCAGATCGGCCTCCTGTCCTCGATGCTGCCGACGCTCCTGTTGTCCGGCTTCATCTTTCCGATCTCGTCGATGCCGCGCGCGGTCCAGCTGGTCACGTACATCGTTCCCGCCCGCTACTACCTCGTCGCGTTGCGGGACATCCTTCTCAAGGGGGCTGGACCGGCCGTCTGGTGGAACCAGGTCGCAGGACTTGGGCTGTTTGCGCTGGTGGTCCTCGTCCTCGCGTCCGTACGAACCCTCCGGAGCCTGTGAGATGCGTGGCCTTCTCAACCTGCTTGTCAAGGAGCTCCTCCAGCTCAAGCGCGATCCGAAGATCCTGGCCATCCTGTTCGTCGCTCCGATCGCCCAGCTCCTGATCCTCGGCTACGCTGCGACGACCGACATCAAGAAGGTCGGGCTGGCGGTGTGCGACCTCGACCGCACGGCCGCCAGCCGTGATCTCGTCGAGAGCTTCACCAGCTCCGGGTATTTCAGACTCCGGGCATCGGTTGATTCACAGGACCAGCTGGATCCGCTGATGACCTCCGGGGCGGCCCGCATCGCGCTGAGCATCCCGTACGGGTTTGCGGCCGATCGCCTGGCCGGGCGGCCGGGGACCGTTCAGATCCTGGCGGACGGGTCGGACGCCATGGCCGGCACGACCGGTCTCGGATACGCCACGACGGCGGTCGAGCTGGCATCGGCGCGGGGCGGGATGCGTCCGGAGATCGAGCTTCTACCAAAGGTGCTGTACAACCCGGACCTGCTCTCCCGGAACTTCATGGTCCCCGGCGTGTTGGCAATGATTCTCATGGTGATGACCATGATGCTGACCTCCATGGCGCTGGTGAGGGAGCGCGAGGTGGGCACGATGGAACAGCTGCTCGTCACGCCGCTCACGCCCGGTCAGCTGATCGTCGGCAAGCTCGTACCGTACGCCCTGGTCGGCTTCGTGGAGATTCTCACCGCTCTCCCCCTGATGCTGTACTGGTTTGACGTGCCACTGCGCGGCTCGCTCTTCCTGCTGCTCGTCTTGTGCGTGCCCTTCATGCTCTGCACGCTGGGGCTCGGGCTCCTCGTCTCCACCCTGTCACAGACCCAACAGCAGGCCATGATGCTGGCCTCGCTCGTGTTCATGCTGCCGCAGATCTACCTGTCCGGGTTCATCTTTCCGATCCAGAACATGCCGAAGCTCTTCCAATGGACGACGTACGTCATCCCGCTCCGCTACTTCGTGGTCATCCTGCGCGGGGTGTGCCTGAAGGGCGTCGGGCTCGCAATCCTGTGGCCCCAGGCGCTCGCCCTCCTCGGTCTCGGCATCGCCCTCCTCGTGCTGGCCCGCCTTCGCTTCCGCCGCCAGCTCGACTGATCCACCCGAGCCTATCCTGGTGTGCGCCCCGTGGCGCGGCGGCGGTACCAACTTGCGGCGAACAGTGCCCCGGCGAGAAGGAACGGTCCTCCCGAGACGAGAACGGCGAGCAGGACGTTGCGGCCGGCTGCCAGGGAGGCGAAGACGGCAAAGGCACAGCCGGCGGCGAAGGCGATCACTCCCCCGGCCAGTTCGTGGCGGAATGCGATGGCGATGCCGGCGGCGGCCCAGGTCCCGAGGACGGTCAGCACGGCGCTTTCGAAGGTGAAGCTCTGGGTTCGTCTGTGAAAGACGGAGGCTGCGAAGATGACGATCCACATGCTCGCAGCAAGAACGCCGATCACCCGCGCCGTCAGACGGAGCACCGCCGCCGTTGGATCATGTCCGGTTCGTGCCATTGGATCGTGTGCCATGGCGCGTGCCTCCTGGTGCTGCCGATGCCAAGTATACCGTGAAGATGAACGCAGCAGGGGCTGCACGGGCCGGGCTATACTCTCCCCATGGCGCGGGGATGGTTCATCACGTTCGAGGGCGGAGAGGGGACGGGCAAGAGCACCCAGATCGAGCTGCTCAGGCAATACCTGGTTGAACGCGGATGGACGGTGCTCGTCAGCCGGGAGCCGGGAGGCACGCCGCTGGCCGAGAAGATCCGCGAGCTGCTGCTCGATCCGCACTACGATCCCGATCCGTTGACGGAGCTCTTCTTGCTGGAGGCGTCGCGCCGGGAGCACGTCGAACGGGTGATTCGCCCGGCGATCGAGAGGGGTGAGGTCGTGATCTGCGACCGTTTCGCCGACTCATCGACGGTCTACCAGGGACTGGCGGGCGGGGTGCCGGCCAAGACCGTTGCGCTCCTGAACGAGGCGGCGACGTCGGGGCTGGTTCCGGACCGGACGCTCGTGCTCGATCTGCACGTGGAGGAGGGGCTCGAACGGGCTCACCGCCGTAACCGGGATCGGGGCGGCGCGAGCCGGATCGACGACAGCCCGCCGGCGTTCCACCGCCGGGTGCGCGACGGCTTTCTCGAGCTCGCGCGCCGGGAACCGGAGCGGGTACGTGTCGTCGATGCCCTCGGAAGCCCGGACGAGGTGTTTGCACGGGTCCTGGCGGAGCTTCCGGAGGCGCTGCGGTGAGTGACGTCGAACCTTCCCCGTGGTGGACGGACGAGGAGCTCGGGCCGGACGAGCTTCAGACGGTCATCGCGCCGGTTCTCGAGCGATTGGAAGCGGCCCGCGACGCCGGCCGGATGCCCCGTTCATTGTTGCTGGGGGGGCCGGAGCGCATGGGGCGGGAGCGGGCGGCGGTCGAGCTTGCCGCGCTGTTGACCTGCCCCGCACGTTCCCCGGCCGGGTGCACCTGCTCCAGTTGCAGGCGGGTGCGCTCCGGTGTGCATCCGGACGTGACGGCGATCCGGGCGCACGGCAAGAAGGGGCAGATCGTCATCGAGCAGGTCCGGGGCATCGTCGAGGCCGCGCCCGGACGGCCGTTCGAGGGGATGAGCCGGGTGTGGATCCTCGAAGGCGTCGAGGCGAACCGGTTCGGGCGCGAGGCTGCAAACGCATTTCTCAAGACGCTCGAAGAGCCGCCGGACCACGTGCGGTTTATCCTGCTGGCCGCCAATCCGGAGGCCGTGCTGCCAACGATCCGTTCGCGGTGTCAGCGGCTCGTGCTGCCCGGTTCGGCCGCGATGGCCCGGCTACAGGACCAGGCCGGCACGCCCGTGGAGCTTCTGCCCGCGGCCGCGGCCGGCGCGGCGGTTGCCGAGCTGGTCGCCGCGGCGAAGCGGGGGTTGGAGATGGCGCAGGGGGGCGAGGTCCTCGGGCTGCTTCGGACGGCGCGGCGGCTCGATCCGGAGCCTGCGGGGTTCCAGATCGCCGCGATGGCTGCGATGGAGGTGGCGGTGGAGGCTGGAGATGGGCATGCGGAAGGGTTGGTGCGTCTTGCTGCGGATCTGCTCGAAGCCGAGAAACGCCACAGGGCGCTGAATCTCAACCGCAACCGGCAGATCCTCTCGTGTCTCCTTCGCTGGTACGCGGGCGCAGGGCTCGGCTGAGGAAGGGGCACGCCCGGGAGGCCCGGCCTGTGGCCGGCCCGCGGTCTTGATCCCGAGCCGTTCTGCACGCGAGCGTGCAGCCCGTCTCGCGCTCAATCCCG
>JAADFN010000122.1 GCA_013152895.1 Acidobacteriota bacterium | reverse complement strand
TCAAACGGTCGCGCTGACGTTCAAGGTCGCTGAGCCTGTTGCGTGCCGCGGTCAGGGCGGAGATCATCCGCAACAGCGTCTGCCGCTGCTGCGACGCCACCCGTTCGGCCTCGGCAAAAGCCGCGCGCGCCGCCTTCGAGGCATGGGCGGCTCGACGCTTCTTCTGCACGATCTCCTCGAGCGAGGCCTCCAACGCTTCCAGGCGGGAACGCGCCTCGCCCTCCCGCGCGGTCAGCGTCTCCCGCGTTGCGACGGCCGTTTCCGCCTGGTTCTTCGCCGCGGCCAGCGATTCGCGCAGGTTATCGAGAAGATCGGCCGAGCGCTCCAAGAAGGCGCTCAACCGTTCCGCGGAGCTCGCGAGCGCCGCCACCTCGCTGCGCGCCGCCTCGACCTCGGTGTGGGCCGCCTCCAGCCGTTGCCGAGCAGCCGCGAGATCGGCCTCGGCGCCCCCAAGCGCGGACGCCGCGGCAGCGGTCTCGTTCTGAAGGCGAGCCCGGTCGATGCTCACCCGTTCGCGGTGGGCGGCGGCCGCACGGATCCTGACGCCGTACAGCGCCCGCAGCTTCTTACGAAGCTCCTCCTCCAGCGCGCGGTACCGCTCGGCCTGGCGCGCCTGGCGCTTGAGCTGACGGCGCGAGCGATCGACCTCGGCGATGACGTCGTCGAGCCGTTCGAGGTTCTGGCGGGTCTGGGCCAGCTTCAGCTCGGCGTCGCGCCTGCGCGCGCGGTAATGGGTGATCCCCGCGGCCTCCTCCAGGAGCATCCTGCGATCGGTCGGGCGCGCCGAGAGCACCTGTCCCACCCGGTTCTGGCCGATGATCGAATAGGCGCGGGTGCCCAGGCCGATCCGGAGCAGCTCGTCGGAAACGTCGCGCAGCCGGACGGAGCGCCCGTTGAGGCGGTAGTCGGAGCCGCCGCCGCGCATGACGCGGCGGCTGATGACCAGCTCGCCGCCGGTGGAGCTCCACCGGCCATCGTCGCTGACCAGCTTGAGGACCACCTCGGCCGCGCCCGCCGGCTTGCGGCCGTGCGCGCCCGCGAAGATGACGTCTCTCATGTCCTTGAGCCTGAGCAGCGACGGGCTCTGCTCGCCAAGCACCCACAGGATGGCGTCGACGATGTTCGACTTGCCGACGCCGTTGGGACCGACGATGGCCGTGATGTCCGAGGGAAACACGAGCTCGACCGGATCTGCGAACGACTTGAAGCCGGCGAGCTTGAGCGAAGCGAGGCGAATGCGTCCCATCAGGACTGGTCTGGGATGAGCTCTTCCACGAGCCGGCGCACGAGCTCCCGGAGCCTGCCGGCGGCCGCCTTCCCGGCCTCGAGCACGTCCTCGTGCGACAGCGGCTCGGCCGTGATTCCAGCCGCTGGATTCGTCGCCAGCGAAAGTGCCACGACACGCAGGCCCATGTGCCGGGCCGCGATGACCTCTGGAACCGTTGACATCCCGATCACGCTGGCGCCGAGCCCCCGCAGCATGCGCACCTCGGCCGGCGTCTCGAACGACGGGCCCAGCACCCCGGCGTACACGCCTTCGAAGACCTCGAACCCCGCGGCCGATGCCGCACGCCGGGCGACCTCGATCAGCTCGGGGTCGTAGGCCCGGCTCATGTCGGGAAACTGCGTGCCGAATTCGCGGGCCCACGGTCCGACCAGCGGGTTGCGCCCCTGGAGGTTGAGGTGATCCGTGATGACGACGATGCTTCCCGGCGTGATGGCCGGGTCCGCCGCTCCCGTCGCGTTGGTGGCGATCATCATCTCCGCACCCAGAAGCGCGGCCAGGCGCACCGGGGCGACGACCTCCTCCGGCCGGTACCCCTGGTACAGGTGGAGGCGCCCGTTCATCACGAGCAGCGTCTCCTCCCGTCTTCGCCAGAGCGTCAACGTCTCGCTGTGCCCCTTGAGCGTCTGGATGGGGAACGGAAAGATATCGCCGAAGGGGATCGTCTCTCCCGCCTGCCAACCCGGCACTTCGAACTCCAGGCCCGAGCCCGCGACCAGCAGCGCCCGGACACGATCCGGGCGGTGACGCGCGCGAAAATCCTCGGCCAGGCGGCGGAGACCCGCGGGGGTCAGCTCGTTCGTCATGGAGCGGAGGGTAACACAGCTGCGGTATGGTTGGGAGGCGCGAAGGAGGATCGTATGTTGCTCGACGTTTTCCCAACCGGGCCCCTTCAGGCCAACTGCACGCTCGTGGGCGATACGCTCTCCGGAGAGCTCGTGGTGATCGATCCCGGCGCCGAGCCGGGGCTCATTGCCAGGCGGATCGCCGCGGCCGGGCTGCACGTCACCGCGCTGCTTCACACCCACGGTCACATCGATCATGCGGGCGCCACCGCCGGGCTCGTCCAGGCACTCGATCCCGGCATTCCCATCGGCCTCAACCCGGGCGACCTCGAGCTGTACCACAGCCTTCCCGAGCAGGGCCGCATGTTTGGTATCAGCGCCGAAGAGCCACCGGAGCCCACCCTCTGGCTGGAGCACGGCCTGAGGATCCCCGTCGGCCGCTTCGAGCTCGAGGTGCGTCACACGCCGGGCCATTCCCCCGGCAGCGTGTCGTTCGTCGTCCACGGCGGGACCAGGCCCCTGGTGATCGCCGGGGACGTGCTCTTCGCCGGGTCGATCGGCCGCACCGACCTGTGGGGCGGATCGTTCGAGCAGCTCGCCGAGTCGATCCGCACCCAGCTCTACACCCTACCGGACGCCACGCGCGTCATCACCGGCCACGGCCCGGCGACGACCATCGGCCAGGAGCGCCGCACGAACCCGTTCGTTCCCGGCGCGTGATCGTCTCGGGATCCGGACCGTCGCGGCGCCCGCGTCTCACCGGCCGCGGGCACGCTCCATCCGGCCCTCGGCCAGCGCCTTGAGAGCCGTCGTGCCCAGGATGACGAACCCCCCGGCGAGCGCCCACGCCCCGGGATGCTCCCCGTGGGCCAGCCACGCCCAGACCGGGTTGAGGACCGGTTCGATGAGGAGCAGGAGCGAGGCTTCCAGAGCCGGCACGTGACGGACCCCGCGCGTCAGGAAGACGTATGCCAGGCCGATCTGGATGACGCCGAGGAAGATGACGATCGCGAGATCCCCACCCCCGATCCGGACCACCGGCAGCGCGAGGGGTACCGTCACCGCGAACGCGACGAGGTTGCCCAGCGCGACCGCCGCCGCCGAGACCTCCGCGCCCCCGCCCGGACGGCTCGAAAGCCACCTGAGACCCATGATCGTCAGCGCCCAGCTCACCCCCGCCGTCACCGCCAGCACATTGCCCCCCACCGGGTTCGGCGCGGTATGGAACCTCGGCTGAGCTCCCACGAAGAACAGCACCATCCCGGTCGCCATCATCGCCATGAACGCCAGGTCCCGTCGGTGGATCCTCTCCCGCAGGAGCCACGGGCTGAGCGCCAGCACCCACAGCGGTGCCGTGTCCTGCAGGAAGATCGTGTTGGCAGCCGTCGTCATCTTGTTGGCCAGCACGTACAGGATCATCGTCGCCGCGTACGCCAGCGCGACCGCCAGCGTCTTGAGGCTCCACCCCCGGCGCGCGGCAGGAACCATCAGCAGCACCGCGGCGAACGCCACGGCCGAGCGGAACGACGCCACCTGCCACCCCGAGAGGCTGCACGCCTTGATCGCCGCCCCACCGGTGGAGAACAACACCGCGGCCCCGATCACCTGGGCCGTCGCCACCCGCCGGTCCCGCGTCCGTTCCATCACCCCCGCATCGTACCGCGGCACGCCCCGCCACCAGGGCCCTGACCGCGTCAACCACCTCGCGAGCGCACCCTCAGACCTCTCCCGCAGAGTCACATCCGGACGGTGGATCTATCCACCCGGCAACTGGTGACGAGAATCGAAAGCGCGCCGGCGAGCCAAGCGGGCAAGGCCGAAGGCCGGCCGCGACCGATAGCGAGGCGGGTGTTTACCATAGAGATCAGGGAGAGCACAGAGAAAACACGCCGAATGCCAT
>JAADFN010000121.1 GCA_013152895.1 Acidobacteriota bacterium | reverse complement strand
GAGACGGTATACTCGTCGCACGAGGGAAGGAGACGCCATGGAGATTCCAGGGAAGGTTTCGTTGTACTGTCCGCTGGTCGATGCCAAGGGTACCGCGGCCACGCTCGTCGCCGTCTCGCCCCAGGGCTGGTACCAGCTCCTGGTCCAGGTAAGGGGCCGCACCCACACGATGTTCGTACCGGTCAGCCAGTCGGCCATTCTCTTCGCCGAGCCGGAGCCCGAGGTCGAGGAGGGGTTGGAGATCGAGCGGTAGGGGATGCCTCGCTCCGGCGGCATGGGCCGGATTGCCGACATCGCGGTTTCGGAGGTCTCGCGGGTGGCACGCCGGGATGGGCACGTCCGGTTCTCGCAGGAATGGTGCCGGAGGCGGGATTCGAACCCGCATGGCCTTACGGCCAAAGGATTTTAAGTCCTCTGCGTCTACCGTTCCGCCACTCCGGCTCAGACGGTGCCACCGCCATCATAGCAGCCGGATGCGATCCTCTTTGAGATCCTCATCGCTTTTTCTTCCTTCGCCTTGCGCCTCCAGGGGCGATTTTTTTCGTGCCACCGCCGGGTTTTTCAGGTGCCGTTGAGGATCTCAATGTGACGATCTGTGTGAACAGGTCCCAGTCGAAGCCGATCCAGATGAGAAATGGAGCGCTGAGCTGTCCCGGAAGGTCTGTGAAGTACTGGAGGTATCCCCAGAAGTTCCGGGCGAACGCCGAGTAGTGCATCGTGCTCCACGCGCCAAAGGCCGTGGCATACATGAACGTGACGTGTGCCACGAGGTTCACCGTTTGCAAGAGGAATAGAACGACCCACCCCATGAAGAGACGCTCGAGCTGGCGGCGTGAGAAGGGACGGGGGAGCGCCAGGTACAGGGCGAGGAGGACAATGGTGTTGAAATGGACCGTGGTCAGTGGGATGGCCGGGATTTTCGAGTCGGCACGAAAATCCGCCCGCCGGACCTCCGCGCGGTGGTTGACGGGGACGAGACGGGTCACCTTTGGGTATTCGAAGGAACGAATGAGGGTTTGAGCAAGCCAGCTCACTCCGCCGTCGAGGGCCGGGCGAAGGAGGAGCCAGATGACGAGGCCGGCGAGGAACGCGGCCGGAAGGCGGCGCACAAAGGTCCGGTAGGTGTTACTCATTTCCCGATGGGACGGCCCCGAAGTGCCGCGCCCACGCGATCCACAGGGCCACGCTGGCGAGGATCACGATCGACTGCCAGATGTAGATATGAGCCTGATTGAAGAGCTTCGGTGCGAAAACACCGATGTAGAACAGCGAGACAATCCGGATCAGATTGATGATCTGGATCGCCAGGATACCGCCAATGACGCCGATCAGCTTGCCGGTCCAGCGGGCGGGGAAGGCGAGCACGCCTGACAGCAGGATCAGGGTTGCGATCAGGCCGTTGCACCCGTTGTAGATCGTTACGGAGAACCGGGGCGAGCTCAGGGAACACCCGTTGATCGAGATCTTCTCTCCGAAGAGCCCCAGGAGATGCCCCGAGACCGTTGCAACCCACCGCGTGTACGGAACAACCACGGCATCGTTCACCGGGCGTAGCGCGACGGTGGTGAAGGCGGCGCTGAGGATTATCACGAAGACGACGAGAAACCGGACCTCGGGACGGCGCCACATCACGCGGAGCTTCATGCCCTGCATCATCCGCCATTCTCGTCAGCGCCGGCACGGCCGACCTTCTGGACGCGCATGAGATCGCGGTAGAGCTCGTGAGCGTCTGCATACCGGTCGACCGGGTCTTTTTCCAGGCACTTCAGGATGATCCTGGACAGGTCGGGCGGGAGCCACGGGGCCGCCTCGGTAGGATCGGGCGGCTTCTGTTTGAGGTGGGCCTCCAGGACGTTCCCCCGTGAAAACGGCGGTTGACCGGTTGCCAGGTGATAGAAGGTGGCTCCAAGCGAGTAGATGTCACTGGCCGGCGTCGGAACGGCCCCGCGAATCTGTTCAGGGGCCATGTAGAACGGCGTTCCGCAGATTCGAGCGGCTTCACCCCCGCTCTTGTCGAGGCGGGTCGCGATGCCGAAGTCGAAGATCTTGACCCTGTTGTTGGCTGTCAGCAAGATGTTGCCGGGTTTGAGATCCCGGTGAATGACCTTCTGATCGTGGGCGTAGGCGACCGCCTCGGCCAACTCCGGCAGGATCGTGGTGAGGTTGGCCCGGAGCCTTTCCGGATTGTCCTTGAGTACCCTGTCCAAGGGCTGTCCGTCGACGTACTCCATGGCGATCAAGTAGGAACCGAGCGCCTGTTCGAAATCGTAGACAGTGACGATGGAAGGATGGTTGAGCGTTGCGGCGGCCTTGGCTTCGCGCTGCAGACGCTCGGCCTCGGCGGGCGACGTCGTGCGGAGAACCTTGACGGCGACGACTCTCTCCAGCTTCCGATCAACGGCCTTGAAGACGACGCCCATGCCCCCGCGGCCAAGCTCGGTGAGGATCTCGTAGCGTTCGTGCTCCCCGGATGAGGGGATGAGAGGAGAGGAACGCGTCATCTCCGGCGCCTGGGTTTCGGCCGGGGAGCGAACGGCCAGCAACCGCTGGATCTTCTTGCCGAGCTCCTGCGCCGGGCGATGCGAGTAATCGAGCTCCAGGATCCGGTGGATCTGCCCCATCGCAGCTTGAAGATCTCCGGCTTCAACCAGGAAGCGTGCCAGTGTGAGCGCCGGCGGGATCCTGGTAGGCGTCAGCGCGACGCCGGCGACGGCCCTTTGAAGGCAGGCGATGGCGTCGTACAGATCTCCACGAGCGTGCAGCTCCTCCGCCAGCTTGACGATGACCTCCGGAATGTCGGGAACGCGGCCCGGTTGAAGACGGAGAAGCTCCCACGCTTCATCGAAGCTTCCAATGGAGACGAGCTCCTTGAGGGCGCCCTGCACCTCTCCGAGACGCGCCATGCAGCGTGCCGCTGCGGCACGGTCTCCGATCCTCTGGTACAAGGCCAGGGCGCGATCGTCCTCCTCTCCCGTCTCGGCGCAGCGTGCCGCGTTTGACAAATCGCCCATGAGCTCGTACACGTCGCTGGCTTCACCCCACCTGCCGAGCTCTTCCAGGAGGGGGGCGGCCAGGTCCCATCTCTGTGCCTGGTAGGCAAAATCGGCCGCCTCCGCGGTTTTCTCATGGGTCGCCAGCCAGTTTACTGCCTCATCCACGCGCCCCAGCTCCCGAAGAAGCTCGACGTACTCGCCGTCCATTCCGAGCTCCTTCAGCCTGGCGAGCGTTTGAACGGCCAACTGGCCGAAGGACGACTGTTCTTCACCGGGAATTCTCGTGCCGGCCACTGGTTCCGCGACGTGCCGGCGCTGTGCCGCCCGCTCCTTGACGAAACGGTAGAGCAGCGTCGTGGCCTGCCGCTTTTGGCCGGCACGATCGAGGTGATCGGCTGCCTGGGGGAGATTCCCAATTCGAATCAGCGCCTTGGCGGCCCGGGTGTGCTCCCCCGCGGCCGCCCAGTAATCAGCGGCCCGCTTGAAGTCGGAAATCTGTTCGGCGAGGCGTGCGAGAAGTGCATGGTTCCGAGCATGCTCGGCTGCCCGGACGGCGATGCGGTATTCCTCGATTCCAGGACGGAGCTGACCCCGGTCGAGAGCGAGCTCAGCGGCTCGAGCCGCGCGCACCGGCTCGCCGGCCTTGAACCACGCGACAGCTCCCTGGGCGTACCGTTCGGAGCTGACGTGCCACTGGGCCAGCTCCTGGTAGCACTGTCTCGCCTTTTCATCATCGCCGAGCTGGCCGTAGAGCCGGGCGGCCTCCGTGAGATGCTGTCCGCCGGCCCTCCTGAAGAGGTCGGCGGCGTCGCGTTTCTGGTCGAGGGACCGGGCGATCTTCGCGGCATCGGTCCAGGCGCGCGCGCGCTTGAAGGACTTCAACGCGGCCTTCAGGTTTCCGGCGCGCAGGTAGATCTCAGCTGCGCCTCGATCATCGCCGCGTCGCTGAAGCCTTCCGGCCATCCGCCGGGCTGGATCGACATCGATCACAAGACGAAGAGCCGCGATTGCGAGGAAGACGATCGCCAGCAGGTTGCCGCCGAGCAGAACGGTGGAAGGGATTGCTCCCAAGGCATGCGATGCCGGAACGTGCACGCCCAGGCGCGCAACGATCCATGGAATGTTCGTCATGACGAGCAGGAGCGCTCCGAGGATAAAGGGCGTCACCCATCGCCTTCGTCCTGGAAGAGGAACGAGCACAGTCAGCAAGCAGCATGCACGAGAGGGATCGTTCATCATTGGCGGATGGTATTGTACCGTGATCTTGACCTCAAGACGTGCGCCCTTTGACCCGCATCTCTCACCGACTTCCTGCTGCGACCGCGCGAATACGCCTGGGCGGCGTTTCTCGCGGTGGCGCCAACCGCGCCGATGCCTGCGGGGTTGAAATTTTACAATGGATCACTCATATTTGACCAGCGGAGGGAGCTGTGGCAGGAGACTATTACAAGATCCTCGGTGTTGCCCGCGATGCGAGTGCGGCGGAAATCAAGAAGGCCTACCGGAAGTTGGCCCGGAAGTACCATCCCGACGTCAACCCTGGAAACAAAGATGCCGAGTTGAAGTTCAAGGAGATCCAGGAGGCGTATACGGTTCTCTCGGATCCCGAGAAGCGGAAACAGTACGACACCTTCGGCCACGTTGAGTTCGACCGCGGTGAGGGGTTCGATCCATCCGCCTACGCGCGCAGGGCCGGGGTGTGGCAAGACGCCGGTCCATTTCATTTCGATTTTGGAGGCTTCGGCCGCGCAGAGGAGATGGGAGGGTTCCAGGATCTCGGCGACCTTTTCGGCCAGATTTTCGGAGGTGGCCGGAGCACCCGGCGAAAGCCACGGCCACGTCCCGGCGCCGACCAGGAGATGATCATCGAGATTGATTTCAAGGATGCGGTCAGGGGGACGACGGCCGTGCTTCCGGTCCAGCGTCAGATTACGTGTTCCACGTGTGGTGGCGCCGGGAACGTCCATGGCAGGGTATGCCCCGCCTGTCACGGGGCGGGCGTTGTGATCTCGACCGAACGGCTCCGGATCAAGATCCCCGAAGGCGTCCAGAACGGGTCGAAGATCCGGGTCTCGGGGAAGGGCGCCGAGGGAACGTTGGGAGGCCGTACGGGTGATCTGTACGTTCGTGTCAAGGTGCGGCCGCACCCGTTCTTCAAGAGGGAGGGCGACAACATCCGGACCACCGTGCCGGTGACATTCCCGGAGGCCTATCTCGGCGCGAAGATCGAGGTTGGAACGATTCATGGGCCGGTTCGTGCAACGGTGCCCCCCGGGACACAGTCGGGGCAGACCTTCCGCCTGCGCGGCAAGGGCGCGCGCAACCTGAAGACCCGGGCTTTTGGAGATCACCTGTACACGGTGCAGATCGTCGTTCCGAAGGTCGTATCGCCGGCCGGCAAGGAAATCGCGAGGCGTGTCGCCGACCTGTATACGAAGGATCCGCGAGCAGGGGTGCCGCGATCTCTCGACTGAGCGTGACCGGACCGTTGGGCCGTACGCCTGAGCTGGCAGCATGACAACGGTATACTCGGGACATGATGAATGACGCTGACAACAGCAAGGTGTGTCCCAAGTGCGGTGGGACGGGCTGGGTGCTGGTCGTTGAGGACGGGATCGAGATGGTCCGGCCGTGCGTGTGCGCCGGGCATGAACGAAAGAAGCGGCTCCTGGCAGCAGCGGGCATCCCGGCGAGGTACCGGCACTGCAGCCTGGAGAACTTCGAGATTTGGAATCCGAACGATCCGACGCTCAACCGTTCACGGAAGATCGTGCAGGAGTTCGTCGATCTGTACCCGAACGTCGAAAAGGGGTTGCTTATCATGGGCCCGGTGGGAACGGGGAAGACCCACCTGGCCGTGGCGGCCCTGCGTGAGCTGATCGCCTCGCGCGGCATCCCAGGGCGGTTCGCCGATTTTACGTCCCTGGTGCTCGAGATCCAGATGACGTTCGGCGGCTCGGGATCAAGCCGGGATATTCTCAGGCCGTTGATCGAGGCCGAGCTGCTCGTGCTTGACGAGCTTGGTGCCGGCAAGGTGACCCCCTGGGTGATGGACTTGCTCTACTACCTCGTCAACACTCGTTACCTCCAGGGGCGGATCAGCATCTTCACGACGAACTTCACCGACACGCCGGGCGTGGGCAGCGAGGCGCTTGCCGACAGGGTTTCGGCACGCATCAGGTCGCGGCTGTACGAGATGTGCCGCAGGGTGGAGCTGCGCGGAGGCGATTACAGGAGGGAACGCCTGGCCCATGCCGCCGAACGGGGCGGGCGATGAAACGCTGGTGGATCCTGGTGGTGTTCGCCGCCGCCGGCGCGTGCTCATCGGTCCGGCCGGTGGCCACGCCCCATCCAGGAACGGCGCCGACGCCATCGATATCGCCCTCGCCCGTGCCGGTGGCGCCCGTTGCTCCCCCCGTCGCCTCTCCCGTTCCACCGCCCGCGCCGGTCGCACCACTCCCAGCGCCGGCCTCCGACACCGCGCTTCCGCGGGTCCGGGTGCTTCTCGCGCGCACGTCGCGGCCCTTCGTTTTTCCACAGCCGGGCCGGCCCTACCGGGTGAGCTGGGGTGCTGAGAAGACCTGGGCATGGGGGCCGTTGACCGTGACGGTCGCGGCTCAGCCGGTCTGGCAGGTTGGCGCGTGGAAGGACCCGGCGAGCGCCGCCGGAGCCGTGGCTGTGCTGCAGGAGAAGCTCGGCGATGCCGTCCGGATTCAGCGCACCGTTGGCAAGGACCACCTGGTCCGGGTGACGGTGCGGTGGACGACTCCGTCTCCTTCCGGGATCAAGGCGAAGCTGGCGGGCCTTGGGTTTCAGGATGCCTTCAAAACCGGAAGCGCCGGCCCGGTGCAGCTTCGCGACATCGCCGGCAACGAAATCGAGGCGGCCCGGATGCGCATCGAGCCGTCAGGCGCGTGGCCGACCGCCGCCGGTTCGAAGAGCTACCGTGGGTGGTTTGACCTGCGCGTGTCGCACGGCGCCCTGCTCGTGATCAACGAGCTCAACATTGAAGCGTACCTGAGGGGCGTCGTTCCCGCGGAGATGGGGCCGTCCGCGTTCCCCCAACTTGCGGCCCTCGAGGCCCAGGCGGTTGCGGCCAGGACGTACACCGTGGCCCACGTAGGAGCGCACGACGACGAAGGGTACGACCTGTGCGCGACGCCGTCGTGCCAGGTCTACGGAGGCACGGGCGTGGAGCATCCTCTCACCGACCGGGCGGTCGAGGAGACGGCCGGCCTGATCGCCGTCTACGACGGCCAGCCGATCGACGCGATGTATACCTCGACGTGCGGAGGCCACACGGAAGATGCGGCGGCCCTCTTTCCGGCCCGTGCGGCGCCGTACCTGACGGGCGTTGCGTGCGCCTGGGAGCGGCCGCTCGCGTTGAGCGGCGTGGGCGCCCCGCGCGGGTGGATGCCGAGGAGACGCTTTGACGCGGAGCTTGCCCGGCGGGCGCTCGGCCTGAAGGCTGACGCTTCGCCGGAGCGGCTCGTTCGCGCCGTGGCGGCGGCCTGCGGTGGCCCGGCATCCCACGCACGTCCGGCGAATCCCGAGGAGCTCGCCCGCAGCCTTCTCCGGGCGGCCGGCCTTGCGGCCGCCGGCACGGTTCTCGGTGGAGGCGGGACGAGCGTCGATCAGTTGCTGCATCTCGCCGATCTCTTCCGTATCACGCTCGACCCACCTCCGGCGGCGGCGTGGCAGAAGGGCTGGGCCGGCGCGGCGGCGCTCGCCGTGCTCCGGGTCCAGGGTATCGTTCAGCGCGAGCGGGGCGAGGCGGTGCCGCGGCCGGACGGGGTCGGCATCTTCCCGCGCCGCGCCGATCATGCGGAGCAGCTGCCCCAGGAGCTTCCGCTGTACGAACGCTGGGATGACGTTGTCCGCCGGGTGGACCATGCCGCGTTTCTTCCAGGCGTTACGCTGGAGCGATGGACGAAGGGGAAGGACGTGCTGGCCCTCGTCGTCGTGCGGTCCGGGGGCGGCGCCCAGGCCGATCGCCGTTCGTCGTGGCGGAGCTGGACCCGGGTCGTCCCATGGAGCGCTCTGGCGAAACGGCTCGGTCTGCCACACCTTGCGCGTCTCGAAGTGACCAAACGTTCCGCGAGCGGCCGGGTCATCGGCCTGGAGGCATTCGACCGGTCCGGGCGGCGGAAGACGTGGTCCGGTTTCGCCGTCCGCCAGGCCCTGGGGCTCCCGGAGACGTTCTTCACGTTCCACAAGATCGCCCAACCGGACGGCACCGCGGCCGTGCGCTTCCTCGGGCGCGGCTGGGGCCACGGCGTGGGTCTTTGCCAGAACGGCGCGTACGGCCTGGCCCGGGCCGGCATGACCTTCGATCAAATCCTGGCAACGTACTACCCCGGAACGGCCCTGGCAGCCTGGGAACCCGAAAAGGACGCCGCCGCCACGCGCTGAACGGGTTTGTACCTTCCCGGTGGACGCCTGTCGCTCCTGGCTTCCCTCGCCGGAGGGCGTGCGACGGATCGCCGGCGAGGGTCTCCGGGTGGTTGTCCCGCCGGGGTTGGGAGTACAATGCGGCTATCTTCGAGGCGGGTTTTCCGCAGAAAGGAGCCTCCTGTGGACCTGAAGCTCACGCAGGATCAACTGGCGATTCGAGAGATGGTTCGTGATTTTGCGAGAAAAGAGATCGTTCCCCATGCGCCGGACTGGGATGAGAGGCAGACCTTTCCCCGTGAGCTTTTTTCCAAACTCGGCGAGCTCGGCATGCTCGGCGTTCTGATTCCCGAGGAGTACGGAGGCGCGGGCCTCGGTTACATCGAATACGTGACGATTCTCGAGGAGATTGGGGCGGCGGACGGCGGCGTTGGCCTCGGTGTTGCTGCCCACAACTCCCTGTGCACGGGGCATATCTATGCGTTTGGGTCCGAGGAGCAACGGCGGGAGTTCCTTCCGAAACTGGCGAGCGGCCAGTGGATCGGGGCGTGGGGCTTGACGGAGCCCGGGGCGGGATCCGACGCGGGAGGAACCCGGACGAAAGCCCGCCGCGAGGGCGATGAGTGGGTTCTCGACGGCTCGAAGACGTTCATCACGCACGCGTCCGCCGGAGATGTCGCGGTCGTCATGGCGCGGTCGGATCCCAGCAAGGAGAAGCACCATGGCATCTCGGCGTTCATCGTTCCACTGGACCGGCCGGGCGTCGAAGGGGCAAAGAAGGAGAACAAGCTCGGGATGCGTTCTTCGGACACCGCGGGGCTGACCTTCGACAACTGCCGGATTCCCGCGTCCAACATCCTTGGCAAAGAGGGTGATGGATTCATCCAGGCGATGCAGATCCTCGATGGCGGGAGGATCTCGATCGCGGCGCTCTCGGTCGGCATCGCCCGCGGCGCGCTCGACGCAGCCCTGGCCTACGCTCCCGTTCGCGAGCAGTTCGGCAAACCGCTTGCCGCCTTTCAGCTGATCCGTGGCAAGCTGGCGGACATGGCGACGATGGTCGAGGCGGCCCACCTGCTGACGATCCAGGCCGCGTGGGCCAAGCAAAGCGGCCTGAAAAGCACAAAGCTCTCGGCGATGGCCAAGCTCTACGCCTCAGAAACCGCGGTGAAGGTGGCGGAGGAAGCGATCCAGGTGCTCGGCGGATACGGCTACACGAAGGAGTATCCCGTGGAACGGGCGTGGCGGGACGCCAAGCTGTGTACGATCGGCGAGGGGACCAGCGAGATCCAGCGGCTGGTCATCGCGCGGGAAATCCTCCGCGAAGTCCAGGTAGGCGCGTGAGTCTCGACGAGATTCATGATGGCGTGCGCCGCGCAGCGCCCCGAGCGCTGGCGAAGGCGCTCACCATCGTCGAGAATGGCGGACCGGCGGCCAGGGAGCTTCTCGCGGCCATTCGGCCGGTTCCCGCGGACGTACGGGTCATCGGGATTACCGGGCCTCCGGGATCCGGGAAGAGCACCCTCGTCGAGGAGCTGGGTGTCGAGCTGGCAAACGGCATGGGCCGCGTTGCGGTCCTGGCGGTCGATCCATCGAGCCCGTTTTCGGGGGGAGCCGTCCTCGGAGACCGGGTGAGGATGAGCCGGCTCGCCGGCCTGCCCGGTTGCTTCGTTCGTTCGATGGCGACCCGGGGGGCGCTGGGAGGGCTCGCGGCGTCGGCGGCGGACGCAGTCGACCTGTTCGCCGTGGCGGGTTTTCCGATCGTGCTCGTCGAGACGGTAGGAACCGGCCAGGACGAGGTGGATGTCATGCACCTCGCGGACACCGTGGTCTTGACCGTTCCGCCAGGCCTGGGAGACGACGTCCAGGTGGCCAAGGCGGGCATCATGGAGATCGCCCATATCTTCGCCGTGACGAAGGCCGATCTTCCAGGCGCGGACGAGGTCGCAGCGCATCTCCAGGCCATGCTCGATCTTCTCCCTCCCGACGCCTGGCAGCCGCCGGTCCTCCTGGTTTCTGCCCTCCAGCACCGGGGGATTTCAAGCCTGGCCGACGCGCTCGGCGAGCACGAACGGTACATGGCCGACGGCGGACGGCGGGAAATCGTCCGGCGTGCCCGGGCGGCCCGACGCCTGGAGCGCGCCATCCAGGGCCTGTTGTGGGAGCGCGTGCAGGACCGGGGACGGGAGGCTCTCGACCGGGCGATCACGGCCGTGGCATCCGGGGGCGTCGATCCGTATACCGCGGCCACGGAGTTGCTCCACGAGGCCCCGTGGTAGGCTTGAGACGATGAGCGAGGGACGTCTGGACCATCTCGGCATCGCGGTGATCTCGATCGACGAGAGCCTCGATCTGTACCGGGCGCTCGGGCTCGAGGCGGCCGGCATCGAGACGGTCCCGGGGCAGGGCGTCCGGGTCGCCATGCTGCCGGCCGGAACGGCCAGGATCGAGCTGCTCGAACCGCTTGGACCGGACTCGCCGGTTGCCAGGCACCTCGAACGGCGCGGGCCGGGGCTTCACCATGTCTGCGTGGAGGTCGAAGATATCAGGGCGGTGATGCGCCGTCTTCGCGGGAGCGGTGTGCAGCTCCTCTCCGACGAGCCGCAACCCGGCGCGGGTGGCGCCCTGGTGTGTTTCATTCATCCGAAATCCGCTGGAGGCGTCCTGATCGAGCTTTCCCAGCCTGCAGCCGGGAGGAATTCCGGTCATGATGATTGACGAGGGCGCCATCGTCGTTCTCAGCTGCGGCAACCCGCGGGAGAAGCTGTGGGGGGTCTTGCTGCGCCTCGACAACGTCGGGGCGGTCGTTCGCGGGCTTGACATCAATTCCGTGGAAGACTGGCTGCATCAGGAGATCACGGGCGCCGAACCGCTGATCGGCCCGTCGACGGTGTTTATCCCCTCGCGCAGGATCGAACGGATCTTTCTCGACGAATCTACCGGCGGCGCCCGGAGCTTCAAGGACCGGTACCGCGAGGCGTGTGGCAAGGATGTCCGCGACATCCTGGTGCCGCCGGAGTGACCATGCGGCGTCCAGCTCCGGCGGTGTTGGCGATGCTGCTCCTGGCGGCAGCCGGCTGCGGGAGGCGGTCCGTTCACGTGCCCGCCAAACCGATCGTGCTGTGGTCTGCCGGCGCGCCCGCGCCCGAGTTTCCCCTGCCGCCCGAGGCTCGTTGGCAGCCCGTGTATCAGAAGCTGCGCCGCGAGCTCGCACACCGCTCCGGGAAGGACGCGCAGTGGGTGTGCTTCAGCTCGGGAAAGCTGCCCGCCGTTTTTACGTTCTACGCCCGAAAATACGGCGCCGGCGAGGCGAAAGAACGCGTGACCTCGACCCCGGCCGCTGCGATGTTTGCCACGGTGAGGAAAGTCGCGGCCGATCTCGGCCATCCCGTGCCGCCGTCGCCCGTGCCGCCGGGCCGGGTCCGGATCGTCGTCTTGCCGCAGCGCGGGAACCTGCCGCGTGTCCGGCTGGAATCCCCCTTCCTGAACCTGGAGACCGGCCGGGTCGAGAGGGGTACGTTGATCAGCATGCGCTGGCGGAAACCGGGCACCTGACGATGAGACGGCGCGTGATCCTCGCGGTCCTCCTGGCTGCCGGTTGTGCAGCCCCGGGCGCCGCCCAGTATCACGGGGCGATGCAGGTCGATGCCGTTGTTATCCCCGTGACGGTTCGGGACCGTAAGGGACACGTCATGGATCACGTCTCGCGAAGCCGGTTCCACCTGTTCGTCGACGGGATGCAGATCAGGATTCAGGATCTCGAGCGCGAGAGCGATCTTCCGCTCAGCCTCGCTTTCATCCTGGATACGTCCGGGTCGATGGAAGGCTCGAAGATCACGGCGTGCCGCGACCTGATCATGGCGTTTCTCAAGGCGCGCCGTCCGGGGGATGAGTATGCCCTGTGGACGTTCGGAGGCGGCAAGGTCCTGGAACGCTTCCCTTTCGGGATGGACTGGTACCTGTTGCCGAGGATTCTGGAGTCGATTCGTCCGTGGAGCACCACGGCCCTGTACGACATGATCGAGAAGGTGCCCGAGGTTGTTGCAACCGCCTCGCATCCCCGGAGGGCGGTGATCCTGCTGACGGACGGTGTGGACGATGCGTCGAAGATCGATTCGAATGAAGCCACGACGCTCGCGCAAAGGCTCAAGACGTCGATCTACGTCATCGGCGTCGAGCCGCCCCCAAGAACGGTGGAAACGGGTGGGGCGACCTACGAGGAAGTGCTCCAACTGATTGCGGAGCTCAGCGGGGGACGGTACGAGAGAGTGCCGTCCGTCGAGCAGATGCCGCGTGAAGTCACGCGCCTGCTCAAGGAGCTGTCGTCGAGGTACATCCTCACCTTCACGACATCGGGCATCGGACGCAGAAAGTGGCGAAGCATCGAGGTCAAGGTCGATGGATACCGCGCGACGACACGGCACGGCTACTACGGAACACTTCCCTGACCCGCGTATTTCACGTTCGTTACGAGACCGTTATCCCGGAATCAGCCGGACAGGTGGAGGCGTCTGCCGGAGGTTTCAAGGGTTCAACGGGTCGACCAGCTCGGCCAGCACGCCATATCCGGAAGGCCGCGGTTGGGAAAGAACCCACGTGAGTGTGATGGCCGTTTTCTGCCCGATGCCATCGACGCTGGCAAGCTCATCGGCTGGCGCGGTGAGGATCGCCTCCAGCGAACCAAAAACCTCGAGGAGGGATTTTGCCCTTTGAGGTCCGATGCCTGGAACGGCTTGGAGCATCAACATCTGGATCTTGGCCTTGCTCTTGGGCTGGTATCCGCCCCGCTTCCACCGGCCCTTTCTGTGGGCCTGGATCTGCCTTCCGGCATACACGAGGATGCGTGAGGATTCATGGCCGTCGACGGCTCTGAGAAGTGGGATGCCAAGAATGACGCTGATGGTGGTGACGGCGCCAAGGAGCGCTGCACGCGACACCCCCGTCGCGGCGGCCTCCCGTGCTGTGCCTTCGAGGAGGATGAAAGGGGAAAGCTCAACCTGTGAGGCAAGCCGGGCCGCCTGGCGAAAAAGCCTCCCGTCGATCAAGGAAGCTGCAAAATCAGGCACCGTCTTCCGTTCGACCAGGATGCGATCGGCAACGGCATAATCCCCGACCCCGAGTCGCCGCACCTCCACCTCGACCTCCGGATCCGCCTCCAGCGCCTCGAAACACACAGATCGCTTCTCCCGATCGTCAGCGATGATGCGAATCGGCTCTCTTTCAGCATCTTCTCGAGCGGGGTATGCCATCGCGGTTCGAAGGATCGTCACGTTCCCATTCTACATGCCATTGCAGCCCGTCCCCGGGCTGCACGTTGCGATTCGTGCAACGAATCGCACCTACATGTTCCGCCGGTACTGGCCTCCAACCGTGAAGAGGGCGTGGGTGATCTGGCCGAGGGAGCACGTTTGGACGCTTCGGAGCAGCTCTTCGAAGATGTTGCCGCCGGAACGGGCCACGGATTGCAGGCGTTTCAGGGCTTCGGGCGCCTGCGAGGCGTGGCGGGCGTGGAAATCGGCGAGGTGCGCGAGCCGGGCGTCCTTCTCCTCCCTCGACGAGCGTGAAAGCTCCATCGTGTCGGCCTCGGCGGCCGTCTCGGTTCCCTCGCGGACGAAAGTGTTGACGCCGACGATGGGAAGCTCGCCGGTGTGCTTGAGCCGCTCGTAGTGGAGGGATTCCTCCTGGATCTTCGAGCGCTGGTACATGGTCTCCATCGCCCCGAGCACGTCGCCGCGTTCCGCGAGGCGCTCGAACTCGTCGAGAACTGCTTCCTCGACGTAGTCCGTCAGCCACTCGATGAAGTGGGAGCCCTGCCAGGGGTTCTCATTCTTCAGCAGGCCGAACTCCAAGGCGTTGATCAGCTGGATGGCGACGGCCCGCCGGACCGACTCCTCGGTCGGGGTGGTGATCGCCTCGTCGTACGCGTTGGTGTGGAGGGAGTTGCAGTTGTCCGCCATCCCCAGCAACGCCTGGAGCGTCGTGCGGATATCGTTGAAGTCGACCTCCATCGCGTGCAGGCTGCGGCCCGAGGTCTGGATGTGGTACTTGAGCTTCTGCGAGCGTTCGTTGCCGTCGTACCGGTTGCGGATTGCGGTCGACCAGATCCTGCGGGCGACGCGGCCGATGACCGTGTACTCGGGGTCCATGCCGTTGGAAAAGAAGAAGCTCAGGTTGTGGGCGAACTCGTCGATGTGCATGCCGCGCGCGAGGTAGTACTCGACGTAGGTGAACCCGTTGGCGAGCGTGAAGGCGAGCTGGGTGATCGGGTTCGCCCCGGCTTCGGCGATGTGATAGCCGGAGATCGAAACCGAGTAGAAGTTCCGGACGTCGTGACCGACGAAGTAGCTCTGGATGTCGCCCATCATCCTGAGGGCGAAGTCGGTCGAGAAGATGCACGTGTTCTGCGCCTGATCCTCCTTGAGGATGTCCGCCTGGACGGTTCCCCGGACGACCTTGATGGTGTCGCTGAAGATCTCGTCCCATTCCCCCGGCTCGAGGAGGGGAGCGAGCGCGTCCCAGCCCTTGCCCCCGGCGATCGGATGGAGCGCTTCTTCGGGATCGGCTTCGAGCCGGCCCGACTCGATCAGCCTCCTGCGGGCCTGCTGGCGCGCCGCGGCGTTGAAGAACATGGCCAGCATCATCGGTGCGGGACCGTTGATCGTCATGCTGACCGATGTGGCCGGGGAGCAGAGGTCGAATCCGGCGAACAGCCGTTCCATGTCCTCGACCGTACAAATCGACACGCCGGCCTCGCCGATCTTGCCGTAGATATCCGGGCGTGTGGCCGGGTCCTCGCCGTACAGGGTGACGGAATCGAACGCGGTCGAAAGCCGGGCGAACCCCTGGCCGTCGGAGAGGTAGTGGAATCGCCGGTTCGTCCGTTCGGGGCCGCCTTCGCCCGCGAACATCCGCGTGGGCAGCTCGCCGGTTCGCTTGAGCGGGAAGACGCCCGCGGTATACGGAAAGGCGCCGGGGACATTTTCGAGCAGGAGGTACCGCAGGATCTCGCCCCATACTCCGGTCTCGGGCAGCTTGACCTTCGGGATACCGGTGCCGGCGAGCGAAACGGTTGTCAGCGGAACGTGGATCTCCTTGCCCCGGACCGTATAGGAGAACTCCGTGCCGGCGAATTCCTTGACGATTTCGGGCCACGCGGCCAGCAGGTTCCTCGAATCGTCATCGAGGTTATGGGCCAGGCGCCGGATCTCCGCGTCGATGTCCGCGAGCTGCGGTTCGTGGGCCGCTTTCCCGCTGGCGACCTCCTCGAAGAGCTTCCACAGGTCGTCATGCTCGTCGGAGCCGTTGGCTGCGCACAGGATGGCGCGGGCGCCGGTGAGCTGGTACAGCCTGTCTGCAGTCGCAACCTGGTCCCGGGCCCACGACTTGTACGACCGCACGGTCCGGGCGATGTCGCGGAGATAGCCGGTCTTCTCCGGCGGGATGATCGGGTGACGCTGGGGAATGCCGGCCGGCTCGGCGTGGGTCGTCTCGAGCTCCCACGCGGATCCGAAATCGTTCGCAAGCCGGCGGAGGATGGCGAGGTAGAGGGCGTTGACGCCGTGATCGTGGAACTGGCTCGCGATGGTCGGGTACACGGGAAGCTCGTCGTCGGCTGGTCCCTCGAAGAGATCGTGGCAACGGCGGTACTGCTTGCGGACGTCCCGCAGGGCGTCGAGCGCCTTGGGTCGGTCGAACTTGTTGATCGCGACGAAGTCGGCGTAGTCCAGCATCTCGATCTTCTCGAGCTGCATCGGGGCGCCGTACTCCGGTGTCATGACGTACACCGAAAAATCGGAGATGTCGACGATTTCGGAATCGGCCTGCCCGATGCCGGACGATTCGACCAGGACGAGGTCGAATCCGGCGGCCCGGCAGACGGCGATCGAACGCTCGATGTTTTCGGACAGGGCACGGTGGGCCTGCCTCGTCGCGAGCGATCTCATGAAGACGCGATCCGATCCGAGCACGTTCATGCGGATCCGGTCGCCAAGCAGGGCGCCGCCGGTCTTCCGCTTGGTCGGATCGATCGAGAGGATGGCGACCCGGAGATCTGGATAATCGTTGATGAATCGCCGGGCGATCTCGTCCGTCAGGGACGACTTGCCCGCACCGCCCGTTCCCGTCAGCCCGATGGCCGGCGCGTGATTTCCGGTGGAGGGGATCTCGAGATCGCGCCCTTCCTCGACGAGGGTGATGGCCCGGGCGATATCGAGCCATCGCTCGGGGGTCAGCTGGGCCGCCGGTGCGCCGAGATCGCCGGGATCGAAGTCGGCCGCCTCCATCATCGCGTCGATCATGCCGTCGAGGCCGAGTCGGCGGCCGTCTTCCGGGGAGAAAATCTTGACGACGCCGTACGCCTCGAGCTCGGCGATTTCGCGCGGAATGATCACGCCCCCACCGCCCCCGAACACGCGGATGTGGCCAGCGCCCCGCTCCCTGAGCAGGTCGATCATGTAGGTGAAGAACTCCATGTGTCCGCCCTGGTAGGACGAGACGGCGATCGCCTGCGCATCCTCCTGGACGGCGGCGTCGACGATGTCCTTGACCGAACGGTCGTGGCCGAGATGGATGACCTCGGCGCCGTGGGCCTGGAGCAGCCGGCGAATGATGTTGATCGCCGCGTCGTGGCCGTCAAAGAGGGCGGCGGCCGTCACGAACCGGATCTTGTTGCGTGGGTGATAGCGTGTGCTCATGAGCCCTCCCGCACGACGTCATGATAGCAGCCTCTCCGAGCCACGGCGTTCACGGGCCGGCCGCTGCAGTGCCGGGGCGTCGCACCCGGCGGTATATTGTTTACGGCGGTATTCTCGACACTGGCGAACGTGCCTCTCACGAGCCATGCTTGCTTCATGTTTCGAGCCCGCATCTCCGGGGACTTTCGTCGCGAGACCGTGGAGGCACCCGCCAGCGTGGTGTTTCGACCAGGGTGGGACGGTGTGCTCGTGGCACGTTTCTCGGCGCCGCCGCGAGAAACGCTCAACCGGCGGGCGTCTCCGCGGTCGCAGCGGGACGTGCGTGAGATATGCGGGCTGGGAAGAGCACGTCGTCCGGGTGGTGCGCACCGGGAGACGGACAATGCCTGGTGAGGTATACGGGTTTAGTCATAGCGGGAGACTGTGTCATCATGACACGACAATGAGGAATGCGTGGAACAATACCGGCAGGACAGAATGATGCGGCGAGAGACATCGCGACCGTGGCGGGCGCGCCCCTCCCGCGCGCCGGGCAGGCATGCGCCGGGGGGGGAGGAGTAGCTCGCAGTGGCCATCGGCGGCAACCTCCGAACGATGCCTTTTGCGGATCTGTTGCAATGGGTGTCCCAGAGCCGCAAGACGGGAACCCTGGTGGTCGATGGCGTCCGGATGACGAAGAAGATCTACTTTCGTGATGGGGTGGTTGTTGCTGCGGCCTCTGACAGTCCCAAGGAGTTCCTGAGCTACTACCTCGTTGGGTGGGGGATCATCGAGGAAACGGAGCTCGAAGAGCTCCTGGACATGCAGAACAAGCACGGTGTCCTGCTGGGAGAGATGTTGACCATCATCGGGAGGCTCAGCGAGGACGAGCTGAAGCATATCCTCCTGGTCAAGACCCAGGAGACGATCCTCGAGCTTTTCTTGTGGGAGGAAGGCGAATTCCGGTTCCTGGATAACATCCTGCCGACGAAGCAGTTCGTACCGCTGGATCTCTCCGTCGACGTTCTCGTGATGGAGGGCGTGAGAAGAAAGGACGAGATCGACCGGATGCGCCCGGTCATTCCCTCCAGCACCTGGATTCCCCGCGTTCTCCGGCCGCTCGACGAAAGCCAGCTAGGCCCCGAGGACCGGTATATTCTTCTTGAGATCAATGGCGAGAAGAGTATCGAGAAAATCGCCTTGGCAGCGCGAGTCGCCGAGTTTTCCGTCATGCTCTTTGTTTTCGAAGGTGTGAAGCAGGGTTTCTTCGAGGTCGCCCCGCCATCCGAGGGAGATCAGCCCATTCCAGGATTCTCAAAACATTCCTGGAGAGTTCTTCTCAAGAAAGGGGAGGATGAGCTGGCCCAGGGAGATCTCCTGGAGGCCTACGAGAGTCTCCAGAACCTTCGCAAGAAATATCAAGATCATCGAGAGATCCAGCAGCTCGCCACGGCCCTGGAAAACCGCATCCAGGTGGCCCTCGGGGACAGGAAGCTGAACGAGACGGCGATCCTGGAGCTGGCTCTTCCGGTGGGGGAAGTGACCAAGATGCCATTTAGCCCCCTGGAGGGGTTCGTGCTCTCGCGCGTCAACGGCCAATACACCGTTGGCGAGATCCTCACACTGCTTCCGTGCCCTGCGCTCCACGGAAAGATCCTGCTTGATTCCTTGATTCGTGCCGGGGTTCTGGCCGTTAAGGATGTGCTCACAGGTGAACCCGGAAATCACGACGCACCATGACCGGATCGGAACACGGACCCACCGCGTGCGCGCATCATCCAGGATGGTCCAGGTACGCCTTGGATGTTCATGTCATGCGGCCGGCCTCACGGGCCGGAAGCTCAAACGCCTCAGGTGAAGCCCGAACAGGAAGGAGCTGAAACGCCGGCGCCGGAGCTCGATCCAGCGCTGGCAAACGAGGACACCACCCGCTCGACGTCGGACCCCTCGCACTTTGGACAGGTCACCCCTTCGGACGTGGCGCCCACGTGTTGAAGCCGGGAGAATACGTGCCCGCATTCGTTGCACCGGTACTCATAGATGGGCATCCGCAAATCCCTCCTTCATCTCAATCTCATCACTCTTCATCGTATGAAGCCAAGCTCGATTGAAACGTGTCTCATCTCAACCTTCGCCCGCCGTTGGTTCAACCCGATCGTGTGGCGGCGTATTCCGCCATCGAGGAGCGTTGATTATTCCGGATCTTTCTTCGATCCCTCGAGCTCGATCTCCTGGCGTCCTGTCACGACGCTTTGATGATCGCGGTCCAGCCGGAGCTCGAGGGAATCACAAACGTTCCGGCAAATCGTGAACACACCATCGTCGATGATCCTGTAGTACACGTTCAAGCCCTCCCGGCGGCAGGCCACGAGGCCGGCTCTTTTCAAGACCGAAAGGTGCTTGGAGATATTGGCCTGGCTGCCCCCGACAACCTCGAGAATATCCGAAACGCACCGCTCACCGTACTGGATGCAGTGGAGGATTTTCAGCCGGGTAGGATCGGCTATCGCCTTGAGGACGTCTGCGATCTTCAAGAAAAGCTCATCAGCCAACACATTCCCCCTTTATCGCCTCACAGGGTTAGATTCTATCACCTTTTGGAAATATGGTTCAATCGCTTCATCTCGATTGACGATGGCTGCCGGGATGGCGCCGTCGAACGGCTCCCCGGGATTCGGGATCCTTCGTGGTACAAAGGCGGCGGAATACAGGTACAATATTGAACCGAGGGCCACACATACGAGGAGCTTACGAGAATGCCGACACTTTTCGAAAAAATCGCACGTGGTGAGATTCCCTGTCACAAGGTCTGGGAGGACGAGGAGCATCTGGCCTTCCTGGACGTCAACCCCAGGGTCGAGGGTCATACCCTGGTCATTCCGAAGAAGGCCTACGAAGACCTGTACACGATGCCGGATGCCGCGTACAGGCGCCTCCTGGACGCGGTTCGCACGGTGGCGTTGCGCCTGCAGTCAAAAACGGGGTGTGCGAAGGTGGTTTTGCTCGTGATCGGCTTCGACGTGCCACACGTCCACGTCCACCTCATGCCAACGAACAGCCTGGCCGAGGTTGCGCTGCCGCCGGTGAACAGGGACGCCCAGAGCCGTCTTGCCGAAACGGCGGCCTGGCTGGCTCGATGAAGGTTGCACGGGGCCACCGCGCTTGCCCGCAGCGTGCGATCAAGCTGGGGGATGGTGAATGATGCGGACTCGGGGGTCCCGGCCGGGCCGGCGTCGTTTCGGGTTCCCCGTGGGGCGGTATCTTGCGGCCGTCGCAGTGTTCGCGTTCGTCTTTTTTGTATGTGCCGGCGCTGTGTGCTCGGCTTCTCTTGGAATCGCCAAGCGCCAGAAGATCAACGCCGGCCTTGGTCCCGCGCCTCCCGGCGTTGATCTTTCGACTCCCGCCGGAACGTGGCGGTCTTTTCTCGAGCTTGCCGGACAGGGGCGATTCAAGGCCGCCGCTCACTGCCTCGACCTGACGGAGGTCCCGGAGGATCAGCAGGAAATCGTTGGTGCGCACGTCGCGGAACAGCTCTACCGCGTGCTCAAGAAAACCCGGGCGGCGCCCGGCTCGGTGACGGATGAGACGACAACCGGGCCGATAGTCGAAGGCGAGCCCTCGAATGTCGTGGTCGCGCACAGGTTCAAGGCAGGTGGCATCGAGGGAGAGGTTTGGCTGCGCCGTACCACGGACGCGACCCATCGCGAGCCGGTCTGGCTCTTCACGAGAAGAACAGTCTCCTCGGCCGCGGACTGGTACCGGCGGATCGTCGAAGGCCGGAGCGTTCACAGGTCGGCGCTCGATCCCGGGCTCGGGCCTCCACCCCCATCGGTGACGCGCGGATCTCCCCGCGCGACTGTCACCGGGTTCATGAGCGCCTGCCAGCGCAGACGGTTTTCTGTTGCTGCCTTCTACCTCGATCTGGGCGCCTACCCGCCCGCGGAGCAGAAACGAATCGGCGCCCGCGAGGCCCGGCGTCTCAAGATCGTTCTCGATGCGAAGTTGTGGATCAACGTCGAGACGATCTCGAACGACCCGGGCGGGGCGCCGGAAGCCGGCCTCCCGGATGACGAAGAACGCCTGGGTTCGATCGACCTGGGCCGCGCCAAGATCCCGATCCTCCTGCACCGGAGCGTCGAACCGAGCGGGCAGGTCGCGTGGACGTTCAGCCGGTCCACGGTCGCCTCGATCGATCCGCTGTACAAGGCGTACGGATACGGGTGGATGGGGGATCATCTCCCCGCTTTCTTCTTCACCGTCAGGGTCGCCTCCGTGCAGCTCTGGCAGTGGTTCGGCATCGTGATCCTGTTACTCCTGGGTTGGATCATCGAGCGGATCGTCTCGGCTCCGCTCTTGGCGGCGTTCCGGGGAGCCGCCCGAAAAACACGGACGAAATGGGATGATGAGCTTGCGGCCGCGCTTGAAGGTCCCGTCCGGTTGGGGATACTGGCAGCTGTTCTTTTTCTCACGGTTCCGCTTCTCGATCTTACCGGAGCTGCGAGCCAGACCGCCTCGGTCATCTGGAAGCTTTTCGCAATCGTCTTTCTCGGGTGGCTGTTGAGCCGGTGGGTGGAGATCGGCGCCAGGTTCTTGGAGGCTTCCGCAGTCACCGGGCGCAACGAGATGGCCCGGGCTTTCATCCCTATCTTCTCACGAATGACGAAGGCGCTCGTCTGGGCGCTCGCCGTCGTCGTTGCGCTTGATTCGGCCGGTGTACACGTCATGGGGCTGGTTGCCGGCCTGGGTATCGGCGGGATGGCGGTCGCCTTCGCCGCCAAGGACTCGATCGAGAACGTCTTTGGATCCATGGCCATTGCGGCGGACACGCCCTTCAAGATTGGTCACTTCATCAGGATCGGCGATATCACGGGGACCGTGGAGACCGTGGGGCTGAGGTCGACACGGCTTCGCACCATGGGCCGCACGGTCGTGACGGTTCCGAATGCGCGACTGATTTCGGAGCTCGTCGAGAATTACTCGGTGCGTGACCGCTTCAAGTTCGAGACAACGATCGGACTCGTGTACGGCACGACGCGGGCCCAGCTCCAGTTCGTCATTGACGAGATTACGAGGATGCTCCTGGATCATCCAAAGGTCTTCAATGACTCGACGCGGGTTCGCCTTGCCGGTTTTGGAGCGTCATCCATCGACATTCATGTGCTCACGTGGACTGCTGCCGATGATTATGCGGCGTTCACGGGGATTGCCGAGGAGCTCAACTTCGGGATCATGGAGATCGTGGAAAGGTCGGGTTCTTCATTCGCATTTCCGTCGCAGACCCTCTACCTGGCACGGGATGCCGGGCTTGACGCGGACAAGGCAAGGAAGATCGAGGAGGAAATGGCCCAGCGGCAGGAGGCGGGAGAGAAGCGTTCGTGACGCCCCGCCTCGAAAGCGCGCGTGCGCGCGTCACTTGACCGTTTAGCAATCCCGGGACACAATATGGGCCCAGCGCCGGAGTGGCGGAATGGAAGACGCAGCGGACTCAAAATCCGCCGATGGCAACATCGTGGGGGTTCGACTCCCCCCTCCGGCACCAGTGGCCTCCCCCCGTGATGCGTCGCATCACGCGCCGATTCCGGGGCCGCCGGGAACTGCGAAAGGTGGCTCATCCATGGCACGACTCGATCCGCACAGTTACGCCGACCTCAGCCAGGGCATCACCGGGGCGATCTCGTTGAAGCTGAACGTCGATTTCGACGCGAAAAAGCTTTCGGGGACAGTACGGCTCCACCTGAGGAAACCCGCCTCCGGGATCCTGGATCTTGATACGCGAGCCCTTGAAATCACGGGCTGCAGGACGGGGGAGGGGAACGAGATACCGTTTGAGCTCGGCGAGCCGGATGCCATTCTTGGCGCCCGGTTGAGACTTCAGCTTCCAGCTCCGGCCCAGGACATCGAGATCGATTGTGCGGCCAGCGATGGATCGACGGCGCTCGATTGGCTCGCGCCAGGGCAGACGGCGGGCGGCGTGTTGCCGTATCTTTACAGCCAGTGTCAGCCCCACCACGCGAGATCGATCTTTCCCTGTCAGGACACGCCCAGGGTCAGGTTTACCTACTCCGCCGAAGTGACCGTTCCCGATGGATTCACGGTCGTGATGGCGGCGGCGCCGGGTGGGGTCGCCCCCGGGACGAGGCCCGGAACACGCACCTTCACGTTTACGATGCCGCAGCCGATTCCGAGCTACCTGACGGCGTTGGCGGTCGGGAGCATCGCCTCGAAGGATATTTCGGATCGGGTCCGGATCTATGCGGAACCGGAGGTTCTCGACCGGGCGGCGTGGGAGTTTGCCGGTGTTGGCGACATGGTCGGCGTCGCAGAGGGTATCTTTGGGCCGTACGAGTGGGAACGCTACGACATGCTCGTGATGCCGTTTTCCTTCCCCTACGGCGGAATGGAGAACCCACGGTTGACGTTTCTGACGCCGACGCTCCTGGCGGGCGATCGTTCCCTGGTCAACGTGGTCGCTCACGAGCTCGCTCATTCGTGGACGGGCAACCTCGTGACCAACGCGACGATGGAAGACTTCTGGATCAACGAGGGATTCACCGTCTGGGCGGAGCGCCGGATTCTCGAGGCACTCGAAGGACCGGACTACGCGGCGCTTCACGCGGCCATCGGGCGTATCTCCCTCGACGAGGCATTCGAGCGGTTCGGTGCGGATTCACCGTACACCCAGCTCAAGACTCCCCTTGCCGGCGTCGATCCGGACGAGGTGTACTCGGAGGTCCCCTACGAAAAGGGGTTCCTGTTCGTCACTCTCCTGGAACGGACGGTCGGACGCGAGCAGTGGGACGCTGTGATCAGGCGATACATCGAACGGTTCCGGTTCACGTCGATCACAACTGAAGAGCTGCTCGAGTTTCTTGATCACGAGCTGCCCGGGGTTCTCGATACGATTCAGGCCCGGCGATGGGTGTACAAACCGGGCCTGCCGGAGAACGCCCCCGTTTTTGTCTCTGAAAGGCTCGAGAATGTCAGGGCCCTCGCCGATGCCTGGACCAGGGGAAAACGGCCCGGCGCTGGCGACGTCGCCGGATGGAAGGCCGAGGAATGGCAACTCTACCTGAAGTGGCTTCCGCGAGACGTTTCTCTCAAGGATTGCGAGGATCTCGACGGGCGCTTCGGCCTGACGTCGTCCGGAAACTACGAGATTCTCGTCAACTGGCTCGTCCTGGCGATTCGGTCGGGGTATGCGCCGGTTCTCGAACGGACCCGCGGCGTATTGACCAACGTGGGCCGGATGAAGTACCTGCGTCCACTCTACCAGGCCCTTCTCGGCCGGCCCGAGTTTCAGGGCTTTGCGAGGGACGTCTTCGACGAGATGCGTGACCGCTACCACACGCTGTCCCGCGTGGCGATCGAGGGGATCTTCTCCAAGGCGGGCGTGTAGCCCGCATGATGCATCAGGCGGGCCGTCCCGCGGGGAGATCCGGGGCCGGGGATTGACGTCGGTTTCGATGCAGTCATGGACGTTTCTCTCGGTGCGACCGGCCAACGTGGCATGAAACCGTAAGCCCAAACCTTCGTATCACTGGCGACTGCGTGGAGGGACGCGTGGAGATGACGCCGGCTCGGAAAACTCTGTGGAAGACGTTTCGAAGGCTTGGACTGGGGTTCCTCGTTGTGGTGGTTTGTGTGACCGGTCGCGCCGCCACGGGCCCCTCTGGAAAGGTCTTCACGGTGAAGCCGGCAACGTCCCCGATCCGGGTGGACGGAATCCTCGACGAGCCGGCGTGGAAGGATGCGACGCAAATCCCGCTTCCGTATGAGCTCGATCCGGGCGATAATACCCCCGCCCCGGTCCGGACCACGTGTCTGATCACGTACGACCAGCACCATCTCTACGTTGCGTTTGTGGCGTACGACCCGGATGTTCAGAAAATCCGGGCGCATCTGACCGACAGGGATACTGCCTTCGACGATGATTTTGTCGGGATCGTCCTGGATACCTTTCACGACGGGAGACGGGGCTTCGAATTCTTCGTCAACCCGCTCGGCGTCCAGATGGATCTTATCAACAACGACGTTGGAGGAGGGGAAGATGCGAGTTGGGATGCCATCTGGGATTCCAAGGGACGTATCACGCCGTCCGGGTACGTTGTCGAGATGGCGATTCCATTCTCGTCGTTGCGCTTTCCCAAGACCAAGGCAGTCCAGGTGTGGGGCTTCAGCGCGCTCAGGGTCTATCCGAGAGACAGGCGGTACCTGTTGGCGTCAGAGCCGCGCGACCGCAACCGGAGCTGTGACCTGTGCCAGATTTCGGAGCTCACCGGACTCGAGGGGATCAAGCCGGGGCATGACGTCGAGATCGATCCGACGTTCACCGCAACGGGCTTGGAAAACCGGGACGCGTTTCCCGGCGGGACGCTGAACGATCCCAGCGTGCAGGGGGACGCCGGCTGGACGGGCCACTGGGGGATCACCCCGAACCTCGTACTGACGGGCGCGGTCAACCCAGATTTTTCCCAGGTGGAGGCGGACGCCGCGCAGCTCAGTATCAACCGTACGTTTGCGCTTTACTATCCGGAGAAACGTCCCTTCTTCCTGGAGGGATCGGACTACTTCCAGACGCCGATCAACGTGGTCCACACCCGCATGGTTGCAGACCCGTCGTGGGGCGCGAAGCTGACGGGAAAGACCGGGCCCAACGCCCTGGGGCTGTTCGTCGCCCAGGATGATCTGACGAACATCATTTTCCCGGGGAACCAGGGTTCGAGCAGCGGTTCGTTTCACTTTGGCAATACCTCGGCCGTGGCCCGGTTTCGCCGCGACATCGGGAAGAGCTCGGTTCTCGGGGGCATCGTCACGAGCCGGGAGGGTGGGGGATACTCGAACCAGGTGTACGGCGTCGACGGGCTTCTCCGCGTCACGGCGGCCGACAGCGTGAAGTTCCAGCTCCTGGGGTCCGAGACGACATACCCCCACGCGATCGCTTCGGATTACGGGGAACCCGACCGGGGTTTCAACGGTTCGGCGACGTTCCTGCGGTACAGCCACGACACGAAGTATTGGGAGTGGAGCCTCCAGTACACCGATTACGGGCGAGGCTTCCGGGCCGACCTCGGCTTCGTTCCCAGGGTGGATACCCGGTTTGTCAAGGCGCTTGCGGGCCACACGTGGTGGGGGAAGCCGGGTGCATTCTTCAGCCGGTTCCAGCTCGGCGTGAACTGGGACGAAACCAGGGACCACAGCGGGCTCGCGCTCGACCGGCGTTCCGAGATCTGGGCTTTGGCGAGCGGGCCGTGGCAATCCCAGGGGATGATCAATATCGGCACGGCGAAGACCTTCTTCAACGGGGTTGTCTTCGACCAGGATTACGCGCAGATCTTTGTCAACGCCCGCCCCTCGGGTTCAGTATCGGTGGGGGCCTTTGTCCAGCTCGGTGACGATATCGATTACGAGAACACGCGCAGCGCGGACGGCCTGACGATCCGGCCCCACATGACGTTCAAGCTCGGACGGCACCTGCAGGCGCGCCTCGTTCACACATATCAGCGGCTCGACGTTGCGGGCGGCCGCCTCTACCGGGCCAGCCTGACCGATCTCAGGCTCGTCTACCAGTTCAACGTCCGGACCTTCGTACGTCTCATCACGCAATACACGGACATCATCAGGAACCCTGCTCTTTACGGGTTCAGCGTGGAGCCGACCAGCCGCAAGCTCTTCAATCAGCTCCTGTTTTCGTACAAGGTCAATCCACAGACGATGTTCTTCCTGGGGTATTCCGACAACTCGCTTGGCGAGCAACGCGTCGACATGACGACGATGAACCGGACGATTTTTCTCAAGATTGGATATGCGTGGCTCCTGTGATCTGATCCCACAACGACAAGCCGAAACGCTCGAAAAGCCGGGGAAGCTGATGCACCGGGAGACCAATCACGGTGTGTGGAGAACCAGCGACCCGTTTGACGAAGAGACTCCCGTACCCCTGAATTGCATACGCGCCGGCCTTGTCCATGGGCTCCCCCGTCGCGATGTACCACGCGATTTGAGCGGGCGTCAGCTCTTCGAATTCGACGGCCGCCGAGCTTACGAGACTTTCGCAGCGCTCGCCGTGAGCCAGCGCCATCGCCGTGTGAACGGTATGGGCCCGGCCCGAAAGCCGGTGAAGCATGTCGGCCGCCTCCTCCTGGCTGTGCGGCTTGCCAAGGACGTCTCCCCCGACCTCAACGACGGTGTCCGCCCCGAGGACCGGCTGCCCCGGGTGAGAGGCCGCCACGCTCAGCGCCTTGTCGCACGCCACCCGTCTCGTGAAATCAATTGGCGATTCTCCGGGCCGGCGTATCTCTTCGATATTGGCCTGGATCACGAGATGGGGCATCCCGATGATTTGAAGGAGGTGGTGCCGGCGGGGAGAGCCACTGGCAAGGATGAGCGCGGTGACGTCTCCCATGAGGTCTAGCTGTCTTTGGGAGAGGAATCGCCGTTCTCATGATCGCAAGGTGAGACGATCAAGATCGATTCGTCACGTTCAAGAATTGTCACGACCGTCCCGTCGGGAATCGGTTCAGACTCCCTGGAACGGGCTGCGAGCTTGACGTAGAAATCGCCGACCTGAAGCTCGATTTGTCCAAAGCCGTTGACGGGTATCGTCTTGACAACCCTTGCGGTTCCACTGGATGCCTCGAGGTGCTTGGCCGGCTCGCAGGTCTTGCAGAGCCAACCCCTAAAGATAATCGCACCGATAAGACCTGCGGCCAGGCCGATCAAGATCTCCATCTGATGAGTCATCAGCGTCAGACCCTGAAGGACCAATGCGACGAGCCCGAAAAAGGTCAGAAAGGAGACGAGCAGATCGGTCTTCGGGGTGTGGAGCCGTGCCCAGTGCTCATGGGCCGGAACGATCACGCTGTCGCACAGGTCACTGGGGTGAAGGAGACGTTTCACGAGACCTGTGACGATTGCGAGCGTGAAACCGAGAAGGAAGATGACCAGGTAGGTGAAAGCCCACGTCATTTGAAGAGTATATCAGGAGTCTGGTGGCTCTGCTCGAAGGGGAAGATGGACAATGGCGCGTGTCCCGCCGCCCGGATTCGGCACGAGGTCGATCGCGCCGCCAAGGGCTGTAGCGAACTTGAGGGCAACGGAAAGCCCAAGCCCGGCCTTCCCCTGGTGCTGAGGGAAAAACGGCAGAAAGACCTGGTCTTGGAGCTCTTCATTGATGCCTTTGCCGTGGTCGATGACAGCAATCTCGACGCCGTCGTCTGAAGACTGCGTGAGCTCAATCATGATGGTGTGGGGCGGAGGACTGTTTTCCACGGCATTCTTCAAGAGCCGCTTGAGAATGAGCGTGACCGCAAGGGGATCCCAGAAGGCCGTCATCGGCCCCACGCCACCGTTGACCCTGATGTCAGGCGCCGTTCCTTCGGTATCGGCCGCCATCGAGGCGGCGACCTCGTTGAGGAGGGCGACCGGCTGAACGTCGCGAAGCTGGATCTGGGGACGTCCAAACAGCAGCATCTCGTTGATGAGCTCGTCGAGCCGAGTGAGGTGCTCCATGACTTTGCCAATGGCAGGGTCGGGGGACCGTGCCGCAGCGAGCTCGGCCTGCAGCGAAGCCGCGAAGACCGGGTTTCTCAACGCATGGGCAATGCGGTTGACAAGCGTTTCGGTGTCACAACCGCCTGGATCAGGACACATGACTCGGACCTCCCTCTGGAAATGAAGCGTATCGGCCGGGCGCGACGAGGCGTCGGGCTGCTCATAAATCCAGTTTCTCCGGCGTTGTTGCCGGCACAGCGCGCGTCTTGGCCCACGAACGGATGGCCTTGAGCTGCTCGGACATGGTCTTTGAAAGTGGAATGATCTTCCCGAACGTGCGAAGAAGGTCACTCTGGGTAGGGTGCGAGTTCTTGGCGTGCGCCGTGATGCGTGCCGAGATGACGGCCTGCTCGATTTCGGCGCCGTTCCACCCCCGGGTCGCAGAGGAGAGAAGAATCAGGTCGTAGTTGGCCGGATTGACTCCCTGGCGCCTGAGGTGGATTTCGAGAATGGCCTTTCGCTCCTCCTGGTTCGGGAGATCCACGAAAAAGACCTGGTCGAAACGACCCTTGCGGATGATCTCTGCCGGCAGCAGGTTGATCCTGTTGGCCGTCGCGGCCACGAAAACTTCGGCACGGTGTTCCTGCATCCACGTCAGAAACGAGGAGAAAATACGCGTCAAGGCGCCGGTTTGACCCTCGTGATAGCCGGCGACACCCATCTCGATCTCGTCGATCCACAACACGGCGGGAGCGATGGCTTCCACGGCCTGAAGCGCCCGGTGGAAGACCCATTCGGGCGACCCGTGGACGCCCGCGAAGACCAGGTTCATATCCAGGCGGAAGAGAGGGAGCTTCCATTCCTGGGCGATGACCTTCACGGCCAGGCTCTTCCCGCAGCCGGACATGCCCATGAGGAGCAGACCCTTCGGGATGGGGAGCCCCGCCTCGCGCGCCTCGGGGGTAAAAAGATCGGAGCGTTCCTGTACCCACGTTTTCAGCTGGTCCAGGCCCCCGATATCGTTGATCCCCTCCGCGGGTGGGACGAACTCGAGAATGCCCTCCTTGCGGGTGACCTGCTCCTTCTCGGCCAGGACCTCGTTGAAGAAGTCCTCATCGAAGCTCTGGTAGTGGGCGAGGAGCCGGGTCATGAGATGCTCGACCTCGATGAGGCTCATCCCCTTGAGCGCCGTGACGAGACGGTTGAGAACATCCGTGCTGGCATTGCGGGGCTTGAGGAACGTGGCCACCGTCGTGCGCAGCTCGGTCTCGTCGGGGAACAACGACACGACGATGTAGGAGAGCGGCTTGAGGGTCGTGGGGAGCTCTGTCGCTGGCGCCATCAAGAACAGGAATTTCCCGGTGTTCCTGATCTTGATCGCCGTGTCGCGCAGCCGCCGGACCAGGCGTGGGTTGTCGAAGTAACTGTCCAGGTCTTTGAAGATGTAGAGTCCACGGCCGCCCTTATCGGCGACCCATTGAAGGGCATCGAGAGGGTCTGGATCGTTCGCCGTCTCGTCAGGACCGGAACCGGTGAACCCGTCAGCACAGTTCCAGGACACGACGGGCAACGGCTCCGGCCGCGCCGCATTTGCAAACCTGGTAACGAGAGCTTCCAGGCGGCTTTCCTCCGGTCCAACGAGAACGATGACCGGGTACGCTGACGTGAGGGCGGTGCGAATCTGCTCGACAGCGGTTTGCATGGTGACATTCTACATTTTCCCGGCTTGCCAGGGCGAATCCGGAGCGTGGAAGAGACGTTCGACCTGCGGCACACGAGGCCGGCAATTTCCCACGGCAGCTTTCGCAATCGCAGAATCGGATCCCGGCATTTGCGGTGGGGGTGTCGTGGACCAGGAGTGTTCATGCGCCCGGGATGCCCGGTCCACGCCCGGGAGGCCCTGCTTGCAGCAGGTCCGCGGTCAGCGCCCGGGAGGGCCCGGCCTACGGCCGGCCCGCGGTCTCGACCCTGACCCGTCCTGCACGCGAGCGTGCCGGCCGGCTCAGGGTCAATCCCGCCGGGGCTGGCGCCCCGCCCCGGGCTTATCGCTTCGTTGGGGCGGATCGCAGCATTGCTTTGAGGGGAGGGGATCGCGAGGA
>JAADFN010000120.1 GCA_013152895.1 Acidobacteriota bacterium | reverse complement strand
GTCCGCGAGGATGGGCGAAGCGGTCAGCAGCAGCAGGAGACCCATCCGCGGCCGCTCGACACCTTCGCGCCGCATCAGGAGATAGACGATGACACCCGCGAGGAGCAGGCTCAGCCGAAGCCCGGCCGCGGCGTTGCCGAGGATGAGCCCGAACACGCCGCTGATGAACGGTCCGGCCGGGCTGTAGAGCCGGATGCCGGGGCTGCCACAGCCGGCATTGAGATCGGGCATCCAAAGGGGGAGCTCGCCGTGGACCAGGGTGCGCATGACCTGGTGTGCCCATGCGAGGTGGACGTACACGTCGG
Organism: Acidobacteriota bacterium; assembly: GCA_013152895.1. Classification (GTDB taxonomy): domain Bacteria; phylum Acidobacteriota; class Thermoanaerobaculia; order Thermoanaerobaculales; family Sulfomarinibacteraceae; genus JAADFN01. Next base: position 19,784 of record JAADFN010000120.1, on the reverse strand, counting down.
GACCCGACGGGATCAACGGCACGGTGACGGCGAGGAGAGCCACGACGAGAATCGCCAGGATCCACCATCGTGATGGGCGGATTCGCATGGGGATGAAGTGGCTGGTCATGAAGCTCCTTGGGCGTACCCCGCCTATGCCGGAGGTCAACGCAACAGGCACGTCTTTTTGCCGTATGATACCGAAGGCGGCGCTGAACGTCCAAGGCGCTGCCGGAAACGGAGGATGTCACCGTGAAACGTATTCTCGTTCTTGCAACCGCCATCGCCCTTGCCGGCGTCGGGGCTGTTCCTGCAACGGCTCAAGAGGTCCACCGGGATCGGGCCGTGTACGTCAAGGCGCACCACGACGCTGTTCTCAAGCAGATGTTCGAGCGCGACAAGAAGCTGCGCGAGGAAGCCAAGAAGAAAACGGAAGAGATCATCAAGAAGATCAAGGAAGAGCAGAAGAAGGAACGGGAGAACAGGAAACGGCTTCGCTTCGACATGAGCGCCATTCCACGCCCGAGCGGTCCCGCGGCGTTCCAGCAGGTCTGGCATTTTCCGCCGATTCCCCAGTACCTCAGCGGCACGTGCTGGGATTTCTCGGCGACTTCCTTTTTGGAATCGGAGATTAAGCGGTTGACCGGCCAGAAGATCAAGCTCTCGGAAATGTGGACGGCGTACTGGGAATACGTTGAGAAGGCCAAGGGGTACATCCGGACCCGTGGAAACTCCGAGTTCGGCCAGGGATCGGAATCCAACGCGGTGACGAGGATCTACGCGAAGTATGGTGTCGTTCCGGAATCGGCCTACGAGGGTGTGCTCGCAAAGGACGGGCGGATCGATCATGACAAGATGGCCTCGGAAATGCTGAGCTTCTTGAAATGGTGTAAGGCCAACAACTACTGGGATGAGAGGCTGATCATTCCGACAATCCGGAAGATCATGGACCTGACGATGGGGCGCCCACCGCAAACCGTCGAGTGGAAGGGCGAGAGCTACACACCGAAAGATTTCCTGACCAAGGTGTGCCGGCTCCATCCCGCCGATTACGTCAGCCTCATGTCGACCATGTCCGTTCCTTTCTGGACGCGCGGCGAGTACAAGGTTCCGGATAATTGGTGGCACGACAAGAGCTACATCAATGTCCCGCTCGACGTCTGGTACAAGGTTATCGTCAGATCGATCAAGAAGGGCTATTCGATGGTCATCGGTGGCGACGTCTCCGAGCCCGGTTATTACGGGAAGGAGAATATCGCGGTGATCCCGACCTTCGATATTCCCGACCAGTTCATCGATCAGAGCGCTCGCGAGTTTCGCATTGCCAACCGGACGACACAGGACGATCACGGGATTCACCTGGTCGGCTACACTCATTACAAGGGGCACGACTGGTTCCTGATCAAGGATTCCGCTCGGTCCTCACGGTGGGGCCCTTACAAGGGCTACTACATGTACCGCGATGATTACGTCAAGCTCAAGATGTTGACGTTCACGGTTTCCAAGGATGCGGTCAGGGACATCATTGCCAAGGTCGATGCGAACGAGGCCGCGATTGCCAAGGAAGCGGCGGCCAAGGCGAAAGTGGCGACAAAGAAGGCTGCCACGCAGTAGACCCTGAAGCAATAGCCGTCTTTGAGCACAAACGCCCGGCGCATGCCGGGCGTCTTGTTATCTTCACACCTCGCGTCACGAGCAGCCGGTCGTCGCTCCGCAGGACATGCACTTCATACACGTTCCGTTACGGACCATGGTCAGCTGGCCGCACTCGGGACAAAGCTCTCCCTCGTACCCTTTCAGGCGCGCCTCCTCCAACGCCGCCTCCAACTTGCCGCGCGTGGCGACGGTCTTCAACGGCATCGTGGCGCCACCGCCCGCCGCCTGGCCGACCGCGATCGGTTGCACGTTCTCCATGCTGCTGGGCGTGTGAGGCCCGTCCTCCTGTTTGGGCTTATGTTCGTTCACTCCGGTTCCAACGGCATCGTGGCGTATTTCCTCGGGGTTGACCTGGGCCAGGTCGTTGCGTCCGAGGTAGGTGATCGCGAGCTCCCGGAAGATGTAATCGATCACGGACGTCGACATCTTGATGCGATCATGCCCACCCACCATGCCGTTGGGCTCGAACCGTGTGAAGACGAACGCGTCGACGAACTCCTCGAGGGGAACGCCGTACTGGAGTCCGAGAGAGATGGCGATGGCGAAGCAGTTCATCAGCGACCTGAATGCTGCGCCTTCCCGGTGCATGTCGAGGAAGATCTCTCCCAGGCTGCCGTCGGGATACTCGCCGGTCCTGAGGTAGACCTTGTGACCGCCAACCGTTGCCTTTTGCGTGTAGCCACCACGCCGCTGCGGCAGCCGGTTGCGGCGCGCCTGGTACCTCAGGACGATCCGTTCCGCCATGGTCTCCGCGACGATCGCAGTGTCGCCGGAGGCCACCGCCTCGCTGAGCGCCTCCTCGTCCTCGGTGCTGACGCCGATCGAGAGAGGCTGGGAGAGCTTGGAGCCGTCACGGTACAGCGCCACGGCCTTGAGCATCTTGTTCCACGCGAGCCGGTACGCGTGCTGGATATCGGAAACCGTGGCCTGTGCGGGCATGTTGATCGTTTTCGAAATCGCGCCGGAAACGAACGGCTGGGCGGCCGCCATCATGAGGATGTGGCCCTCGTACCGGATGAACCGCGTTCCCTTGCGCCCACAGCGGTTGGCGCAGTCGAAGACCGCGAGGTGCTCATCCTTGAGATGGGGTGCTCCCTCGACGGTCATCGTGCCGCACGCCCACGTGTTGGCGGCATCGATCTCGTCGGCAGAAAATCCGAGTTGGCTGAGTACATCGAGGTTCCAGTCGGCGAGATCCATGTCGTCGAATCCAAGGCTCTTGAGGAATTCCTCGCCCAGGATGTGCGGGGCAAAGGCGTTCTTGATCTCGAACGCCATGCCGAGCGCCGCTTCAACACGAGCGATGGCGGCGTCATCAAAGCCATGACTCTTCAGGGCGGCATGATCGATCGTTGGGCACCCCTCGAGCGTTCCATGCCCGATGGTATAGGCGACGATATCCTCGATCTGTCCGGGCAGGTAGCCAAGCCGGCGGAGCGCTTCGGGGATGCCCTGGTTGATGATCTTGAAGAACCCGCCGCCGGCGAGCTTCTTGAACTTGACGAGGGCGAAATCGGGCTCGATGCCGGTGGTATCGCAGTCCATGACGAGGCCGATCGTCCCGGTAGGCGCGAGCACCGTCGCCTGCGCGTTTCTGAATCCGTGCGCTTCGCCAAGCTTGAGAGCCCGATCCCACGACGCTCGGGCGGCGGCGAGCAGATCCATGGGTGCGAGGGACGGGTCGATTCCCATCGGGGTTACCGAGAGCCCCTCGTACTCGTCCTGTCCGGCGTTGTAGGCGGCGCGCCTGTGGTTCCGGATCACGCGTAACATGCTGTCCCGGTTGTCGGCAAAAGCGGGGAAGGGTCCAAGCTCGGACGCCATCTCTGCCGACGTCGCGTAGGCTTCGCCAGTCATCAATGCCGTGATCGCCCCACAGATGGCGCGGCCGCCATCGGAGTCGTACGGTTTGCCCAGACGCATGAGGAGCGATCCGAGATTGGCGTAGCCGAGGCCGAGGGTCCGGTACCGGTAACTGAGCTCTGCGATCTTCCGGCTCGGGAACGAGGCCATGAGAACCGAGATTTCCAGCACGATCGTCCAGAGGCGTACTGCGTGACGAAACGCCTCGATATCGAACGTGCCATCTTCATTGAGGAACCTGACCAGGTTCAGTGACGCCAGGTTGCACGCCGTGTCATCGAGGAACATGTATTCCGAACATGGGTTCGATGCGTTGATCCTCCCCCCGGCCGGGCACGTGTGCCACTCGTTGATCGTGTCGTCGAACTGGAGCCCCGGATCGGCACACTCCCACGCCGACGTGCCGATGAGATCCCAGAGGCGTTGAGCGGGGATCTTCTTGGAGATCTTGCCGTCCGTCCGTCGCGTCAGGTACCAGTCACGCCCGGAATCCAGGGCATTGAAAAAGGCCGCCGGCACGCGGACGCTGTTATTGGAGTTCTGACCGGAGACGGTGAAGTAGGCCTCACCATCCCAATCGGTCGTGTACTCCTCGATGGGGTACTCGCGTACACCCTGGCCGGCGAGTTGCAGGGCGCGCTGCAACGCGCCGTCGGGAACGCCCACCCGGCGGGCTGTGGCCAGGGCGACGCGCAGGGCCGAGTTGGTCCGCGGATTGGTGTCCGGCTCGTTCTTGCCATCCGGGTAGCAGGCATCCATCACGGTCTGGACGCGGTCGTGGAGCACACGCGATCCTGTCACCAGCGCCGCAACCTTCCGCTCTTCGACGGCCTTCCACTGGATGAACTTCTCGATGTCGGGATGGTCCAGGTTGAGGCAGACCATTTTGGCCGCGCGGCGGGTCGTTCCGCCGGACTTGATGGCCCCCGCGGCGCGATCGCCGATCTTGAGAAACGACATGAGCCCGGAGGAACGTCCGCCGCCGGAGAGCGGCTCTCCCTCGCCGCGCAGGTTCGAGAAGTTCGAACCCGTGCCCGAGCCGTACTTGAAGAGCCGTGCCTCGCGCACCCAGAGGTCCATGATCCCGCCCTCGTTGACGAGGTCGTCCGCCACCGACTGAATGAAGCACGCGTGCGGTTGCGGATGCTCGTACGGATCAGCCGCCTCCTTGAGCTCTCCCGTTTCAGGGTCGGCGTACCAGTGCCCCTGGGCCGGGCCGCTGATCCCGTACGCCCAGCTCAGGCCGGTGTTGAACCACTGCGGAGAGTTTGGCGCCGCCATTTGGGCGGCCAACATCCAGCACAGCTCGTCATGAAACGCCTGGGCGTCCTCGTCGGTCGCGAAATATCCGTACCTTTTGCCCCAATCGGTCCAGCATCCCGCCATCCGCTCGAAGACCTGCCGGGCATCGCGCTCGGGGCCGAGGACCGGGTTTCCATCCTCTCCGGTCAACGGTTGGCCGTCCGGGCCGGTCTGTGGGACGCCGGCCTTCCGGAAATATTTCTGGACAAGGACATCGACGGCGACCTGAGACCAGCTCGCCGGCGCCAGCACGCCATCCATGGCAAAGACGATCTTGCCGTCGGGATCGCGAATCTCCGAGCTGCGTTCGACGAATTCGATGCCATCGTACGGGTCATTCCCGGCGGTGGTGAATCTTCTGGCGACCTTCATCGTTGGTATGCCTCCTTCGCTCACGGCGACACCAACCCATGCGTCGAACCAGCCCATTCGAAGGCTGCCATGCGGCATGAAATTGGTTCGTTGCACCACTATATATTGGGGTTGAGAGGGCTGTCAATACCCAGATCTTGTGGTTCCTCCTTTTTCTGCTAAACGATTGAGCACAGACGGGATGGCGCTCGGAAAGGCGTCGATGGGCCGTTTGGAGCCCTCTGGAGAGGCGGCTCAGGCCGTCAGAGAAGAGAACATGGCGGGCGAGGCATTCGTCATCGTCAGGGATGTTATTGGGCTGAACCGTGACGTGAGCTCTGCCAGCCCCCGGGCGGTTCCCGAATGTTATGTGTTCCGATATGACTACTTGGGCATATTAGAAAACAAGATAAGATCTCAAGAACAAAGACGATATTGAAATGTTTCCGGGGCCATTGTAGAGTGCCTGCGGATCGGAGTTGATCGCCATGCGCGAGGAGGTAGCCTGTGGCTCAGATCGTCGCGAAAGAAGAAATCGCCCCGAAGTTCATGAAGTACGTGATCCACGCCCCGGAAGTAGCCCGGAAGCATCGCGCAGGGCAGTTCGTCATGATTCTGCTGCACGACCATGGAGAGAGGATCCCGTTGACCATCGCCGGATCCGACCGGGAGGCCGGCACGATCACGCTGGTCGTTCAAGAGGTCGGCAAGACGACGATGGAGATGGCGCTGATGCCGCCGGGCACCGAGATCGAGGTTGCAGGTCCTCTTGGAACGCCGACCCACATCGAGAAATGGGGAACCGTCGTGTGCATCGGCGGCGGCGCCGGCATCGCACCGCTGCTTCCGATCGCCGGGGCGTTGCAACGGGCGGGAAACGAGGTGATCGCCATTCTCGGCGGCCGGACCAAGGAGCTCGTCATTCTCCGTGAAGAGATGGAAGGTTTTGCCGACGAGATGATCTACACGACGGACGACGGCAGTTTCGGGCGCAAGGGGCTGGTGACGCATGCCCTGACCTCCCTGATCGAGGAGCGCGGGAACCCCGATATCGTCTTTGCCATCGGTCCGGCCATCATGATGAAATTCGTGTCTCTCCTGACGAAGCCATACGGGATTCCGACGGTCGTCTCGCTGAACTCGATCATGATCGATGGGACGGGGATGTGCGGTTGTTGCCGAGTCAGCGTGGGCAATGAGACGAAGTTCGTGTGCGTTGACGGGCCCGAGTTCGATGGACACCAGGTCGATTTTGATCTGCTCATGAAACGCCAGCGGACGTACCTCGCGCAAGAAGAAGAAGCGCGTCAGCGGTTCTTGAAGGATCATCAGTGCCGCGCCCTGAATGCCCAGGAGGATCAGCGATGAGCCGTGACCTCAAGCCAGTCGAACGAATGAAAATCCCCCGGCATCCGATGCCGGCTCAAGATCCACTCGCAAGGCGGAAGAACTTTCAGGAAGTGGCCCTCGGCTACACCGCCGAGATGGCGATGGAGGAGGCCGAACGTTGCCTCCAGTGCAAGAAACCGTACTGTATCGATGGCTGCCCGGTGGGCATCGATATTCCCGAGTTCATCAAGAGGGTTCGGGACGGCGAGTTTGACAAGGCGCTGCAGGTAATCAAGCGGACGAATACGCTGCCGGCCATCTGCGGCAGGGTATGCCCCCAAGAAGACCAGTGCGAGTCGACGTGCATCGTTGGGAAGAAATACAAACCTGTCGCCATTGGACGGCTGGAGCGCTTCGTGGCCGATGTCGAGCTCCAGCAGGGCACGGCGAAGATCCCGGTCCGGGGGGAACGCTCCGGTTTCAGGGTCGCGATCGTCGGCTCCGGCCCTTCCGGGCTGAGCTGTGCGGCTGAGCTCGCGCGCTACGGACACGATGTGACGATTTTCGAGGCGTTGCACAAGCCGGGCGGCGTTCTGGTCTATGGCATACCGGAATTCCGACTCCCCAAGGATATCGTCCGGTATGAGATCGAAAACCTCCAGAAGATGGGAGTCGAGATCCGCTGTAATTTCGTCGTTGGCAAGACTGCAACGGTTGAAGATCTTGTCGAAGAGCTGGGATACGACGCGGTTTTCCTGGGCACCGGCGCGGGGTTGCCGTACTTCATGGGAATCCCGGGAGAGAACTTCATCGGAGTGTATTCGGCAAACGAATACTTGACCCGCATCAACCTGATGAAAGGGTACAAGTTCCCCGCGTACGACACACCGGTCCAGGTTGGGAAAACGGTTGCGGTCGTCGGCTCGGGGAATGTCGCGATGGACTGCCTGAGGACAGCGCTGCGTCTTGGCGCCGATCACGTGATCTGCCTGTACCGGCGAACTCGGAACGAATCGCCAGCACGTCTCGAGGAGCTCGAGCATGCCGAGGAGGAAGGAATCGACTTCCACTGGTTGACCGCCCCCGTCGAGGTCATGGGAAACGACGAGGGGTTCGTCACATCGGTTCGCGTCATCAAGATGGAGCTTGGAGAGCCCGATGCATCTGGCAGGCGCCGCCCGGTCCCGATCGATGGAAGCGAATACGAAATCTCCCTCGACACCCTGGTGATCGCCATCGGCCAGGGCCCGAACCCCCTGGTCACGCACAGCACGCCCGGTCTCGAGCTCAACCGGAGGGGAAACATCGTTGTCGACGAGACGACCATGATGACCTCGATCCCGGGCGTCTTCGCCGGTGGTGACATCGTGACCGGGGCGGCAACGGTGATTCTCGCCATGGGCGCGGGGAAAGTCGCGGCCCGGGGGATCCACGAGTACCTCCAGAAGGGGAGCCCAACCCCTGGGACCCCGGATCACAACTGAGCTGAATCATCATCGACGCGCTCGATGATCCGGGCTTGCGGTATACTCCCCCGTGACTGAGGTGGGGTTGATCCTCGGAGAATCGAGATCGCTCATGCATGCGTGACGAAACTGAAGGCTTCAATCTCGATGAAGAGCGGAATGATCGGCGGGCGGCCGGTGGCCGGGCGGTTGAGCCGGGGCGTCTGCTTGCCGGCCGGTTTTTTCTCAAAGAGGTGATCGGCCGCGGAGGTTCCGGGACCGTCTTCTCCGCCAGGGATACGCAACTGAATCAGCGGGTGGCGGTGAAAGTCCTTCATCCCGGACTCGTGGGAGACCAGGGCGTCGAACGGCTGCGCCGGGAAGTTCGGGCCGCACGGGGCGCGCATCCGCACATGGTCACGATTTACGATCTCCACAGCGACGGGGATGTTCATTTTCTCAGCATGGAGCTGGTCGAGGGACGAAGCGTCAAGGAGCTCATCAAAGAGCGGGGAAAGCTCGATCCCGGGGAGGTCGTCACGATCGGCGCGCAGGTCGCCGAGGCGCTGACGAGCCTGCACGCCAGGGGGGTCATTCACAGGGATGTCAAGCCCAGCAACATCCTGATCACGCCCGACGGCGAGGCGAAGCTGTGCGATCTCGGCCTGGCCCGTTTCGTGGCTTCTGGAATGACGGTGACCGAGACGGCGATGGTCGTCGGGACGCCCGCATACATGGCCCCCGAGCAGGCGCTCGGCAAGGACCTGACACCGGCAGTCGATATCTACGCCCTGGGCCTGACACTGTACGCCATGCTCACCGGCGAGGCGCCGCTGCAAGACGTTACGGCACTCTCGACCCTGATGCGCCGCCAGCGGGAACGGGCACCCGCGGTTCGCCGGGGCTGTCCGGACGCGCCCAGGTGGCTGGGACGGCTGATCTCCAGGATGCTCGAGCCAGCGCCGGGGGACCGTCCAAGCTCGGCGGTAGTCCACAGGGCCCTTGAAGGCGGCTTCTACGGTTTCTGGGCGCGCCGCCGGGCGGTTGCCGCCGCGGTGTTGCTTCTTCTCTTCGCGGTCTCGGCCCCGGTGGCGTACTCCGTGTTGCGGCGCAGCCAGACGGTCCGGTTCCAGGAGGTGCCGGACGGGATTCGCGGCGCCGACGCCCATGGACGGACGACGTGGACCTTCCATCTCGGGGCGCCGGTTGGGAGCGCCGTGACGGCCGATCTCGATGGCGATGGGCGGCCGGAGCTGGTCGTCGGGAGCACGATTCGTCGCGATGCCCAGCGGAGGGAGGGCGGCGTGCGCCCGGCGTGGATCGCCGTTCTGACGCTGACGGGTCATGTGCTTACGCACGTCCGTGCGCAGGACGTCATCCGGAGCTGGGGATACCCGTACCCTGAAGACCTCTTCGTGTACCCGGAGGTCATGGATCTCGACAAGGATGGCACTTCCGAGGTCGTCGTCCGCTACCAGCAGCGCGGATTCTACCCGTCGGGGATCCTGGTGTACTGGCCACGCTGGGACGTCTGGGACGACCTGTTGTCCCACCGGGGATATATCAATGACGTCGTGCCCGCGCCTGGACCATCGCCCGGGCTCCGGTTCGCCGGGGTCAACAACAGGCTGTGCATGTTGCGGGTCGCGGGGGAGATCGGGATCATCCCGCCGTCCTCGCCGGTGGCCCGGGAGAATCGAGGCCCGCTCGGCTCGCCGGAAATCGCGATGGGCGAGTCGAGGGCGTTCAGGTGGCGGTGGTATACGCCGCTCGGCGGCCCGAGTAGCGGGGTCATCCTGGGCGCGGTCATCAAGATCAAGAACGGTCCTGACAGCAGCCTGATCTGCCAGGATCAAAACGGCCGGCGATTCACTCTCGACCGGTTTGGCAACCCCGAAGGAAGCCCGAACACCGGTCGGGATCTCAGGGCGATGCGGCGGTCGTTTCTCCAGATGCTGTCACGGATCGCGCGCATGAGGGGTTCGCTCGGCGTCTCGGCAGTGAGAGCAACGCTCGAGCACGTACGGGCAGAGTGCGCCCCACTGTTCGACGAGCCGCCGTACGGTCCCATCCTCAACCTCAAGGGAGCTCGCGCCTTGGCCCGTGGCGGCGACCTGCCGGGAGCCGTCACGCTCTTGAAACGGACCCGTGCACGCATTGCGAACGAGGATGTCATCTACCGGCTGGCACAGCTCGAGGCGCTGGCCGGGCGTTGTGATGAGGCCCGCGCGGAGATCCAGCCGGTTCTGGACCATCCGATCACGCCCCGCGGGGCGTACGACATGCCTCAGCTCGGGATCCGGCTCGGCATCGTGCTTCAGGACCCCGCCATGGTCGAGGGATGCATCAGGCGCCTGGTTCACCTGGAGACCCGGAGCGCCGAAATCGGTGGCCTGGTCTCGGCCTTCATGGCCCGGGCTCACCTCTGGTGGGACACGATCGGTCCGGCCGATATCCAGACCGTGTCGTACACCTATGAGCCGGCCGGCGCAGCCCTGGCCTGCCTGTGCCGCTGGCGGACGGGCCGGTCGCGCCCCGGAGACGCGGCCCTGATGCGGCGCATTATCGCGTCCAACCCCGATGCGCTCTACGAGGGGCAGACCGCGCTGGCGGCTGCGGAGCTCTCGGCGCACCACCCGGAACGCGCATTGTCGGTTCTCGATCGTGAGATCACGGTCTTGCGTCTGCTGTCGAGGGACGATTTCTTCGACCACCAGCTGTTCCAGCTCGCCCGTGGCGTTCGCGTGAAGGCGCTGCTCGCTGCGAGGCAAACGAAACGGGCGCGTGAGGCTGCGAAGAACCTCCTGGTAACGGCGACGCCCGGTCTGCTCCCGGCGCGTCTCGCGCACGAGGTGCTCGCCGGGACGAGCTGACTGACGACGGGATGCGTGTACACTCGGGTGGGAGGTGACGATGGATCTCGAGGGGAAAACCGTGCTTATCACAGGAGCGTCCAGCGGGATCGGCGCCGCATGTGCGCGCGCGTTCGCCGCGGCCGGCGCGCGACTCATTCTCGCGGCCCGGCGGGGCCGGAGGCTGGAAGAGTTGGCAAATGAGCTGGGCGCCGCCTTTGGCACGGACGTTCTAACGAGCGTTCTCGATGTCCGGGAGCGCGTGACCGTCGGGCGATGGATGCGCGAGCTGCCCGGCGCCTGGCAAGCCATCTCGATCCTCGTCAACAACGCGGGCCTCGCCCGTGGCGTGGCGCCGATACACGAGGGCGTCATCGAGGACTGGGACGAGATGATCGATACGAACCTCAAGGGGTTGCTCTACGTGACCCGGGCGGTGTTGCCCGGGATGGTTGCCCGTGGCGAGGGGCACATCATCAACATCGGGTCGATCGCGGGGCGGGAGGTCTATCCGGGGGGCAACGTGTACTGTGCCACGAAGCACGCCGTCGACGGTCTCAGCCGCGCGATGGGGATCGACCTGCTCGGGACCGGCGTGCGCGTCTCGTCCGTCGATCCCGGCATGGTCGAGACCGAGTTCTCGATCGTGCGGTACGACGGCGACGAGGAGCGCGCGGCCCGGGTCTATGCCGGCTTCGAGCCGCTCCATCCCGGGGACGTCGCTGACGCGGTGCTCTTCTGCGCGACGCGCCCGCCCCACGCCAACGTGCGCGAGATGGTGCTGATGCCCTCGGCCCAGGCCTCCGCCGTCCACGTCGCCCGCGACACGGTGTAGCCCGCATACCTTCGGACTTTCGTCGCAAGTAGTGATGTTGGCGTGCTGGCCGTGGCGGTAAGGGTCAGGGAGTAATCCTCGACGATCCATGGCTTCTCCTTGCCGTTCAGATTGTCACGCCGGACCACCGTTGGCCGTGGAGTGACGGTCACCAGATCGCCGGTACGCCGCCGTCTTGTACCATCACTCGACCGGCCGCCGTTCACGGGACCACCGATACGGTCTGACAGGACCCCGGCCGGCCAGGTCGTGCCAGCGTTCCCCCGGCATCTCTCCGCTTGGTATCCTGTTCATGGAGGTCAATGATGGAACACGAATCCAGAGAGGGCTCGCCGGAACGTTGGACCCGGATCGATTCGGACTTTGTCTCCGGGAAATCGAGGTGCGCCGGCTGGCTCTACCTGCCGGAAGCCGAGGAGCTGCCGCCCGTGGTCGTCATGGCCCACGGATTCGCCGCGGAGCGCACCTTCGGCCTTGAGCCATTCGCCGAACGGTTCGCCGCCGCCGGCCTCGCCGTATTCTTGTTCGACTACCGGTGTTTCGGCGACAGCGAGGGACAGCCACGAAACCTCGTCGATCCATTCCGCCACCTTGCAGACTGGCGCGCCGCCATTGCCCACGTTCGAGGGATGGACCGGGTGGACTCAAACCGTCTTGGCCTGTGGGGTACCTCCTTCTCCGGCGGTCACGTGATCGTGACCGCAGCCAGAGATGGCAATGTCCGGGCCGTCTCGTCCCAGGTTCCGTTCGTTGATCCCGTCTCCACGTTCCGGAGAGTGGGCCTGGCTCACGTGCTCAGGGGTTCGAGTTTGGCCCTCAGGGACCTCCTGAGGGCCGCCACCGGCAGGCGGCCGCTGTACGTCCCGGTGGTGGCCGAGCCCGGGACCTTCGCCACCATGAATACCCCCGAGTCCTTGCCGGGATACAGCGCCCTCGTTCCGGGCGGCGCCACGTGGCGCAACGAGTGCCCTGCGCGGATTCTTCTCACCATGAGTTTCTACCGGCCGATGGGGGCAGCCCGGAAGGTACGTTGTCCAGCGCTCGTCGTCTTGGCCGAGCAGGACAGTCTCATCGACGCTCGCGCCGTGGAAAGGACCGCAGCCAGGATGCAACACGCCAGGCTCGTGCGGTTGCCCGTGGGTCATTTCGATGTGTATTCGGGGGCGATCTTCGAGCGGTTGGTCGTCGAGCAGATCCGGTTCTTCAACCGGCACCTGGCCTGAGACCGGCGCCTATTCTGTTCGAGGGTTCCGGGGGGCATCCCTCCACCGTCATGGTTTGCCTGGCCTGGCCGTCCGCTCTTCCTGGAGCGGCTCCGGCATGCAGGCATCCCAGCCGTACGCCCGGATGAAGGTCAGCGGGAGAGATGCTCGTAGCGGGCGGCGGGCAGACGGCGCCAACGGCGGCGGGCGATCCTGGCCCTGACAAGAAAGAGCCGGCGCGCCACTCCCACGAGGTGGTCGGGTAGTAGAAGGCTATCGAGATGATCGATCTCGTGGCAGAAGGCCTGCGCAAGCGTTCCCTCGGCCTCGAGGGTGCGCCAGGTTCCGCGTTCATCCTGGGCCCGGACGGTGATGGCGCGCGGGCGGCGGATTCGTGTGAAGAGCCCGGGAAAGGAGAGGCATCCCTCTTCCTGGATGGCGCCGCCCTCGCGTGCGATGATCGTGGGATTGGCAAGGATGTGAAGGGCGCCGGGATCCCTGCCAACCGACAGATCGACGAACGCCAGGCGCATGTTGATGCCGACCTGGGGGGCTGCAAGGCCGAGACCCGGCAGGGTCCAGCAGGTCGTCTTCATGTCGTCCAGGAGGCGGGCGAGGCCGGGCCCAAAATCCTCCACGGGCATGTTCGGCACCACGAGCCTGGGATCGCCAAAGAGCAGGATCTTCAGGATGGGCATCTCACGCGTGCCGCAGCTTCCGGATGACGGCTTCCACGGTTTCCTGGGCCCGCCGGGTGTAGAACTCTTCCAGGATTCTCCGCACCTGGGGCTGACGCTCTGAGATCTGGTCGACCGACGCCTTGTCAAGCTCGATGGCCGCCACGTGCCCGGCCGCCTCGATCGTTGCGGTCCTCGGCTTCCCGGTAAGAAGGGAAACCTCGCCGAAAAAGTCTCCCGGGCCGAGCTCGGCGAGAAAAACTCGATTCCCGTCTTCCGCCTGGGTGAAGACCCTGACGTGGCCTGCGACGATCAGAAAGAGACTGGAACCGGTATCTCCCTCGCGGACGATCAGGTCTCCGCTCCGGTAGCTGCGGAGCGATGTCGATGAGAGAAGCTGCTCGAGCGTCTCCCGGTCGAATTGTCCGAAGAGCTGGGAGGCTCGCAGCTCCTTGAGATGCTGTGCGGACGGACCGCTTCCGTCCGTGGCAGCCGGGCGCAGCCCGAGCCGCTCTTCCACGGGGCGTTTGCTCTTCCGGTCCTCGTCGATCAGCCGGGCGAGCTCCGCATGCACGTCATCCTGTTTGGGGTCGAGACGGAGGACCTTCTTGTACAGGGCTATCGCCTTGGCATAGAAGCCGTCCCGGGCGTACCGCCTGGCCAGGGCACGGTACATGCTGACGGCCTTTGAACGGTCCCCGACGAGGGCGAGGATGTCCGCCTGGCGGAGCAGGAGGTTGAACTGCTGCGGGTTCTTCTTGAGAGCTTCGCCGACCGCCGTGAGAGCCTTGTCGTACTCCTTGCGGGCGATGTAATGATCGAGATCCTCGATCCTGGGCTTGGAAAATGGAAGCCTCACGCGAGCGCCCCCTTCATGCGAGAGGCCACGGCCTCGGCCGCTTCGCCGACGTGGGCCCTGATCGTATCCGGATCTCCGGCTTCGAGCTTGCGTTCACGCACCACGATTCTGCCATCGACGACCACGTGTCGGACGTCCGCGGTCCCGGCGCCGTAGACGATTCGCGAGGCAGGATCCGCCTCGGGCAGCAACGGCCAGTCCCGTCCGTCGATCACGACGAGATCCGCTGCCTTGCCGGCCTCGAGCGTGCCCGTAACGTCTCCCAGCCCGAGGGCGCGAGCGCCCTCCCGCGTGGCCATCCCGAGCACCGCCCACGGGTCGATGGCGGTGGGACCATGACGGAGGTTGTGGAGGGTCCCGGCGAGGCTCATCTCGTGGAGGATGGAAAGCCGGTTGTTGCACGGCGGCCCGTCCGCCCCGAGGGCGACTCGGATACCGGCCTGGAGAAGCGCCGGGACATCCGCAATCCCAGAGGCCAGCTTGAGGTTCGCACCGGGACAATGACAGATCGCCGTGCCTGTCCGGGCCAGGAGACCGGCGTCCCCGGGCTCCAGGTGGATGCCGTGGGCCAGGACGACGTCGGGGCCGGTCAGCCCGACCGAGTCGAGATAGGCGATGTTGGCCAATCCGGTGAGCGTGCGAACCTTGGCGGTTTCGTCGCGGTTCTCGGCGGCATGCGTCTGCAGCAGCCAGCCATTGCTCCGGGCAAGCTCGGCGCACCCCTCGAGAAGCTGGCGGGTACAGGAGAGGGCGAAGCGGGGGGCTACAGCGTACCGCAGCCGGCCGCTGGCCCGGCCGTGCCAGCGGAGTCCCAGCGATTCGGCGTCCGCGAGAGATTGATCGGTCTCTTCCAGGATCGCGTCCGGAACGCCGTCTCCCATGTCCATGTGCGTCTTCCCGGATACAAACCGGATGCCCATCGTCTGGGCGACCTCAAAGACACGGTCATGATCATGGGTCGTACCGAAATCGAGAGCCGTCGTGGTCCCACCGGAGAGAAGCTCGGCGATTCCGAGCTCGGCAGCGGCCTGGACGTCGTCGCCGTCGAGGGCGGCCTCGTACGGCCAGGTCCTCAGGCGCAGCCACTCGAGGAGCTCCAGCTGATCCGCCCGGTGGCGGAGCAGGGACTGCACCACGTGCACGTGCGCCTGCACGAAGCCGGGCAGAACGAGGCCCTCGCCCGCATCGAGCTCGGCAGACGCCGTGACATCCCGTGCAGGACCGCGCGTGAGGCCGATGATCATGCCATCGCGGACCAGGACATCTCCCCTGAAGAACTCGCCGTAACGATCCATGGGGACAAGAGTGCCGTCTCGAACGATGAGATCACACATCACTGTCATACAGTGATGGTGACACCGGGGGGCGTGGGCTGTCAATCGAGCGAGGCATAGAGGATTGCAGCGTGCCGTGCGCAAGGCGTCGTGGCGTGCGTATCGTCGACGGCGAGCTGGCCCGACCGGTTCGTGCCGGTGGGAAGGACGCCGCGCGTCGGGGACGGTACGGCGGGTGGTATATTCCACCGTCATGAAACACGATTCCGAGGGTTCCAGCTCTTCCCGTGAGACCAGCCGCCCGAGACGGCTCGCTTTCCTGCTTTTGCCACTCGTGTCCACGCCGCTGTTGTATGGAACATTCTGGATCCTCGACCGTGCGCGTTTTGGTGTGCGCGTCGACGGGCCCGGGTGGCCGATGGATCTCCTGCTCCAGCTCGCCCTGGGCTATGTCCTGCTGGCGTTCGGGCGGCGCGGGTGGCTCGTGGTGGTTGAACAGGCCCTGTTGATGGGCCTCCTCTACCTGGGGAGCGCGGTCAAGATCTCGCTGATGGGATGGCCGATCACGCCGGACGATCTCGGCTCCGGGCGCGAGCTGCTGCGCGTGCTCTCGCCGGTGTTCGAGGTTGCGGCCGTGGCGCCGATCGTCCTGTTCGCCGTTGCCTTTCTCGCGAACCTCCGCCTGCGGCGCAGCTCGGCCGTCGCTGCCGGGGCGTGCATCGCCGTGTGGCTCTCGGCATCGACGTGGCCGGCCGCGGCGCTTTCCATCGTCGACCACGGCGTGCCCCACTCGCTGTGGAACCAGAGGGCGAACTACCGCAACCGCGGCGCGACCCTCTACCTGGTGTCCGAGGCGCTCTACGGACGCATCCATCACGCCGGCGTGCCCGGCCGGGCCGAGGTCGCGGCGGCGATCGCAGCGCTGCGCAGCCAGGAGCTTCCGCCGCCGCCCGTCGTCACGTCGGCCACGAAGCGCGACCTGTACGTGACGGTCATGGAATCGTTCTGGGATCCGTCGCTTCTCAGCCGCGCGGGCTTCGATCGCGATCCGTGGTTCGGCCCGTTCCGCCAACTGTGGCGGGAAGGCTCGAGCTGGTCGATGAGCCCGGAATTCGGCGGAGGAACGGCCAACCCCGAGTTCGAGGTTCTCTGCGGGATCCCGACACGGCTGGTGTTGCCGGGGATCGTGTTCAAGACCTCGCTGGAAAACAACGTGCCCTGCGTCCCGGCGCTGCTGGCGGCACGGGGCTGGCACACCTGGGCCTTCCACCCGAACGTGCCGGACTTCTGGAACCGGAGCCACGCGTACCGGCGGGTTGGCTTCCAGCGGTACCTGGCCAGACCAAACCTGAAGCTCGATGACCTCAACGGCCCGGACCTGTCGGATGCCTCGTTGTACCGGCAGGCGCTCGAGCATTCGAAACCGTGGACTACGGGCCATCCGGCCATGACGTACATCATGACGTTGACCGATCACTGGCCGTACCCGCTCAACACACGCAAACGCCCGGCGCTGATCCACGCGACGTCGAAGGTCCGGGACGTGACCGCGTACGCCAACTCGGTGTACTACTGCTCCAGGGATCTCGATCACTACGTGCAGACAATCCTGTCCCACGATCCATCCGCTCTCATCGTCGCCCTGGGCGATCATCTCCCCGTGCTCGGCACCAAGTTGGCGGGATACCTCGAGTCCGGCTTTGTCCCTTCCGTCTCGACGGGGCAGTTCTCAACGCGTCAGGCCCAGGGGCTGACGAGCACGCCGTTGCTCGTGGTCGATGGAACGAAGGGACCGCTCAAGGTTGGAAGAATTGCTCAGTTCGACCTGCCGAGGCTGATCCTGCCGAAGCTCGGCATCGAGCCCCCGGAATGGATGAGGTTGATGGCGCCGCCGCACGGGTGGCGCGTCAGGACATCTCCGAGCCTCGTTCTGATCATCAAGCCGGACGGCGGCGAGGTGCTCTGCCGGTCGCCGAAGGATGCACCGGAATGCCGGGAGACGGCATCCTGGCTCGGGAACGTGAAGGTCCTGGCGCGCGATCTCGTCATGGGCCACCAGTACACGCTGAAGCTCACGGACGAGTAGTCGTCACGAGCTGGTGGAAGTGCGGATCAGGATGCAATCTCGTCGAAAAACGCTTCGACGGCGTCGAGGAGCTGCCGGGGATCGTGGATCTGGGTCAGCCTGCGGCGGAGGTCGCGGCCGCCGGGCAATCCGTGGGTGTACTTGCCGGTGAAGACCTTGAGCTTGTGGAGCAGGTCCTTGCCCTCGAGCTCTCCGGCCAGGATCTCGAAATGGCGGCGGACGAATGCGGCCCGTTGGTGCAAGGTGGGCTCACTGTACGAAGCCGTCGAAAGAAGCCCGGCGGCCTGGGCGAAAATCCACGGGTTTTTCAGACAGGCGCGTCCGATCATCACCATGTCGCACCCCGTCTGGGAGAACATCCTGACGGCATCCTCCGGCGTGACGACGTCGCCGTTGCCAATCACCGGGATCGATAGCTCCTCCTTCAACCGGGCGATCTGGTCCCAGTCGGCCCGTCCCGTGTACTGCTGGACGGCGGTTCGGGGATGGAGCGTCACGGCGTCGGCGCCCTCTCCCTCGCAGATGCGGCCCAGCTCGAGGTAGCGCAACTCGGAGTCTCTGAGCCCGCTCCGGAACTTGACGGTGAGCGGAATCGACAGCACGGCCCGGAGCGCGCGAACGATCCGCCGTGCCAGGTCGAGATCGTCCATCAGGGCGGCCCCCGCCGATCCCTTGAGGATCTTGCGCGCAGGACACCCCATGTTGACGTCGCAAATATCGGCGCCCATGTCCTGGACCTTCAGGGCGGCATCGACCAGCGCGGCGGGCCGCGATCCGTAGACCTGGATGGCGATCGGCCTCTCCGATGCGTCGAACGGCAGCTTGCCGAGCTCCTTGCCGACGCCCCGCGTCACGGCCTCCGAGGAGATGAACTCCATCGTCACGAGGCCGCATCCCCCGAGGCTGCGGATCATCCTGCGGAACGGGGAGTCGGTAATCCCGGCCATCGGTGCGAGGACCAGCGGGGGATCGATGGTGACCGGTCCGATCTGCGCCACGGTGGTCAACCGGCCGTGACGTGTTCGATGATCAGGCGCGCAAGCGTTTCCGGATCTTCAAGAGGCACGAGGTGGCCGCAGCCGGGGACGGCGACGAGCCGGGCGCCCGGGATCCCTTCCGCCGCCTCGCGAGCGAACGCCCGGAAGCCGGGCATGTCGTTTTCCCCCGAGATGACGAGGACGGGGGCGGTGATCTCGCCGAGACGATCCGGGACCTGCCACTCGTGGCTTGGGGCGTCGCGGCGGGTGGCCAGGTACTCCGCGCCGGGGAAATCGCGGACGATCTCGGCCAGCTTCTCCCGGACCCCGGGTTTCGACAGCGAGTGGGCGAAGAGCGGGCTCGACGCCCATGGGCCCTCCATGGCGGCCCGGATTCCCCCGGTCCGGGCGGTGCGGGCCACCTGGCGGATATTGTCCATGAAGGCGGGTTCGAAGGGGCGTCCGGGCATGACGGGGTCGATGAGCACCATCCGTTCGATCAGCTGCGGCATCGTGAGAGCCATCTCCAGGGCGATCCCGCCTCCGAGGGAGAACCCGGCGACCGAGGCGTGCTCGATGCCGGCGGCTTCGAGGACGGCCCGCATGTCGGCGGCATGATCGGAGAACCGGTAACCCTCGCCGGGCATGGAGCTCGACCCGTGTCCCCTGAGATCGGGACGGATGACGCGCAAGCCGGCCGCGGTCAGCGCCGGCGTGATGCCGTCGAAGACGCGATGGTCGAGCGTGTGGCCGTGGATCAGGAGAACCGGGCTGCCGTTGCCCTCGTCCCGGTAGTAGAGTGTGACGCTTCCGTTGTGTGCGAACGCCATGGATTCCTCCCTTCGGCCGAAGCCGTTGGGATGATTCTACCCGGGAACCCGGGTATTCTTCGTGGCGATGACGTTGGCCGTGCCGACGTCGAGAGCCCGCATATCTCACGGAGCTTCGGCGCGAGACCGCGGACGCGCCCGGGAGGCCCGGACCACGCCCGGGAGGCCCGGCCTACGGCCGGACCGCGGTCTTGATCCCGAGCCGTTCTGCACGCGAGCGTGCAGCCCGTCTCGCGCTCAATCCCGCCGGGGCTGGCGCCCCGCCCC
>JAADFN010000119.1 GCA_013152895.1 Acidobacteriota bacterium | reverse complement strand
GGAGGAGGGAAGCGGGCCGAGCTCCAGGAGAGGATCTCCTTTGGCAATCGACTGGCCCGGAGTGACGAGCATCTGTGCAACCTGTCCCGATTTCACGAATGAGACGGTCCGTGTTTCGTGCGGGTCGAACTCGACGGTACCGAAGGTCTCCAGAGACTCCTCGACCCTTCCCAACTCGACGCGCACCGTGACCACGGTAGCGACCGGGCTTGCCGTCCCGTCCCTCGCCGTCAAGCTCCTGGAGGTGGCCGGTCGCCCCCCGCAGCCAGCCAGTGCCAGGGAGACGCCAATTACGGAGATGAATTCGGCCGAGCGGGTTTTCACCATCATGACCGGAAAGGTCCTTTCAGTTGGGGGCTCCGCTCCATCATCTCGAGCTCTGATCCCGGCTGCCAGCTTCAGAGTCGTCTTCTGCCGTCGTAACAAACCCGTGGGACACGATGCTGACCTCGTCGTCGAGGACAGGGCCGATTCCCGGTGCATACACCTTCGTCGATCGTTCGTTGACGTCGAGTGCGCTCGTCTCCTCGACCTCGAGGCAGTGTTCGAGTCTCGTGCCATCGGCGGTGTTCATCGTTCTGTCCAGGGTCATGATCTCGGCCCGATCCATGGCCACGCCGGGTGCATGCTCCTGGTAATACCGCATTCCGGCCCGGGGAGTGCCCGGCATCATGAGGCCGGGTCTGCTCTCGCCCTCGAAGGCTCGCCAGGATCCGTCGTGGCCGACGATCTTCCCGCGTTTGAGGATGTCCACGTCCTCGCCGAAGTAGTAGAGGTTCCGGGTGGAGCGCGACATGGCGAAGAAGATCCGGGAAACCTCCATGAGCTCGCCGTCATACCACTCGCGTTCCTCGACCACCCGAGTCAGGAACGGCCCCACGGTCTCCGTTTCATCAAGAACGGTGATCGCCACTCTGGCGGATTTCCCCTCGAGGACGATCCGATGGCCGGGCTCCAGGATCCAGTACAGGTTCCGGCCCACTGTGGAGAGCTCGCCGGGTCGCAGCCTGAAGCTGGAGAGCCAACCGTCCCCGTCTCGTGTCCAGGGGCTCTCCGTCGAGGGCCCCGCCGTTTCCCCTGCGAGCGTGAGCAGCAGCACCAGCCCCACAAAAAGAGAGGCCCAGCTGAGCTTGCGTGTCTTCATGAGAATCTCCTCACTCCTCTTCACTTCTCGTTCTCTTCGATGGACGCCTCAACGTCCGGGATGCCCGCCCAGGTGAAGCGTGACCGACGCCCCAACCCGAACGCCCTGAGTCTGGCTGTGAACCAGCATGTGCCGATCGACCGTCAGGGAGAGCTCCGTGGCCGGCAGCAAGTGGATCAGGTCGACCCTGAAACCGGTGCGAACCGCATACGCCGGGTGGTTGAACATCACGGCGCCGCCAACGACGCTGTTGGATGCGTAGCCGGCGTCGGCGATCAGGCCCAGCCGGAGCCACCGCAGCGTGGTCCAGGAGGCGCCCGCGGCAGCCGAAACGAAGCCCATGTCGTGGGGAGACTGGGAGGTCGCCGACCGGTAGCCCACAACCAGCCGAAGCCATGTGCCCCACCGGCCGGTCCCGTGACACAACCCGAGCCAGAGGTTCGCCCCGCCGCGCCCGCTTCGCACCGGGAAGAACCCCTCACGCCGGGATTCCACGTGGACATCCACTCCGAGGCGCATGCCACCGTGCCGGTGTTGCCAGCCCAGCGGCGCCCACTCGAGCCCAACCTCGGTCCACGCCGGTCCGGAGGTGGAGGTTTCCCCCATGCGCTCGGACAGGAATGCGTTGCGCCGCCACGCCGTTGCCAGACGAAGGGCCAACCGCCGCGTCAGACCGGCACGAAGCCGGAAGATACTTTCGTCCAGATTGAGGTCTCCGGGGAGCTCGCCCGCGCCCTTCCAGTCCACGTGAAAGCTCGCGCCGTGAATCCGTGTCCCTGCAAGGCCCAGTTCGAAGGCGCCCGGCTTGAGAGCCAGCAGGCCCGTATCCAGAGGAACGGACTGTCCGGCGGCCGGCACGGGTATGGCGAGCGAGGTGAGGGCCACGGCGATTGCGAAGCGGCGGCGCTTCACGGTGACGTCCGGCGGCTCGTTGAACGACCCCAGGGATGGACGGCACGCCGGCGCGAGCCCGGGGTGGCCCCGCGGCGAGCCGGGGGTGCATCCGGGTTCTCCAGCACAGTCTCATCGATGAGCGCCGAGCTCTCGTCGAGAGTCCGCACGTGGATCCTGCCGGCCGTGACATCCAGCATCGTCACGCTGTGGGCGCTGCTCGCAAAAGCCGAGTACGGCTCGAGTGTGCACCAGTCCATGGGCGAGTCGTACCCCGAGCCCTGGGTGATGTAGGTGATTCCGGAATCAGTGTCCCGGTTGAAGAATGTCAGTGGGAATGTGCGCTCGTACCAGTGCTCGTGTCCGTTGAGGACGAGCCTCACGTCGTACTCCTCGAACAGGGGTACGAGCACGAACCGCCAGTAGAGCTCGGCCTGGCACGACGACACGGGCGGATGATGGAAGAAGACGACGCTCCACGGCTGTGTCGTTCCGGCGAGATCGCGCTCCGCCCACACCAGCTGGGGAGAGCCCTCGGCCAGAGATGACGATGACGAGTCCAGGCAGGTCAGGTGGACGGGACCGGCGTCCGTCGAGTAATACCGCTCGGTGCTGGCCGGGTTGTTGTGCGGCAGGTCGAAGGCGTCCAGGTAGGCCTGGCCGTTGTTCACCGCCGCCTCGTGGTTCCCCATGGTCGTGTAGAAGGGCACGTTCGCGATGAGCGGCTGAAGGGGCCGGAAGAAGACGGGATCACAGACATCCGCACCGGCACCCCCGTACACCACGTCCCCGGTGTGGATCATCAGGTCCGGATTCTCGCCGAGCATGACCTGGACAAGGTTTGGGAGCGCCGCGCCCCCCGTTCCGCTGTCGCCGATCACGGCGATCCGGACGGGCTCTCCCGGTGCCGGGAGATCACGGTACGTCCCGCTGGCGAGGACGTCTCCCCCGGCGTCCAGTATCTCGTAACGCCACAGAGCTCCCCCTGTCCGCGGGAGCTCGACCGCACGGACCGGTGCGCTTCCGGCGGGGATCGAACGTGTCGACCCGTCGGTGCGCGTGATCCGCACTGTCTCCTCAGCCGTCACGTCCGCGACCCAGTGCAGGACCCTTCGCCCCACCTCCGGTTCCTGCTGAAACGGTCCGCGGACCAGGGTCTCGGCGTGCAGAGACACAGCCGTCAGGAGGAGTGATGCCACCCCGGCGATCAGAGTTGAGGAGACTGTTCGGTTCATCATGTGGCTCCGTTTTTGCTTCCAACACATGGCTCACCAACACACCGATCCGGCGACCGCAATCATTCCCGGGGCGATCACTGGAAGCACGACCACATCGACCCGCCGTACACGATCTTCGGAACCGCGCTTGACCACCCATCTCCCGACCTCGGCGCCGATCAGCGCCCCGGCCACCACATCCGAGGCCCAGTGCCGGTCGAGCTCGATCCGCTCCCAGGCAACGAGCCCGGCAAGCCCCCACATGCCCCCCTGGAGCCACCGGCTCCTGGTGTGGGCGGCCACGACCGAGGCCACGACGAAGGCTTCCCCGGCCTCCCCGGAGGGAAAGGAATGGTGCCCCGAAAACGGTCTGATGTACCCGGCGCCCAGCTCCTCCACCGGCCGTGCACGGCCAACCACCACCTTCAGAGCCGGTGTGATCAGGCCGGCCGCAATGATGGACGCCTCGAACCCGTCCTCGGCTATCCGCCGCACCTTCGGGTCATGGCTCGCGTGACCGACGATCCACGTCACTCCAAGGCCCGCGAGCGCACCCCATCCGCCCAGGGGCCGCACGGTGTTCGCAAGATCCTCCGAGCCCGACGTACGGTGGCGCTGAACCCTGGCGCGGATCTCCGTATCCAACAGCGCCGTCGCGCCAACTGCAGCCACCCCGGCTCCCAGACGCCGCCAGTCACGGGACGACATGTGGGCCGGACGGCGAACGATGTCCGCGAGATCCGAAAGGAGCCGTTTCCCGAATCCTTTCTCCTGATCCTGATGATGTTGTCCCGTGGTCGCTCGTCTCACGGAGCCCCCGGTCGTCC
>JAADFN010000118.1 GCA_013152895.1 Acidobacteriota bacterium | reverse complement strand
CGTTCGTCGGGCGGTCGAGGCGAATCGCCGCACTGTCGAGGCCCGCGCCGACCGGGCCGCGAACCTGAGGAGCTTTACCGAGCGTCTGGCCCGCCTGTCGGACGCCGGCGGAGCGGCGCCATAACGTGCGATTCCCGGGCCGGTGAATTGCATCGTCGGACGCTGACTCCGCCGGACCGGAACAGTAGAATCCCCAGTCCGAACAGGCCCGGCCGGCCAGGCACGCGGATCAACCTGGAGATGATAGCCAATGGACATACGTAGCTACGCCGATTACGTAGCTGATACCATGCCGGTCCGATGGATAGGCTCCCTGCCGTGGCGCGTTCACAGGCGCATCCTGACGCCTATCGCTCCACCCCATCTGGTGGGGCCGGTGGATCTCGCCGCGATCCGCAAGGTAATGAGGGCCGACGGGACGCTTCTGGCGAGGTGGACGGATGCCTGGGACACGGCCGAGTGCCAGTGGTGGCACATCTGCTGTGACGACCCGCAGTACGATCTCGACCGGATTCCCAAGTCTCGCAGGAGAAACTCTGTCCGCAAGGCACTGCGCCTCTGTGAGGTTCGGCTGCTGTCGCCGGACGAGTTCATGGCCAAGGGTTACGACGTTTACCGCGCGGCCGTGGCGCACTACACCGGCCCGGCTCCCGTCGCGACCAGGCAGCAGTTCGAGCAGGGCATCGCCGCCGCGGCCAGGTACGACGCCTGGCAGACGTGGGGCGCGTTCGTGGACGGCAAGCTGGCCGCCTACGTCGTTTGCCTGGTCATCGGCGATGCCGTTTTAAGGTCATCCTCCAAGTCCGACCCGGCCATGCACAGGAGCAGACCCAACGAGGCTACCTCCTTCGTGCTTACGAGGCACTACCTTCGAGACGAGAAGGTCTCTTACGTGTCGGCGGGCTGCCGATCGATCAGCCACGATACCAACGTGCAGGACTTCCTGCTCTCGATGGGCTACCGGCGGATATATTCTCCGCTCAGGGTGGTTCTTGGCGGGATGCTGTCGGCCGTCATCAAGACCGGCGTGGGACGATGGGGCAGGTATGTCGGCCTGGCCAGGCTCAGGCCGGCCCTGATGGATAAACTTGCGGCCACCGACGCGGCGGTGCGCATCGCCAAGGCATGCCGGTCTGTCTCGCCGGCCCGTGACGAGCCGTCTCCAGCAGCCGACAGCGGCGGCAAACCGGACGCCGGCGAGGCGGAGCGATGACCGTCACCTCCATGCTTGCGAAGATTTGGCGCCGGGTCGTTCACGGCTCCGAGCCCAAGGTGATATACGCTTACAGCCCCGCGGCGCAGGGTCCGGGCCGGGCCGATCCGGAAGTGATTGAATATGACGCCGGCCATCGACCGCCGCCCGAGGTGGCCCGGCAACTGTCTCCGACCGGCGGGCCGTTGCGATTCGACGTCATGTCCTGGCGAATGGCGAGGGGCCGGGCAAAAGTGCTGTGCATCGTCAACGATGGGGTTCTGGCGGCCTACGGTTGGATACAGGACTGGCGGCACTTCAGCCGAAAGTATCGCTTCCTGTGCGACGACGGCGTCATACTCGGGCCTTACTGGACCAGGCCGGAACTGCGCGGTCGCGGCCTCTACGGCCGGCTGCTGTTGCACAGCATCCACCGATGTCCGCGGCGCGACCATGCGGCGATCCTGATTACAACCCACCCGGACAACCGGGCCTCGCAGAGGGGGATAGAAAAGGCCGGCTTCGTCCGGCTGGGCACCTACCGCATCACCACCTGGTGCATGGGCCTGGTCGTCGGTGTCAGCGTGATCAGCCAGGAACGGACGCTGGCCTCGGTCGTCTCGGCGACTGACAGCCAGTCCGGTGACGTACCCGCCAGGCCATGAGCCACACGGATGGACAGGGCTGGCGGCGTTTCATGCCGGGCCGGCGACCGGCGGGCTGCCGATCAGTCCACCGGCTTCCAGACGCCCATTCGCTTGCCCCGGAGGGTCTGGATCAGCCCGGCCATTCCACCGGCCTGGAGCAGGCAGAAGTAGAATGGTATCCACAACAGCTTGACCCGGATATTCCGCACCGACAGCAGCCATCCCGCCGCCGCGGCCAGGTAGAAGGCCGCCTGCAGGAAGAAGAACACCTGGAAGAAAACACTCTCCAGCAGAAAGGCATTGGCGGCCAGGACGCCGATCATGAACAGCCAGCTCAGCCAGCGAAGGTACTTGTGGCAGATCAGCGCGGCCCAACCGGCCGGGTTCTTTCTCGGCGGGGCCACCTTGCAGATATACGGGATGCTGCTCCAGCCCCTTATGGCCATTCTCAGCCGGCGGGCGAATTCCTGCTCGGGGTTCTTTCTTTGGACGGTCACCAGCAGCGCGTCGGGGGCGAAGCCGACGCGGAAGCCCAGGGACCTGGCATAAACCGGCTGGGCCATGTCGTTATTGTATTGGCTGGGCACGGGCAGGTAGGCCTGGCGGCGTACCATCTCGAAGGCCCCGACTATGACGGCGGCCAGGCCGAGCGCCGCCTCGAGTCGCCTGACCCGCGTTTCGATCGACCAGTAGGCGCCGTAGCCCTTGCCCACCGAGGAGTTCAGGGGGTTGCGATATAGTATCCGCCCGGTGGCCAGGCCGATGCGGTCGTCGGCGAACAGGCGGGCGACTTTGGATATCGCCCCGTCTTCGAACAGCGAGCCGGCGTCGGTCATCAGCAGCAATTCGCCTGTGGCCAAGCCGGCGCCGAGGGCGAATGCCTCGTTGACGCCGATGTTTTCAGCCGAGGCGGCGAGTTTCACTCGTTGATCGCCGAACTGCTCCACCAGCTTGTTGGTGTCGTCCGTCGATCCGTCGCTGCACACGATGACTTCCAGCTTGTCGGGGGGGTAGCCGTTTTCGAGGATGTTCCTGATCTTGTTGCGGATATTTTCCTGCTCATTGTGGGCAACGATCAAGGCCGAGAGTCTTGGCCAGTCGGTCATTTCCGGCAGGGGTCGGGGTCGTCTGATCGCCACCAGCGCCGCCAGCAGGAGCGGGTAGCCCGCGTAGGTGAAGACGATCACGGCCAGGCATAGCCAGAAAATCACGTGTGCTGCCATCGTTTCAAGACCTTTCCGCGGGCTTGCGGGCTGTCGGTTCCGTGCGGGAACTCTCGTCGAATATTCTCCCCGGCCGGCGTCGCGCCCCGGCCGGCGTCGCGCCCCGGCTGGTGCGTCAGGTGACCGGTTTCCAGACGCCGATCCGTCGGCCGCCGAGGGCCCCGACCAGCCCTGCCAGCGCAGCGGCCTGCAGCAGGCAGAAATAGAAGGGCGCCCAGAGCAGTTTCTGGCGGCAGCCAAGCGCCGAGACCATCCAGCCGAGCAGGGCTGCTACGTAAAAGACCAGTTGCAGTGCGAAGGTCGCCAGGTACAGCCGACTGCCGTCCAGCAGCATCGCGTTGGCCGCCAGGGCGAGGAGCATGAACAGCCAGCTCGACCATCGGAGGTACTTGTGGCTGATGAGCACCAGCCAGTCGGCGACGTTCTTGCCAAAGGGGACTACCCTGAGCATGTAGGGGATGCTGCTCCAGGCCCGGACGGCCATTCGCAGCCGGCGGCTGAACTCCTGGTCGCTGCGTTTTTTCTGGTCGGTGTACTGCACCGCCCCAGGTTCGTAGCGGCACAGAAAGCCCTTGCTGCGGGCGTAGAGGGGGGCCGTCATGTCGTTGCTGTAGAGGCTTGGCACGGCGATGTATGCCTCCCGGCGGACCATTTCGAAGGACCCGGCCACCACCACGCCCAGGCCCAGGCGGCTTTCCAGTGCCCTGACGTTGGACTCTATCAGCCAGTAGCCTTTGTATCCGCTGCCGACGGCTGTGCCGAGCGGGTTGCGATAGACGATTCGGCCGGTGGCGACCCCGACGCGCGGGTCGGCGAAGTGGCGTGCGAGTTTCTGGATCGCTCCCGGCTCGAATGCCGTCTTGGCGTGTGTCAGCAGGAATATCTCGCCCGTTGCCAGGTGTGCTCCCAGTGCGGTGACCTCGTTGACGCCGATCTGCGTCGATGCGGTGACGAGCTTCACTCGCGGGTCGCCGAATTGCTCGACGAGGCTGTCTGTCCCGTCGGTCGATGCGTCCGAGCAGACGATGACCTCGATCCGGTCGGCGGGGTAGCCGTTGTCTTGCGGATCGCGTCGAGAATCCGCCCGGCCTCGTTGTGGACGGCCATCAGCACCGAAATCCGCGGCCAATCGGTCATGGCCGGCATTTCCGGCCGGCCCCTGACCAGGCCGAGAATCATCAGGACCAGCGGATAGCCCAGGTACGTGAAGGCCACCACGGCGATGCAAAGCCACAGAATAATCTGCGGTATCATTGTCTCTGTTGCTCCTGGATGCCGAATGTATAATAGAACTATCGGCCAATAAAGGTCCGGCCAACAGCGGCGGCGACAGGCCGGGCGACCATCTCGGCCAGGCTTGAAGTGGCGACAGACGGCCATGATCAATGCTCTTACCATCGATGTCGAGGACTACTACAACGTCTTTGCGCGCGATCGGCTCGGAGCCGACGGC
The DNA here is from genome assembly GCA_013152895.1 of Acidobacteriota bacterium. Lineage (GTDB taxonomy): Bacteria > Acidobacteriota > Thermoanaerobaculia > Thermoanaerobaculales > Sulfomarinibacteraceae > JAADFN01. The sequence continues at coordinate 3,328 of JAADFN010000118.1, read as the reverse complement.
CCGCCGAGCGAGGCGGTGGTCATCAACACCGATCGCATTGTCGATATGCTGGCCGGCCAAGGCGTCCGCGCGACGTTCTTCGTCCTTGGCGAGGTGGGGCGGAGCTATCCGGAGCTGGTGGCTCGCATCGCCGCGGCCGGCCATGAACTCGGCGTTCACGGCATGCGCCACCGGCAGGTCTTCAAGCTCTCGCCGGAGCAATTCGCGAGCGATGCCGCCGAGGCCAAGAAGATTATCGAGGACTGTGCGGGCCGCGAGGCGCCGGGATACAGGGCCGCGGCCTTTTCGATCCGCCCGGATACGAGCTGGGCCCTGGCTGTGCTGGCCGAGGCCGGCTTCAGGTACGACAGCAGCATCTTTCCGATCTCCGGGCGACGGTACGGCTGGCCCGGTTTCCGCAAGGATATCCACGAGTTGACGCTGCCAGGCGGCGGCCGGATCGTCGAGGCGCCGGCCACCACTTTCCAACTGCCCGGCCTGGCCCTGCCGGTGTGCGGCGGCGGATACCTGAGGCATTTTCCATATTGGGTCACCCGCGTGGCGGCCGGGCGCATCGGGCGGCACAGGCCGGTCATAGTTTACATGCATCCATATGAGCTGGACGTCTCGCCGCCGCCGGATCACTTCGCATCGGCCCTGGCCGGGGCGGATGGTCGAACCAGGAGGTTCCACGCCGCACAGCTCGCCGGCCGGGGCGGCATGCGGCGAAAGCTGGCCAGGCTGCTGCGCGACTTCGCCTTCGCCCCGCTTGGGCAGGTAATCGCACGGACGCTTTCCAGCCCGGCCGGATCGGCCGGATCGGCCGGATCGGCCGGACAGCTCAAGGGATGATCGACCCGTGCCGATGGTGAATCAGGGCGACCAGAGCAGGCCGGAGGGCGACCAGCGTCGCCCGCCGTTACAAGGGACGTGCCAAAATGAAGATAAGACAGGTTCTTGACGTCGCCAGGGCGGTCTTCTCGCTGGGGCACATCCGTTATCGGATCTCCGCGATAGGCTACGGCATGCACGAGCACGTTGTCTGGCGGTTCCGGATGGCCCACGGCCGCAATCTCCGCGTGCATCCCAGCGCCAGCATCCGCAACCCGCAGAATATCAGCGTGGGCGACAACTCGCACATCAACATGTACTGCTCGGTCTGGGCCGGGGAGGACTCGAAGATCACACTGGGCGACAACCTGCTGATGGGTCCAAGCGTGCAGATCCACGCCGGCAGGCACGGCACCAGGGCCGGGGAGCCCATGACCGGCCAGCCGCGGATATTCGAGGATGTGAAGATCGGCAACGACGTCTGGCTGTGCGGCGGGTGCATCATCACCGGCGGGGTGACAATCGCCGACGGCGTTATCGTCGCGGCCAATGCCGTGGTGACCAAGGACGTCTTGGAACCGGAGGCGATCGTCGCCGGTGTGCCCGCCAAGGTCATCGGGAAACGCAAGCCTTGACGCGCGACAGGAGCCGGTGGGCGGCATGACCAAAGAGGCGAAAGAGGCGAAGGAATACCAGAGACGGCAGGTGCAGCGGAGCATGTTCCGCACCGTCGCCCGCAACCTGATTCAGCAGTTGCAGGACAGCGGCTGCCCGCCGGACGAGCTTGTCGGCTTCGCCAACGAGATTCTCCAGACCATAATCGACCGGGGGTTCGACTCGCCCGGTGAAGACTCGCCCGCCGAAGACCGGCCCGCCAAAGACTCGCTCGCCGAGCCGGACCAGGGCAACGGCCTGGTCAGCCGGGTGGCCGGGCTTGCACCGCTGTCAGGCCGGGGCACGACGCCGCTGGCCGAGGGAACCTACCTGGCCCCGCTGAGCCGGGACGACGTGCCGACGCTGAAACGATGGCTTGACGACCAGGCCGTCTCGCAGAGCCTGGCCGAGCATACGCTGCCGGCAATTATCGAGGCGGCGGACGCGGGGGCGCCCCGGCCCGACCAGGCGGCCTTCGTGCTGCACAGGGACCGGGACGGCAAGCCGGTCGGCCTGGTCGCACTGATACATATCGACAACCGGGCCCGGCAGGCGGAACTGGTGAAGATGATCGGCGAGCCGGACCAGAGGGGCAAGGGCCTGGCCAAGAAGGGCACCCAGATGCTCGTTGACTACGGCTTCGGGGAACTGAAACTCAACCGCATCTACCTGCGGACCCTCGGCGGCAACATGAAGAACATCCGCCTGAACGAATCGCTCGGCTTCCGCTTCGAGGGCGTGCTCCGCCAGGGCGCATGGGTGGGCGGCAAACTCAGCGACGTGGTGATTATGGGCATGGTCGCCGCCGATCTGAACGGGTCGAAATAGCGGTTTCGCTCCTGCCGCAATCGCCGCCGGGCCCGACGAGTCGGGTATTGACCGGCCCTCAAGCCGGAGTTGCGATCAGGCCTCGGAAAGTTCGGACAGGGGCCCGGCTAATGCATCTTTCAGCGGGCCGAACTCGAAGTCGTCGAGTAGCCTGTCGATCTTCTTCGGGAAACTTTTCCGCCCGAGGCCCTGGTGTATTCTTCGCATGAGCGGAACGCTGTCGTGGTAGTCGGCCATTTCGGTCGGGTCATATTCATATGGGTGCATATAGACCAGGCCGGGCCGGCCCAGCCGCTGCATCTGTCGCCATGCGTGGCGGATGACGGGGTAGGGCCACAGGCGGAAGTATCCGCCGCCGCCGACCGGCAGGCGTTTTGTCCAGAGTGTGAAACTCGCCACCGGCGCTTCGACTATCCTGCCGCCGCCGGGCGTATCGACCAGCCTCGGCTCGGGCCGATAGCCCTCGATGCCGTACCTGCCGGTCTTGAGCGGAAAGATCGACGAATCGTAGCGATGGCCTGTTTCGGCCAGCACGTCCAGCGCCCAGAGGTTTCGCTCGTCGATGCTGAAACACGGGGCACGGTAGCCGTAGATCTCCTGGCCGGACAGGTCTTCGAGCAGGGCCTTGGCCCGGGCCAGGTCGGCCCGCAGTTCGTCCCGGCTGAGCTCGAAATTGTTGCGATGCCCGTAGCCGTGGCTCTGGAGTTCGTGCCCGGCGGCGGCGATTCGCTTGACGAGGTGCGGGAGTTTTTCAGCCGCCAGCCCCAGCACGAAGAAGGTCGCCTTGATGCCGTGCTCCGCCAGGCAGGCCAGGATGCTGTCGGTGCTGGCCTCGAAGCGGCCGGTCAGCGGCGCGTCCGGGTCGATCGTGGACTGATACCAGTCTTCCACATCTATAGACAGCCCGTGGATCACCAGTTTACCTCGCGAGAACGGCTGTCCTGCCGGGCGGCTAGGCGATGATCTTGGAGATTCGCACGCGGAGGTAGCTCTGGCGGTGGCCGGCCCTGGTCTGCGAACCCTTGCGCCTCCGCCA
>JAADFN010000117.1 GCA_013152895.1 Acidobacteriota bacterium | reverse complement strand
GATTGAGCGCGAGACGGGCTGCACGCTCGCGTGCAGAACGGCTCGGGATCAAGACCGCGGGCCGGCCGTAGGCCGGGCCTCCCGGGCGCTGCCACGGTCTCTCGACCAACACGAATGCCGGTCAATCGAGAATCTCGCGTCTGTCACTGTCATCGCCGGTCTTGCTGAGTCCACGCTCCTCTTGTTCGTCCGCAGACGTGGTGCCATTCCGGGGGCACGGTAGGCGTCTCGCCTGCCCGGGTGCGGGATGGCGCGGATCCACGGCGAAGGACAACTTGAAACACGCCGTGATGGCGTTTGTCATGTTCTTGGCGCGCGGTTAGCATGAGGACCATTGGGGGGGTAATGGGCTCATTTTACGGCATCATTCACAGCGTTGTGTTCTGGCTCAACGGCGTCATCTGGGGGTGGCCCGAGGCGTTGCCTGCGATCGTTGTGCTGCTCGTGGGAACGGGCATCATCACGACCTTTCGTCTGGGCTGGGTGCAGGTCCGGCTCTTCAAACATGGTTTGAGGGTGGTCAAGGGTGATTTCGACAACCCCGAGGACGAAGGCGATCTCTCGCATTTTCAGGCCTTGACGACCGCGCTCTCCGCGACGGTGGGAATTGGAAACATCGCGGGTGTCGCCACGGCGATTCACTACGGAGGGCCGGGGGCGATTTTTTGGATGTGGGTCACCGCCGTGTTCGGAATGGCGCTCAAGTTCACCGAGTGCACCTTGAGCCTGCGTTTCCGCAGGATTCTGCCGGGTGGGTCGGTCGCGGGCGGTCCGATGTACTCGATCGAGCGCGGCCTCGGGAAGAAGTGGAAGCCGCTCGCGGTGGCCTTCGCCACGTTCGCGGTGATCTCGTCGTTCGGCGCTGGCAACTCGGTACAGTCGTTCACCGTGGCCGACCAGTTCCGGCAGGACCTGGGGATCCCGACGTGGATCACGGGACTGATCATGGCCTCCCTGGTGGCTGCGGTCATCCTCGGGGGGATCCGGCGAATCGGCCGTGTCACGTCGAAGCTGGTTCCGTTCATGGCGTCGCTCTACGTCGGTGCCGGATTGATCGTGCTGGTGCTCAACGCGAAGGCGGTTCCCTCAACGCTGACGCTGATCTTCAAGTCTGCGTTTACACCGGCCGCGGGGGTGGGCGGTTTCGCCGGGGCGGGATTCATCTTCATGTTGACATGGGGCGTCAAGCGGGGTCTCTTCTCGAACGAGTCCGGCCAGGGTTCCGCACCGATCGCGCATGCTGCGGCCAAGACCGATGAGCCCGTTCGTGAAGGCGTTGTAGCCATGATTGGACCGTTCATCGACACGCTGCTCATCTGTACGATGACCGCGCTGGTGATCCTGACGACGGGCGTCTGGCGCGACAAGCAGGAGCAGCGGGTCGTGCTCGATCGCCAGGCGGCCGTGACCATGATCAACGTCAGAGCGCGGGTGTACAAGGACAGCGTTGTGCGTGGGGAAGACCTGGCCACCGGCGTTTTCAGCGTAGAGCGTGGGCGGCCGGTTGAATTCAGGCTCGTCCGCAATAATTCGACGGTCGACGATGTCCGGCTGGACATCGTCGCTGACCCCGTCCTGATGACGGGGGCCCACCCGTTTACGGGCCGGATTGTGATCCCGGCGGCCCATCCTGGGGATGTCGCCAGGGCTGTCTTGGAATCCGCCGACGGGACCCCGGTGCGGGGCGCCCTCGTCCTAACCGGGCGCGCGGCGCAGAACGGCTCGCCGTTGACGGCATGGGCGTTTCAGCGCGGGCTGGGCCGCTACGCCGGCGGGTTCGGCCAGCTGATCGTCACGATCGCCGTGTTTCTCTTCGGGCTTTCCACTGCGATCAGCTGGTCGTATTACGGCGACCGGTCGATCTTTTATCTCCTCGGTCCGCGCGCGATTCTGCCGTACCGGATCGTCTTCTGCATCATGAATTTCCTCGGGGCCATCTACTCGCTGGAGCTGGTCTGGTCGTTCGGCGACGTTGCGCTTGGACTGATGACCATGCCCAACCTGCTGTCGATCCTCCTGCTCACCGGGCTGGTCAAGGTCGATCTGAAGAGCTACGTCCGGCGTGGCGGGACGAAGAGCGGCGCGTAATCCGCGTGGATGGAATTTTCAGCATCCCGACGTGGTATTGTCTGAATGAGCCTCCGGACTCCGGCGGCACCTGGAACACTGGGAGAAGCGAATGAAAGCAAAATGGTATGTCCTTGGATGTCTCGGCATTCTGATCATCGGGGTCTTGATCGTCGGCCTGTCCTTCACCCGTGTGTATAACCGGCTGGTGACCCTCAACCAGGCCGTGCAGGCCCAGTGGGGGCAGGTTGAAAACGTATACCAGCGGCGGATGGACTTGATCCCGAACCTGGTCGCGACGGTCAAGGGCGCGGCAAAGTTCGAAAAGAGCACGTTTACGGCCGTGGCGGAAGCGCGGTCCAGGGTTGGTCAGATCACCTCTGGCAAGGTGCAGAACCTCATCAACAATCCAGAAGCATTCCGGAAGTTCGAACAGGCGCAGGCGGGCCTGTCATCGGCGCTCTCCAGGTTGTTGGTGACCGTGGAGCGGTATCCGAATCTCAAGGCGACCCAGAACTTCCAGGACCTGCAGGCCCAGCTCGAAGGCACGGAAAACCGTATCGCCGTCGAGCGGATGCGGTACAACCAGGTAGCCCAGGGATTCAATACGTACCGGCAGAGCTTCCCAACGAACATCATCGCGAGTTTCTTTGGGAGCAGATTCGCACCCAAGCCGTACTTCAAGGCCAAGCAGGGCGCTGCGACGCCGCCCAAGGTCAATTTCGGGAACTAGCCTGCATGTCTCACGGACGTTCGTCGCGAGACCGTGGAACCGGTAAGAGGAAGTAGGATGTCGTTCCGGCGGTTTACCGCGCTACTCGTACTGGCGCTGCTGCTCGGGACGGGCCTGTGTGCGGCGGCCCCGGGGGCCGGTCGAACCGCCGCGCCCCCCGCGCCGACCCAGTGGGTCACCGATTCGGTCGGATTCCTCAGCCCCGGCGTTCGCGAGGCGCTCAACCAACGTCTCGCCTCGTTCGAGAAGCTCAGCGGCGTGCAGCTCATCGTCTGGATTGGCGATACCATCGGCAATCAGAATCTGGAAGTGTGGGCGGCCGACACCTTTTCGGCCTGGGGTATCGGGCAGAAGGGGAAAGATAACGGCCTGGTGCTCTTTATCCTGACGAAAGATCGCAAGATCAGAATCGAGGTTGGGTACGGCCTGGAGGGACGCGTGACCGACCTCCTGTCATTCCGGGTCATTCAAGACGTCCTGAAGCCCGGTTTGGCGGCGGGGAAGCAGGATCAGGCCGTGACGAAGGCGGCGGATATCCTGATGACCGCCATCGATGCGCAGGCCGCACAAAAGGTCGGGACCGCGCCGGTCAGCACAGTCCCTACCCGCCAGAAAACCCGCCGGCTCTCGTTGGGGACGATCATCATCGGGATTATCCTGGCGATCGGGTTTCTCTTCCTGTTTATCACGAACCCTGCGCTGGCGATGTATCTCCTGTTCACGCTGATGTCGGGTGGTGGGGGAGGCGGTGGCCTCGGTGGCGGCGGGTTCAGCGGAGGCGGCGGCCGTTCCGGGGGTGGCGGCGCCTCCGGTGGATGGTAGGAGGCCACGATGCGGAGATTGAGCCGGCGGAAGTTACGGACCCTCGTCGATCAGGAACGGGTCATGAAGGCGATCGAAGAGGCGGAAAACGAGACTTCCGGCGAGATCCGGGTGTCCGTGGCGCCGTTCTTTTGGGGCAACATCCATAAGGCTGCCAGGCGCGCGTTCGTTCGCCTCGGGATGACGAACACCGCCGAGCGCAACGGCGTGCTGATCTTTCTCGTTCCGGCGCGGCGGAAGTTCGTCGTTCTTGGAGACGAGGGAATCCACCAGAAGGTTGGCCAGGCGTTCTGGGAGGCTGTCGCCGGTGCGATGTCAGAGGCCTTTCGAAAGGGCGATTTCACCGGTGGGCTGGTCAAGGGGATCGAGGAGATCGGTGCACGGCTGAAGGCCCACTTTCCCCATCAGCCTGACGATGTCAACGAGCTCCCGGACACGATCGATTTCGGCGATTCGAACTGAGGCACCGCGGCCCTCGCTTTGAGACATGCGCCCGGGAGGCCTGGCCTGTGGCCGGCCCGCGTCATTCGCGTCGATCCGTCCCTCGCGCGAGCGCGGGTCCGGCTCGAAGCTCATGCCGCCGGGGGGTGCCGGGGGACCG
>JAADFN010000116.1 GCA_013152895.1 Acidobacteriota bacterium | reverse complement strand
CCGGCCGGAATCTGCCTGGGTTCCTTTGGGACCTGCCTCCCGTACCTGACCGCCCTGCGTTTTGGCGCCTCCTTTCCGTGGGAGGCGCGCGAGGGCACCATCACCATCGGCTGCCCGGACCACGTCAACCAGGTCGTATGGAAGCTTGAACGGCTCGACGACGTCCGCTGAACGATGCGGGTTATCCCAGCTTCGCGATGATGGCGTCGGTCATCTGGGTCGTTGTCGCCGCCCCCTGGGCGATGACATCCGGGCCGCCGCGGAGCTTCATCATGTCGTAGGTGCGGACGTCCCCCTGTGCGACGACGGCGGCGACGGCATCACGGATGCGGGTGGCCTTGCCGGTTTCGCCGAGCCAGTCGAGCATCATCGTGGCGGAGAGGATCATGGCGATCGGGTTGACGATGGGGGGATCGAGCTCGGCGTACTTGGGGGCGGAGCCGTGGGTGGGCTCGAAGACGCCGACATCGGTGCCGATGTTGGCCGATGCCGCGAAGCCGAGACCTCCGACGAGGCCGGCGAAGCCGTCGGAGATGATGTCGCCGAACAGGTTTCCGGCGACGATCACGCCGTAGTCCTCGGGATTTTTCGTCAGCCACATCATCTGGGCGTCGATGTTGGTCTCGTAAAGCGCGATATTGGGGTAGCGCCGCTGCACCTCGCGGCCCTCTTCGACCATCATGCCGGAGGTCTCGCGCAGGACGTTGGGTTTTTCGCAGATGGTGACGTGCGCGTAGCCGTGAGCATCGGCGTACGCGAACGCCTCCTCGCAGATCCGCCGGCAGGCGGTGCGGGTGAAGATCCGGCTGGAGATCGCGAGGTCTTCTCCCGGCACGTTCGCGAACGGCTTGAACTTGGGATGCTGCTCCATCGCGCGGCGCAGCGCGGCCGGCGGGTTGGTCCACTCGACGCCCGCGTAGAGCCCCTCCGTGTTCTGCCGGAAGATGACGGCGTTGACCCGGGGTTCTTCAACCGTTCCGCCCGGGCCGCGGCGGATGAAGTTCAGCGGGTTGCCGGGGAAGGTGATACAGGGACGGATCGAGACGTCCAGGTTGAACCGCTGGCGCAGCCCGACGATCGGTGAGAAGTAAACGTAGCCCTTCTCCGTGAGCTCTGGCTTCAGCTCGGCGGCCGCCCTGTCCTTGGGCTTCGACGTGATCGCGCCAAACAGCCCGACCTTGTGAGTCGCGAGCAGCTCGACGGTCCGTTCGGGGAGCGGGTTCCCCTCGTTGATCCAGTGTTCCCAGCCGATCCCGGCCTCGACGTACTCCGCCTCGAATCCCACCGCGTCGAGCACGCGCAGCGCCTGGGGCAGCACGATCGTTCCAATTCCATCTCCTGGCATCGTCACAACGGTTCGTCGTGTCATCGCGGCCTCCATCTCTCTGGTATGGGCTCGCCCGGCCGTCGTGCACCGGGAGCTGACACGATAACGAATGGGGCCGGGAAAGGGAAGGGGGCGGAAAGACACGGCGGCGCGCCCCTGGCCCAATTTTGTTTTGCGACGTACTTTATGTATAAGTGGGGAGGGAGGCACCGTATGAGACAGGAGCTCATCCGTGAACCTGCCGTTTCTGGAATGTTCTACGCCGGGACGGAGTCGGCGCTGCGGCGTTCGGTTCGCGAATACCTCGGGGGTGAGGCGCCCGAGCACGATCTCGTCGGGTGCGTGGCGCCGCACGCGGGGTACATGTACTCGGGGCCGGTCGCCGGCAAGCTGTACGCCCACCTGAGGATTCCACGCCGGGTGATCGTGCTTGGACCGAGCCACACCGGGCTCGGACGGCCGATCGCGGTCGCGCCCCACACCGCCTGGAGCACCCCGCTGGGCGATGTTCCCATCGATCAGGAGCTGGCATCGCGTCTTACCGAGGAGCTGCCCGCCGTCGAGGCCGATGCCGACGCCCACTGGCGGGAGCACTCGATCGAGGTCCAGATCCCGTTTCTCCAGCTCCGGCGGCCGGATGTCCAGGTGTTGCCCGTCTGCCTCAAGCACCTGGGGCTGGACGACTGCCTGCAGCTGGGCCGGGCGCTCGCACGGGTCATTGGGGATACCGGAGAGCCCGTCGGGCTGGTGGCTTCCTCGGACATGAGCCACTACGAGCCGGACGATGAGGCCCGTCGTCACGATCGCGAGGCGATCGACGCCGCCCTGGAGCTCGACCCGGCCGCCCTTTACAACACGGTACATCGCCGTGGCATCACGATGTGTGGCGTCATCCCGGCGACCGTGATGCTGGAGGCTATCCGTCATCTCGGCGCGAACGCCGGGCATCTGGTCGCCTATGCGACGTCGGGCGATACCGGTGGGGACCGGCGTGCCGTCGTTGGGTATGCCGGCCTGTGTTTCTACCGGAAGGTTCATCCTGCATGAACCGGGGGGGTCGTATGTTCAGCCATCTTGCCGTTGGATTCGATGGTTCCATCAACGCTGAGGGCGCCTTAAACCTCGCCCTCGCCGCCGCCGCGCGGCTGGGATCGGTCGTTCACGGGATCCACGTGATCGATACGGCGATTCTCGAGGGGTCTTTTATCGCCGACATGAGCGGTGCGATGGGGGTCGAGCCGCTCGTCAACCTGACCCCACAAGTCGACTCCGTCCTCAACGACGTCGCCGACACCCTGCGGGCCCACTTCGAAGACCGGGCGAAGGAGGCCGGCATCGAGGGCCGTTTCCACGTGGTCCGCGGCTCGGTGGCGCCCTCGATCGTGCGGGAGAGCGCCGCGTGCGCGCTCCTCTTCGTCGGGCGGCGGGGTGTCAACGCGAAGTTCCACGGGGATCTCCTGGGTCCCGTGACCGAGCGGCTGCTGCGCATCTCGCGGATCCCGGTCGTCGTTGCGCCGGATTCTCCCTCGCGGATCTCGCGGATCCTGATCGCCTACGACGGCGGGACTCATGCGGACCGTGCGCTGCGCTGGGGCGGGGAGCTGGCGCGCGCCCTCTCCGTACCGGTGACGGTGCTCACCGTCACCGATGACGAAGCGCGCGGCGAAGAGCTCTTGAGCCACGCGACGGAATACCTCGGGGACATGGGGCTCGACGTCACGACGCGCCGCGCATCGGGGCGCCCCTCCACGACGATCGAGCTGATGGCCGGCGAGACGGGGGCGGACCTGATCTGCATGGGCTCCCACGGTCACAGCAAGCTCGTCGAGATGGTCATTGGATCGACGGCAGACGCCGTGCTGCGCAAGACGGACATCAGCGTGATGTGCGTTCCGTGATGCCCGTGACGCCGGACCTGTCGTTCCGGCAGGTGGCGCCCCCGTACGATGGCGACCCGTCGGCGTGCATGAGGCAGCTCGACGGGCTTCCGTGGGCCGCGGGTGTCGCGTTCACGCTGCACGGCATCAAGATGGGGATCCGTGTCTCCAGCACCACGATGCTCGAACGGATCGAGGCGGCGCTGCCCGCGGGGGCGCAGCCGGTTGATGGACCGGACGTCGACTTTCTGTACTCGGTGACCGGGAACGGCAGCGAAGATTCCCCGGAGTACACGAGCCATGCGGATGCCGTTCCCATCGCGCGGACCTCGCGGCTCGGCGATGCCATCCAGGCGGTCAACGAGGACCTGGCGCGCCTCGCCAGGCACGCGTCGCGAGGGCGTCTCGTCGTTCGGGCCGGGGCCGTCGGCTGGGAGGGGAGGGCGATTCTCGTGCTCGGTCCGAGGTCGAGCGGGAGGTCGACGCTCGTTGCCGGGTTGCTCTGGGCCGGGGCGGAGTACTACGGGGACGAGCTTGCCGTCCTGGACGCGGAGGGCCGCGTGCATCCGTTCGTCCGTCCCCTCTCCCTGCGCTGCGGCGTTGGATCCGGGCCGGTCCAGCTCGCCGAGCTCGGCGCCGTGGCGGGGAGCGGGCCGATTCCAATCGGGGCGGTTGTCGCCACGGCGTACCGTCCCGGCGCGACATGGCGGCCCAGGGGCCTCGGTCTGGCGGACGCGGTCGAGATGCTCGTGGCGAACGCGTTGACCGGGAAACGGGAACCGGATTCGGTCCGACCCGTCTTTGACAAGATCCTGAGGGGAACCCGCAGGTTCTCGGGCGAGCGGGGAGACGCGGGCGAGGTCATCTTCCGGATCCTCTCCGGGTTGAGCACCGTGTTCGGCGGCAGCGGGCGGGAACCTGGATGATGCGTCACCCGGGGCGCCGGCCCCCGTATTTGCTCCCGGCGCTCTTCCTCACGATCGGGAAGGAACGGTTTTTCTGAAGAAATCGAGCGCCTTGAGGGGGCGGGCGGCCTCGGCGCGGACGAGGCGGTCGAGCCATCGC
>JAADFN010000115.1 GCA_013152895.1 Acidobacteriota bacterium | reverse complement strand
GGGGCGGGGCGCCAGCCCCGGCGGCATGAGCTTCGAGCCGGACCCGCGCTCGCGCGAGGGCCGGATCGAGGCGAATGACGCGGGCCGGCCGAAGGCCGGGCCTCCCGGGCGCTGACCGCGGACCTGCTGCAAGCAGGGCCTCCCGGGTGCGTGATCGTGCAACCTCCTGGGGACGCGGATGAGCCGACGAGCCCCCAAGATTCCGGTCGCTTTCGGCATACCGGTGGAGACGCTCTCCCATCGCGAACCGGGATCTGGCATACTCGCCCGATGAAGAGTCAACCTCTCTTCCGTTTCGTCTGCGGTCTCGCGGTCGTGCTACCGCTCGCGGCCCACGCCGCCCCTTCCAACATCGACGTTCGCCGCAGCCCGGTTGTCCGCATCGTCCAGAAGGTCCGCCCTGCGGTCGTCAACATCAGCGCCCTGAGCATCGTCCAGGCTCCCCGCCGAAGCCTGTTCGACCAGCTCTTTTCCGGCATGTGGGGCGGCGGGGAACAGGTCCAGGAAACCCAGGCGCTGGGCTCCGGCGTTATCATCAAGCCCTCCGGCTACGTTCTGACCAACGAGCACGTCGTCGAGGGTGCTTCGCAGATTCACGTCACGCTGGTCGACGGGCGGGAGCTGGACGCAACGCTGGTCGGATCGGACATCGAGAACGACCTCGCCCTCCTGCGTCTCAAGCTCCCCAAAGGCACGACGCACCTTCCGTTCCTCAAGCTCGTGCCCCGGCACGACCTGATGGTCGGTGAGACACTCATCGCCATCGGGAACCCGTTCGGCCTCCAGTCTACCGTCACCGTCGGGGTCGTCTCCGCTCTGAACCGGACCGTCACGTCTCCGAGATCGGGGCGCACCTACACCGACTTCATCCAGACGGACGCCTCGATCAATCCCGGGAATTCCGGCGGGGCGCTCGTCGACATCACCGGGTCGCTCGCCGGCATCAACACGGCGATCATCGCCTCGGCCCAGGGCATCGGTTTTGCGATTCCCGCGGCACGGGCATACCGGGTCGTCGAGGACCTCCTGCATTTCGGCCACGTCAGGCCGTTGTGGCTGGGAGCGATCCTCCGTTCGGTCGCCACCCGTGAGAGCCGTGCGGGACTGCTCGACAGCGGGAGCCGCGGCATCCTGGTCCGCCGGGTCTTCCCCGGCTCTCCGGCCGCGAAGGCCGGGCTGCACCGGGGAGACCTGATCGTTGCGATCAACGGCCGCAGGGCAAGCTCTCCGGCCCAGGTCCGCACGGCGATGGCCTCGATGGCGCCGGGAGGAGTGATTCACCTGACCGTGCTCGGCTCGCGCGGCAAGGTCAAGCTCAACGTCGCGCCGGTCATGCCGCCCCGCGATATCGGCCAGCAGATTCTCAGGCGGTACCTCGGCCTGGTGGTCGGCAATGGCGCTCAATGGGTCGTCGTGCGACGCGTTATCCCCGGGAGCCCGGCGGCGGCCACCGGCATCGAACCCGGCGACCTCGTCCTCGCCGTCCACGGCCAGCGGATCGGTTCCGTCTCTGACCTCGACAAGGTGCTTCGCCAGGCGCCCGACGCCAGCTCGGTGCTCCTCGTCATCGGCCGTGGCCAGTACGCGTACAACCTGACCTTCCCTCTCGATGAATAAGCTCACGTCTCTCGTCGCCTGTGCGGCCGTCCTGCTTGCCGCGGCCGGCGCCACTGCGGGCACGTTCCAGGACTACGCCGAGAGCCACGTGGAGGCGGCACTCAAGGATGGATTGACCCCGCTCGACGAGCAACACCTGGTGCTGGCGTTTCTGTGGCGCCGGGATCTTGCCGATCGGCGTTGGTTGACCGGCTCGCTGGATCGGCTGACCGCTGCGCGCCCCATGGATCCCCTGATGGCCGACGAGGTGCGGTCGCTGAGAGCCAGGATCGCCGCGGTCAATGGACAGTGGGACCAGGCGCGCGAGCTGTTCCAGACGATGGGCGGCCTGACGCGATGGTGGGTCTCGGGACCGAAGCCGCTCGGCGAGCTCGCCGATTTCCAGGCGTCGGCGAACCTGCCGGGCTCCGGCGCCCGCTGGCGATTCGCCCCCGGCGCCGATCCATTCGGTTGGGTCAGGCTTTCCGGCTTGGGCTGGCCGACGGACCGGCAGATGATCTACCTCGCCACGACCGTCGTCAGCGACCACCGGCAACCGGCCGCGATCCGTCTCGGCGCGGCCGAGGCTGCGCGCGTCTGGCTCAACGACGAGCGGCTCCTGACCACCCCCGAGCCGCTCAAGCGCGGCGAAGACCAGGCCGTGGCCGGAGGGTGGCTGGCACGCGGGCCAAATCTCCTCGTCATCGCCATTGGTACCGAGCAGGGCGAATGGTGGGCAAGGGTTCGGCTGACGGCGCCGGACGGCAGCCCCCTGGGCGGCGTGCACGAGATCGATGCACGCCCGGAGCAACACCCCGCCGTGCGGAAGACGCCGCCCCCGGTTCGATCTCTCGCCAGCGTCATCGACGCGGCGGTCCAGGCCGGCACGCCCGGCGCGCTGATGGCCAGGGCGGCCTTTCTCGTCACGCACCGTCCGGATGCCGCGGACTCCGGAGCAGCCCGGCATGCCTGCCAGGAAGCCCGCGTGGAAGACCCCGTCGGGGCGCGCATCCTCGAAGTCGCCGTTACCAACGATCCGGCAACGGTGTACACCCTGCTCAAGAAGGTCCTCGAGCTCGATCCCGGCCTCGCCGGCGCACGCCTGGCCCTCGCGCGGTGGTACCACGACCGCGACCTCGACGACGAGGCGCACATGCTCCTGACGTCGGGGAGCAGTGCTCCGGCCCTGGCTGCGGCCGATCTCGACATGGCGGCCGACCGGTGGGGACCGGTCGTGCTGCCGCAGCTCGAAGATCTCGCCACGGCACATCCCCGATGCCTGAAGGCCGTGCTGACGTGGACAAAGCGAGAGCTGGACGGCGGCCGCTTCGAAGCTGCCAACCGCGGACTCACGATCCTTTCGAAGCTTGCGCCGGGACTCGGCGACGTTATCGATCTTCAACAGAAGCGGGCAACGACGTTTGGAGATGCGGCAACCCTCAACCAGATCGCCGAGCTCAGCCTCGCGCAGGATCCAAACCGCCCCGCCTCGCGAGTCCGCCTGGCCCGCCTGCTGGTGGCCCAGGGCCGGGTGACGCGCGCAGCATCGATCCTCGACGAGGGACTCAAGCGATCCCCAAACCAGATTGATCTCCTGGCGGAAGCGATGCGCCTGGAACACTTCAGGGGCAACGACGGGGATGCCAGGGCGCTGGTCGCCCGCCTGCTCACGCTGCGCCCCCAGAACCGCAGCGCCCAGAGGTTCCAGAAGCTTCTCGGCGCTGCGAAAGAGGATGACGCGTGGCGGCGAAAACCGGCCGAGCTGCGGCGGATGGCGGCCGGACTTTCCGGCGACGGGGCCATCACGGTCCTCGAGCATCACGAGGTCAGGTTCCTACCCGGCAACCTCACCGAGGAGCGGGTGCAGCGGGTCATCCGGGTCGGCGACCCCAAGAGATCCGGTGCGCTTCGCCGGGCCACGGTCGCCTACGTTCCCGAACGCGAGCAGCTCCGCGTGTTGGCGGCGAGGATCCTGCGGGCCGGTGGAGCGGAGATCAGTGCAGATCAGTCCGACACGCCACGTCTCGCCGATCCCGCGATCAACATGTACTACGACTCGCGGTTGCGCGTCTTCCAGTACCCCAAGCTCGAGCGAGGGGACCTGATCGAGCTGACTTATATCCTCTCCGAGACATCCGAATCCAACGAGACGGGGCCGTACACCGGCGGTATCGTCATGATTCCCAACGAGTATCCCGTTCACCGGGCGGAGATCGAGCTCAGTGGACCTGCAGGCGCCATCCCGCACTGGGAGCTCGCCAACCTGTCTGGAACGCCGAAGAAGACCACCGATGCGGACGGAACCGCGCACCTGAGCTGGACATGGCTCGACCTCCCCGAAGCGCCCGCCGACATTCCACCCCCGCCCCCGCTGCTGTCCATCCCGTACCTCGCGTACTCGAACCACCCGGCATGGGGCGAGCTCGGCGGGTGGTATGCGCGGCACGTGGCGCCACGGATCCGCCCCTCCAGGCTGGTCGAGGACAAGGCCCGCGAGCTGACCAAGGACCTGAAGACTCGCCGGGCACGCATCGCGGCTCTCTATCATTTCGTCACCGACCGGATCCGGTACGTTGCCCTGGAGTTCGGCGAGCACCGCTACAGGCCGTTCTCCGCCGACTGGGTCCTCAGTCACAAGATGGGCGACTGCAAGGACAAGGCGTGCCTGCTCGTCGCGCTGTGTCATTCGATCGGCATCCAC
>JAADFN010000114.1 GCA_013152895.1 Acidobacteriota bacterium | reverse complement strand
CGCACGTCTTGGTGAGGCCGCACCCCGCTTGTTCGTCCGCAGACGTGGTGCCACTCCCGGGGCATGACGGTGCTCGGGATGACAGGGGGGAGGCCTCGGCGCGGTGGCGTGGGGTCTTGGCGGTTCGATCTCTCGCTGCCACCATCGTTGGACGGGGGGACATCGCATACCCTCGAGTCGTGGCGGGCTTGAGGGAGCGTGGTTTCCACTGTATCGTAGAGAGCCTCGCCGAACCGGCGGGGACGGGTTGTGGAGGCCATCTATGAGTGAGCGGCTCCGGGTTTTCATCGATTATTGGAACTTCCAGCTCAACTGGAACGAGAGAGCTGGCGAGGCGCGTTGCGACTGGCTGGCGCTTCCGGAGGCGTTGACGGCGGCCACGATGTCCGCGTTGGGCGGGAACTCTCTCCGTTTCGACGGGGCGCACATCTACGCATCGGTGGATCACCACAACGAGAACCTGCTCAACTGGCTGGAAACGTTTCTCGAGAGGCAGCCCGGGTTCATCGTCAAGACGGCGCGGCTGGTGAGAAGGCAGCGGAGCGTTCGCTGTACCGCGTGCGGACTGGAGCTTGATACATGTCCCGAGTGCGGGGAGCCGTACTCGATCAGCTCGACGAAAGGGCTGACGACGAGCATGGTCTGCGACATCATGACGCTTGCCTGTGAGCACGCCCTAGACGTCGCCGTGATCGTCAGCTCGGATACCGAGCTGGTCCCGCTGATGCGGCGCCTGTCCGATCGCGGGATCAAGGTCATTCATGCGGGCTGGAGGGATGGGGGCAGCGATCTGAGCCGTGAGGCATGGGCGTCGATCGATCTCGATGCGATGATTCCGAACCTGGTTCGGGTGTGAGGCGATGGTGAACAACACGACCGTCGAGGTGCTGTACCGCGGTCAGGCCGTCGAGGTTCCGGCGGGAACCCGGGTTGACGAGCTGATTCGCAAGGTTGATGGCGACATTCCGAGCACGGTGCTTTCGGCTCTGGTCAACCGGCGCCAGGTCATGCTCGATTTTCCGCTCCGCGGCCGGTCGGAGGTCGAGCTCGTCGTGTACGGAAGCCGGAGCGGCGAGCTCGTCTACAAGCGTTCAGTCAGCCTGATGCTGTACGAGGCGTGCCGGGAGCTGTACCCCGAGGTGCGGTTGATCATCGGTCAATCGCTCGGCAACAGCTATCACTACCAGGTGGAGGGAGACGGACACGATCTCAAGGCAATGGCGGCGCGGCTCGAAAAGCGCATGCGTGAGATTCACAGGGAGAAGCGTCCCTTCGTCCGGCAGACGGTGACGATCGAAGAGATCGAGGACTACTTGAGAGAACGGGGGTGTACCGACAAGCTGGCCCTCCTCTCGACGCGCCGGAGCTCGACGGTGCATACGATCAGCTGCGGCGAGTTCGTCGATCTGGCGCATTCGCCGTACGCGCCGCACACGGGCTGCCTGCCGACGTTCGGCGTGATGGCGTACGGGGACGGGCTCCTGTTGCGGTTCCCGCGCCGGGGCAACCGGGAGCGGCTGGCCGCGTGGACTCCCAAGCCAAAGCTGTACGCCACCTATGTCGAGACGCGGGACTGGCAGGAGCTCCTCAACATCCACCATGTCGGGCAGCTCAACAGGTTGTGCCTCAACGGCGGCATTAAAGACATGGTCCGGATCGCGGAATCGCTTCACGAAAAGAAGATCGCCCAGATCGCCGACGAGATCGCGGCCAAGGCCGACCGCGTCCGGCTCGTGACGATCGCCGGTCCTTCTTCCTCGGGGAAGACGACGTTCGCCAAGCGTCTTGGAATCCAGCTCCGCGTCAACGGCCTCGAGCCGGTATCCCTTTCGCTCGACGATTACTACGTGCCGCGCGCCGAAACACCCATCGGTGAAGATGGCAAGCCGGATTACGAGGCGCTGGGCGCGATCGATCTCAAGCTGTTCCATCAACAACTCAGGGATCTTCTTCGCGGCCGCGAGGTGTTGACGCCCCGCTACGACTTCGTGACCGGCGAGCGGAAACCGAAGGAGAAGTGGACGCCGATGCGGCTCGGCGATCGGCAGGTCATTGTCATCGAAGGCATTCACGGCCTGGACCACCGCCTGACGCAAAGTGTGCCACCGGACGAGAAATACCGGATCTACATCTCCGCCCTCACGCAGCTCGCCATCGACGATCACAACCGGATCTTCACGGCCGACGCACGGCTGATTCGCAGGATCGTCCGGGATTACTTTTTCCGCGGCTTTTCGGCAGAGCGGACGCTGGAGCTGTGGGAACGGGTTCGCAGGGGCGAGGGGAAGTGGATCTTCCCGTTCCAGGAGGAGGCCGACGTGATGTTCAACTCGGCCCTCGTGTATGAGCCCGCGGTGCTGAAGACCTTCGCCATCCGGTTCCTGCTGCAGGTGCCGCGGACCAGCCCGAGCTATCCCGAGGCCTTCCGTCTCTTGAAGTTCCTCTCGCTGTTCGTCCCGATCTTTCCGGACGAAGTTCCGAACACTTCGATCCTGCGTGAGTTCATCGGGGGGAGCACGTTCGATTACTGAGCCGATGGACCTTCCGTTGATCGCGCGGGTCGAGTGCCGCAGCGATACCAAGGGGGAGGAAAGGCCGGTCGCGGTGTGGATCGCGGGGGAGCGGTTCCGGGTCACCCACCTTGCGCGGCAACACCTGCGGGGACCGATGAAAGCGGGCGCGCCGGCCTTCTACGTGGCGACCGCAACCCTGCGCGATGGACGCCAGGTCAAGCTGGAGAGAAAGCTTCCGGGCGGACCCTGGCGTGTGTTCGCGTCATGATCGCGGGCTATTCGATTCGTTGAGCCCCGGAGACCTGGACGGTGATGCGATCGTACCAGTCGAGAGAGCCCGGAAGGGCGATCGTCGAGCTCCCGGTTTCACCATCGCCGATCGTATCGAACGGGTGCCCCGTCACCGTCTGCACAAGAGAACCGTGCCGCCATCCCGAGATGGTGAACCAGACGTCGAGCGGGCCGAGCTCCCGTCCGCACCGGTTGGTCGCGTCGATGTCGATGAGAACCTGGCCGAGCGGCGCCTCGCCCTGGCGGGCAGACCATGAAACCAAGACGCAACGTGCGATGTCCGGCGCACCGGTCGCGCGGGATCGGGGCCGCGGCGTCCAGGTCGGGAGAGGCGTGGGGGACGGCGCCGGGGGGGGCGTGATCACAACGGGGGCCGAAACTTCCTCGGCCATCGGTGAGGTGGGCGCCGGAGCGGGCGTGGGTGGCGGGGTCGGCGGTGTGGCATACGCGGGCGTCGTTGGGGTCGCCGCCGGAGGCGCTTTCGGCGGTGGTACCCGATGGCGCGGCGCCTTGAAGATCACCACGAGCACGATGAACACGGCCAGGATCAGCGCGGCCCACATGCCAGGTCGCGGGGGACGCTTACGGCGCCTCTGCGCCGAGGATGCGACGAACGGGATCTTCGGTCCGGCCGGCGCCGGAGGTTTTTCAGCCGCCTTCTTCGGGGAGCTCATCGCTCACCTTCGCCAAGATGCGGCCGCCACACCCGGAGGGACGGCGAACGTGACGAATCGCGGCGGGGCGCGGGGCATGGGCACGACGGCCCGCCGCTGTCCCGGAGCCGGCCGGATCGTGGGAGCGTACCCATCATGGAGTCACCCTACCACATGATTGCCGGGGCTGGTGGCGGAGCTCGGATCGGGGGTGGCGCGGGCCATGGCCGGGGATCAGCTCATGTCGCCGGCACTGAAGGCTCTTGGGAGCAGGGCGCCGACGGTATTGTCCTCGCGCTCGCCGTTCGTGGTCACCATGATCACGGGGAAGTCGCCGAACTCGGCGAGCACCTGGCGGCACGCGCCGCACGGGGAGACGGGGGCTGGCGAGTCGGCCACGAGGACGATGGCGGCGAAACGCCTGGCGCCGGCAGCGATGGCGGCGGCGACGGCGTTACGCTCCGCGCACATCGAGAGGCCGTACGAGGCGTTTTCGACGTTACACCCCGTGAAGATTCGCCCGTCGGAGGCCAGCAGCGCGGCACCGACGCGGAAACCGGAGTACGGCGCGTAGGCCCCCTCGCGCACGCGGGAAGCGGCCAGGATGAGCTCGTGTTCACGTTCCTTGGAGATCGACATGACGCCTCCAGGCGCGGCTGCGAATCGGGAAGAGGGGGTTACCTTCGCGGGCTTCTCGACACGTGATGGCTCGATCGTGGTGCGGAGACGTGCGGCACACGGATACGGGGAATGATCCGGTAGGAGCTGTGTGACCGGCTGGAGTACGATGACGAGAAACGTCGTGGCGAATACCCCCTCGAGGATTCATGCGGGCGAGTATATCTCCGCAACGGCGAGACCGTGGAGCTGCGCGGCGCTGCAGCGTGCGATGGCGCCCGGTAGAGGCGATACGGACGAGCCGGCGTCCGGTTGATGCGCGGCTCGATCCGTCCAGGTGAACGCTCAACGGGTGAGCCCGTTCCCGGATGCTCGATCGTTCGCCGGGTCCACCAGCTTCGATGCCCGGATCCGGACCTGGTATCTCGCTCGATGGGACGCGCCGTGGCGCCGCGGGACCCGTCCGGTGACGCCCAGCGCCGGACCGGGCGCGACCGGCCCGCCCCTTCGCCTGATGGCCCGCGGAGCTGTTCGTTCTGCCGCTGGCCGAACGTGTCCGTCCTTTGAGGACGAAAGACGTTGGGACGCCACTGCCTGGCGGCCGGAGTCCCCGAGGATGAGAAGATCCTGGACCGGCCGAGCGGATGTGTGCCGGGTTGACGGGAGACCGGCACCGTCGGCGTCTTCAGGATCGTGGCCCTGTTGACGGGCCGGGCGATCCGCTCGATCGAGCGGGGATCGAGCGTCGTTTGCCTGGCCAGGATCGGCGTGACATCCGTCCTGGCGCTACGCTGGATCTGCTTGAAGCTCCTGTCGATGGCGATGACGGGACGGGCCTGGCGGGGCGACGGCGTGATGAGAGGACCGGCCATGGCAACGCCGCGAAGGTCGCTGGGGACAGAACGGAAGACCTCCCGCCCGGGTTTAACGAGCTGGTTGAGGTGCGGGCTGGTGAAGTCGGCCGTTGGGACGACGTTCCATCCACGGGCGTCGATCTTGTCGAGGTTGACGTTTCCTCGAAAGTCCAGGGCGTAATGGGGCGGGGTGAGGAACTTCTGCGATGGCAGGCGTCCGCGCCGCGGCCCCCGCAGGAATCCTCCGTTGCCGTCGGGAATCCGGCCGACTTGAACGGGGTGCCGGCGAGGGGTGTACCTGCCCCCCACCCGTCGGTCATGCCGGCCGCCGTAGTACCGGCCGTACCAGGAGTCGTAGTAGCCGCTGGGGCACCAGCCGACGTAGCCGGGCCACCACACCCAGTCGACCCATGCAGGTCCCCACGTGGGGTCCCACGACCAGAGCCAGCCGAACGAAGCGTCGAAGTACCAGGAGCCGTAGTGGTAGGGCAGCCAACCCCAGGGCTCGTAGGAGATCCAGTCCCAGCCGGCGGGCGTCCAGTACCACCGCCCGGCAACGTACGGGTTCCAACCGGGAGCGACGGCGGGTTGCCACGCCCACAGGCCGAGATCATCCGCGTAGATCCAGGACCCGTATCCATCGAGCACCGCCGCCTGGCGCCGGTACCTGGCATCGACGTGCTGATCGCCCTGGCCTGCGGCCGGTTCCTGCCTCCCGAGGACCCACTGCGCGAAGTCGTCATCGCGAGTCAGCTCCGCGCTCGTCGATTCCACACGGCCGTCTGCGATCCGGGCCGCGGTTCCTTCGCGGATCTCGACCTCTCCCGAGGGCGTGGCCGCTTCGGCGTCTCCGCGCCACACCTCGACGCGGAGGCCACCCTCCCCGGTCGTGTCGAGGCGGTAGGTTCCGCCCGTGTCGAGATAGACCGTGGACGAACGCGAGTCGATCCGTGTCGGTTTCGTGACCAGCGCATCGGAAGGAATCTGGAGGATGGCCGACCCCTCGGCGAGGAACAGGACGGTGCGGTCGGAAGAGTCGCCGCGGCTGAACGCGAGCGCGTCGAGGGAGACGGACGTGTACTCGTCGAGCCAGAGCGTCGAGCCATCGGCCAGCTGGACCTGCATCCGCGCTTCGCGCGCGGTATCGATGCGGTCACCGGGCAAGAGCGGCATATTGATGACGGCCTCCTGCTGCGAGGTTCCGTCCGCAGGCTGGATCGTTGCATACCGCTCCATGTACGAGATGTAGCTCAACGAGGTCAGGTCGTCCTCGTTCGAGGCCAGTGCGACCATGCTTACCAGCATCGCAAGCACGAGAATCAAGATCTTTTTCATGGCCCACCTCCCGTCCGTCCCAGGATACTGCAAGACGGATGCCATGTTGTGGGATCGCACAGCGATGAATGCTCCGCCGTGTGGGCCGGTGGGGCGTCCAGGCGCGAGAAAGCCCCCGCCGGGCGGCGGGGGCTCGATCGTGCATGCCAGTTGCTTACATGACCGCGTGCATCGGAGCGAGCTCGCCCGAGCGGATCGCCACGGCGTGCGCCGTGACGTTCGGCAGGGCGCGGTAGGCGAAGTGGATCGCGGTCTGGATCTTGTTGTGATAGAAGGCCGCGTCCGGATGGTCGGCGAGGAGCTGGCCGTACGCCTTCGTGTCCTCGGGATCCACCCCACGCTCGGTGAGAATGCCCTGGAGCTTCTCGCGGGCGAGGATCGCCTGCTCGAGGAGGAAGTGGGCACCGAGGATGGTGCCGACCATGTCGAGCATGGGAACGGCGTCGAGCAACATGATCAGCATGCCGTCCGGGCGTTTCATCAGGTCCTTGGAAATGGTCTGTATCTGCTTGAGCGCGGCGGCCAGCATCCATGCCGGTTCCATGAGCTGTGGATCGTTCTTCAGCTTGTTGAACGTCGCTTCAGCCTTGCCGAGAAGCTCGCGCACGGGTTTGCCGCCGTTCATGGGGAGCTTGCGGGCGACGAAGTCGAGCGCCTGGATACCGTTGGTCCCCTCGTAGATGCATGCGATCTTCGCGTCGCGCAGGTACTGCTCGGCCGGGTACTCGCGGGTGTAGCCGTAGCCGCCGTACACCTCGATGCACGTGTCGCACACCATGACGCCCCAGTGGGAGGACCAGGCCTTGCAGATCGGCGTCAGCACGTTGACGTACGACTGGTAGCGCTCCTTCTCTTCGCCCTCGGTCACGCGGGTCATGTCGATGTAGTACGAGGTTTGCATCAGCAGGGCGCGCATCGCCTCGACGTACGCCTTCGACGTGAACAGCATGCGGCGGACATCGGGATGTTCGATGATCGGAACCGGGGGCGCCGAGTGATCCTTGAACTTGGTCCAGTGGCGCGTCTGCAGCCGCTGGTGGGCGTACTCCATGGCTGACTGGTGAATGGCGCCGGCCATGGCGGAGCCCTGGAGACCGACCTCGATGCGGGCGGCGTTCATCATGAGGAACATGAGCTTCATGCCCTTGTTCTCCTCGCCGATGAGCCAGCCCTTGCACCGGTCGTTCTGGCCGAAGACCATCGAGCACGTTGGAGACCCGTGGATACCCATCTTCTCCTCGATGCCGGCGCAGTAGACGTCGTTCGGCTCCCCGAGGCTGCCGTCGGGATTGACGCGAACGGTCGGCACGAGGAACAGGGAGATGCCGCTGGTTCCTGCGGGCGCGCCGGGCGTCCGCGCCAGCACGAGGTGAATGATGTTGTCCGTCAGGTCCTGCTGGCCGGAGGTGATGAAGATCTTTTCGCCGCTGATCAGGTAGGAACCGTCGTCCTGCTTGACTGCCTTGGTCTTGGTGGCGCCCACGTCGGAACCGGCCTGGGGTTCGGTCAGGCACATCGTGCCGGCCCACTCGCCCGAGTACATCTTTTCGACGTACAGCTTCCGCATCTCGTCGGTGCCGAACTTCTCGATCATGTACCCCGCGCCGCGGGTCAGGAGCACCGTCAGCGACAGCGCCATGTTGGCGCCGAACATGAACTCGTTGACGGCAGTTCCGATGACCTCGGGCAGACCCATGCCACCGTACTCCGGATTGTTGATCAGGCTGACCCAACCGCCCTCACACAGGGTCTGGTAGGCGGCCTTGAACGACTCCGGCAGGGTGACCTTGCCATCCTTCCACTGGGCGCCGATGCGGTCGCCGTCCTCGTTGGTCGGCGCAAGCTGCTCTTTGGCGATTTTCAACGCTTCGTCAAGCACCATCTCGACATTCTCGGTATCCCAGTCCGCGTACCGCTCCGCCTCGAGGAGCTTCTCGGTGGGAAGCCACTCAAAAAGCTGGAACTTCACATCTCGCAGATCGACTTTATAGTCCACGACTGACCTCCTTTTTTATGCGTGGGTAAAGGTTCTGAATGAACACTCATTCATTTTCTACGAAACCGTCAAAAGTTGCAACCCCCCACGCGGAAATCGGGCAAAAAACCTGGGTTCAGCTTGCTCGACAGTGGCCCGGAAGCCGCCGCTGGCATGATCGGCCCGGCGGGTTGGTGCGCTATGGGCGAGCGAGCGCTTTTTCGCGGAACCAGCTCGCGGTGAGGCGAAGCCCTTCCGCGAGCGGCGTTGCGACGCGGATGCCGAGCTCGGCTTCGAGCTTGGCGGAGGAGATGCACGAGCGGCGCTGTTCGCCGGGCTTCGCCGCGCCGTGGACGGCCTCGACACCGGAACCCAAAGCGTCGCGGAGGACGTTGTAAAGCTCGTTGACGCTGGTCTCCACGCCGGTGCCGACGTTGTACGTGTGCAGGCCGGGCCGCCCGATTGCAGCGAGGTTGGCGCGGACAACGTCCCCAACGTAAACATAATCGCGGGTCTGCGTACCGTCGCCGTTGATCACCGGCTGTTTGCCGTCGAGGAGGCGGTCGAGGAAAATCGCCACGACGCCCGCCTCCCCGTGGGGGTTCTGGCGCGGGCCGTAGACGTTTGCGTACCGCAGGCAGGTGACATCCAGGCGGTACTCGTGGTGGTAGAAGAAGAGGTACCGCTCCCCGGCGAGCTTGGACACGCCGTACGGTGAAACCGGTCGCTGTGGATGATCCTCGGACGCCGGGAAGGCGTCCTGCTCGCCGTAGATGGCACCCCCGGTCGATGCGAAGACGACCTGGCGCAGCGAGGCGCGGCGGCCGCCCTCCAACAGGTTGAGAAGCCCGCCGATATTGACGTCTGCATCGAACCTGGGATCGGCCACCGAGCGGCGGACGTCCATCTGTGCGGCGTGATGGACGAGGATCTCGACCTCGGCATCATCGAGCAGCCGGGCGGCCTCGGGGCTCCGGATGTCCAGGACGTGAAGCTCGGCGCCGGAGGGCACGTTCTCCTTGCGGCCGGACGAAAGATCGTCCACGATATGGACCGTGTGACCGGCCGCGACCAAGGCCTCGGCGACATGACTGCCGATGAACCCGGCGCCACCGGTGACACAGATGATGGAACCCATGATGATGAACCTCCCACAAGGCTGCGCATGACGGTCCGATACGAGCGATACGAGCCGTTGCCGCGCGCATTCTACCAGCGTCCCACGGTGGATGTGGCGCACGACCTGCTTGGCAAGCTCGTGGTCCGGCGTACGGCCGAGGGCGTCACCGTTGTCCGGTTGACCGAGGTCGAGGCGTACCTGGGAACGGGGGACCGGGCGTGCCACACGTTCGGCGGCCGGAGAACCCCACGGACCGAGGTGATGTGGGGCGAGGCCGGGTGTGCGTACATCTACTTCGTCTACGGCATGTACCACTGCCTCAACGTGGTGACGGTGGGAGAGGGCGCCCCGGAGGCCGTGCTGGTGCGCGGCGGCGTGCCCGTGGTGGGGAAGGCGCTGATGGTGGCCCGCCGGGGTGGACGCGCGCGGGCGCTGACCGATGGGCCGGGAAAGCTCTGCCAGGCGATGGCCCTGACGCGCGAGCAGAACGGCGTGGACCTGTGCGCCGCCGGGGGCGGGTTGTGGATCTCCAGCGACGGCATTCAGGTCGCCGAGGCGGAGGTCCGCCGCCTGCCGAGGATCGGCGTCGCCTACGCCGGAGAGGCAGCCGCGTGGCCGCTGCGATTTCTCTGGCGCCCGTCAGCTCCTGCGCCGCAACGCTGACGGCGGTTGCGCGGGCCCGGGTCATGCCGAATCGCCCGGATGTTTGGCGTAAAGCGCGAGACCTTCCTCGCAGGAGGAAGTTCGAGACACGCGGGTAAGGGGCGCAGAGAAGGTGGGACAGCCACGCATGAAGCGGGATGACACGGGTGCGTGAGCGGGTGGAACTGCATTGGCGGGGGTTGTGCGGCGGGTGAGGGAAGCCTACCCTTGCGGGCATGGCTTTTGACGAGGTTCTTCCGGGGCTGTTTCGTATCGAGGTTCCACTGCCGCATTCTCCGCTCAGGTCGATCAACAGCTGGGTGATTCCCGGCGGGAGCCGGACCCTGGTGATCGACACGGGGATGAACATGCCGGAGTGCGAACGCGCATTGCGATCCGGGCTTGACGAGCTCGGGGTCGATCTGGAGCGGACGGATTTCTTCATCACGCACGTGCATGCCGATCACATCGGCCTCGTGTCGGCGCTGCACAGGCCGGGGACGCGGGCGCTGATCGGCGCGCGCGAGGCGGCGATCCTGGAACGATGGACCAGTCCGGAGCGGTTCTTCGAGTACATGGAAGACGAGAGTGCGAAACTCGGCTTTCCAGCCGAGGAGATCGAGCGGGCCAAGCGGGAGCATCCGGGCGTCCGGTTCAGCCCGAGAAGCTATCCACCTTTCATTCACGTCGACGAGGGCGACGAGATCGAGGCCGGGAGCTACCGTTTCCGGGCCGTCGAAACACCCGGGCACACCCCCGGGCACATGTGCCTGTGGGACGAGGAACGCAAGCTCCTGATCTCGGGCGATCACATTCTCGGCGATATCACGCCGAACATCACGTCATGGCCCGGCCTCGACGATGCGCTCGGCGCCTACTTGACGAGGCAAGGTCGCGCGGCTCGGCGCAAAGCTGGCGTTGCCGGGGCACCGCTCTGTGATCCGGGACGTTGCGGGCAGAATCCGTCAGCTCGAGGACCACCACCTGGCGCGAATCGACGAGGTGATCGCGCTGCTCGACGATCGCCCGCGGAGTGCCTACGAGATCGCGTCGAAGATGACCTGGGACATCGATCTCGACGACTGGGAGCGCTTCCCCGTTGCCCAGAAGTGGTTCGCGACCGGGGAGGCGTCCAGCCACCTGGAGCATCTCCGGGCGCTCGGTAGAATCGTGTTCGATCCCGATGCCAATAGCTGGCACCTGACCGCCTCCAGCTGAACGCTCGGGAACGAGTGGCAGGGCCGGTCTGACGTGGGCCGGCAGCGGCCGTTCATCCGCGGTGCCGTGTGACACCCCGGATCGGGGTATCATTTTTGCCGAGGGGAGAACGCGATCATGGATTTCACGAGAGGTTTCGGTCTGGACGGGAAGATCGCTCTGGTAACCGGCGCGAGCCGGGGAATCGGCGAAGCGATCGCGCGGGCGTTTGCAGCCAACGGCGTGACGGTGGTCCTGGCCTCGCGGAAACCCGAGGGGCTTGAGAAAGTCAAGGACTCGTTGATTTCCGCCGGTGGCAGTGCGATCGCCGTCGCGTGCAACACCGGTAAACCGGATCAGGTCGCCGCGCTCTTCGACAGGATCGTGGATGAATATGGACGGCTGGACATCCTGGTGAACAACGCGGCGACGAACCCGTTCGCCGGGCTGGCCGTCGACGTGCCCGAGTGGGCGTTCGACAAGACCGTGGCCGTCAACATGAAGGGGTACTTCCTCGCGTCCCAGCGCGCCGCGCGCATGATGATCGACCGGGGCTCGGGAGTGATCATCAACATCGCCTCGGTCGCGGGACTGGAGGCGCTGCCGATGCAGACGGTGTACTCGATGACCAAGGCGGCAGTCCTCGCAATGACCCGCGGTCTTGCTCGCGAGCTCGGTCCGCACGGTATCAGGGTCAACGCCATCGCTCCGGGCGTGGTCAAGACCCGCTTCTCGAAGTTCCTGACCGAGACTCCCGAGATCGGCCAGCCGCTGCTGGAGGCGACGGCGTTGAAAAGGTTCGCCGAGCCGGCGGAGATCGCCGGCGCCGCCCTCTTCCTCGCGTCGGACATGTCGAGCTACACGACAGGCACGGTGATCATCTGCGACGGCGGCGCCCTCGCGTAAGAGCCTCCGCGGCGGGCCTGGAGCTTCGAGTGCCTCTTCCCCGCCTTCCCCGTCACTTTTCTCGAGCTGACCGGCGCCAGCTTCCTGGTGCGCCGGGCCCCGCTGCTGCTCCGCCCGTTACCGCGGACGCATCCGTGCCGGGCTTCCACATCTCCAGATTTGGGTGTAGGGTGTTGGGGAGGAAATCGGGAAGACTCAAGGCTCGGGAGGCCGTCAAAGCGTGGCGCCTCGGGGCGGGCTTGGGTGTGGAACGGGGGACGCGATCGGGTCTGGTGGCAGCAACGGTGGGGTGCCGGCACGGCACGTGAGCGCCCGACCAGGAGAGGGAACGGGTCCCTCAAGTGGCGCCTGGCGATGCGCCGGGAAACCAACGACGAGGAGAACTCCTGAATATGGAAGCCTGGTAACGATGTGGCACCGGTGCTATCTCACCAAAGGAAGTAGAGCCCATGGATAATCGAAAACACGTAGGTATTCTATTCTCGGCACTTCTGTTGTTATTGATCTGTCCACTGATTGCCCATGCGGAACAGAAGACGGAGAATGCATGTATAACGTGCCACAGATTCTTGGGTGGAAAGCTTGCAAAGCCTGTCTCAGAATGGAAGGGTTCGATTCATCAACAAAACGACATCACATGTGATTATTGTCACGGCGGGAACCCAAACGTTACCCTCGGTAATCTGGGGAGCCTCTCTCAGAAACAATTTGCAGCTCGCCAGGCCCTCGCAATGTCGCGATCCAACGGGTTTATTGGCGTACCTGCCGGCAAGGCGATGTTCGATACCTGTGGCCAGTGTCACAGTGAATCTGTTGACAGATATACAAATAGCATCATGGGCAAGGCATATCTTGACAACAAGGGCGGGCCATCGTGTGTGGCCTGTCACAATGCCCATCATAATTCCATGCCGGACGTTCCAAAGGTGTGTGAGAGTTGTCATAAGGACACATCCGGATTTGATCGAATCGATCCGATGAATGTGAATCAAACGACCCTCAACGTTCTGTCGCGGATCAGGATACAGATAGCCGAGCAGAAGGCAAGAGGCAATAAGCCACCGCTGATCGCCGAGTTCCCGAAAGAGCTCGGGGCGTTCCAGATTGGATTCGTTGCCTTTGGCGCTGTTCTTGTACTACTTGTTATAGGTTATATCATTTACCTGGTTTTGGAAAACAGGAGGTAACATGACCTTTGAGGTTATTCGTCAAAAGAAACCTTCATATTCGGCAGTTGCCATGGTCGCACTTCTGCTCCTTTCCGGAGCACTGTTCGGTGTAGCTGTTGGCTTCGCCTATCTCCTGGTATCGGGCACGGGTAGCGATTACATGATTGGCACACTGCTATCTCTTGAATTCCTGATTGCCGGCGTCGAGATCATTCTCTATGCAAAATGCTTTGTTGGCTTCAGAGAAGTGTCGGAGGACCGTGAGGAGAAGCTATTATGGTAGATGAGCGTGCTGGCGGAAAGCATACGAACTCAAGTATTTCGAGACGAAGGTTTACTCTTGCCGTCGTCATTGCATCAATTGCAGCTGCATTCGGGTCTCTCCTGTCGTTTCTGAAGGTTTTGGCACCAAAACAAAAGGGTGGCGGTTATGTATCAACCATTAAGCCGAGAGACAGACTTGTTTATGCGAGGGGGAGCAACACGGGGAACTATATAAACATCTCATCACTGAATACCGGTGATGCCGTGCTCGCCTATCCGGAAGGCAAGACATCAAATCCGGCGAACCTTGTTCAGCTGATCAAGCTGGATGAGAAAGTATACAAATCACCGACTCATCTGAACCTCACCGATCAGGGCCTCGTAGCCTACAGCGCTATATGTACTCATCTCGGATGTACTGTGTCCTGGGTAGAGAACAGGAAAACGCCCGACACATCGTACACAGAATGTTTCTGTCATAACAGCATATTTGATCCCACGAGAGGAGCAAAAGTCTTGGGTGGGCCCGCGCCTATTCCTCTTGCTCAGATCGGAGTCAAAGTTAGAGACGATGGGACGCTCATCTTCACAAGCGGTTTTACTGGGCCGATCGGGCCACAAGTATAGGGAGGCGAGGTTAGCGAGATGGTTTTCAAATGGCTGGACGAACGATTGGAGCTCAGGGAATTCAAGGATCACTTCTTAAGCAAGACCTTCCCGGCACATCCAACGTTCTTGCTCGGGGAGATAGCCCTGTTTTCTTTCATTACACTTGTCGTGACAGGGGTGTTCCTCGGGTTTCTCTACGAGCCTTCAAGCAAGATGGTTGCCTTGTTTGGTGCGATGGTCCCGGCAGCGTATGCGAGTGTCGTCCGGATAGACCTTCTTCCGATGGGCATGATCATACGACGTATACACCATTGGTCCGCGATGATAATGATAGCCGCCATTCTTGCTCATCTGATGAGGGTCTATTTCACGGCATCCTACCGGAAACCGCGTGAGCTGAACTGGCTTGTCGGGCTCGGTCTATGGACCATCACGATGGGTGGGGCATTTACGGGTTACTTGTTGCCGTACAGTAAGTTCTCTGTAACAGCCACATCTATAGCGTACTATATCGCAAAGTCTGTGCCTTGGATCGGCGGCTGGATCTCTCGGCTGCTATTTGCAGGCACCTTCCCCTCAGATGGCACGGTCCCGCGGTTCTTTTTCATACATGTGATGTTGATCCCGATAGCCCTTATAGGGCTGATCGGCCTGCACATGTTGATACTGGTAAAACAGAAACACACGGAACCGATCTCAAACAAGTCGAAGAAAGAGGCCGACGGCGGCCGCCGGCTTATCGGTATCCCGATCTGGCCCGAGCAAGCGGCTATCAGTGTGTCATTCTATTTCTTTCTGTTATTTGTAGTTGTCCTGATCGCCACGTACATCCCGTTGAACCCGATAGAGACGTATGGTCCGCCTTCTCCAGGAACGCCCGTGATGCGTCCCGATTGGTATTTTCTAATTGTGTACGGGTTCTTGAAGCTGATACCGGGAGATCTGTCTTTTTCTATTCTGGGCGGCAAGATCACCCCGGAGACTATTGGCGGTGTCATTTTCCCGACGTTCACCATAGCCGTCCTGGCGTTAATTCCATTCCTTGACAGGGTAAAGGAACCTCAAAACTACATGGCGAACCCACTACACAGGCCATTTATGACGTCATTCGGTGTTGGCGGCGGGATCTTTCTCGGCATGCTTGTCGTTGCAGGTTACATAGATGTACTTCATATAGCGCCTCAAAGAATGCTCGTCTATACGATCGTGGCCTCTATCGGCGCGTGGGGCATTTCCTATGCGCTGTTGCGCCTTTATAACAAGAAGAGGAAGGGAGGGGGATAATGTCACACCATCACAAGTATGTTGTAAGTTTCTTTATGATATTGAGTAGCGTCATGTTTGTGCCAATCTCCAGCCATGCGGACGGCCGAGGAGGGACGCGAAATACCTGTGTCAACTGCCATTCAAAACTTCCAGGCAGCAGTTTTGTGGGGGTGAAATCACATGACTGGAAGGGTTCGATTCATCAGAAACACGGCGTGACGTGCGACAAATGTCATGGCGGTAACCCTGCCGCGACAGACGAGAAGACTGCACATACAGGTGTCTTGAAATCGAGCGAACCACGGAGCACGGTTTATTACAAGAATATCCCGTCAACCTGCGGAAAGTGTCATGGCGCCGAGTATTATAGCTTCACGCAGAGCTATCATTATAAGAAGCTTGAAGCGACCGGTGGAGGCCCAAACTGCGTAACGTGTCACGGCTCAATGGTTACATCTGTGCTCAAGCCTGATGATATCGCAAATGTGTGCGAAAGATGTCA
The DNA here is from genome assembly GCA_013152895.1 of Acidobacteriota bacterium. GTDB lineage: Bacteria > Acidobacteriota > Thermoanaerobaculia > Thermoanaerobaculales > Sulfomarinibacteraceae > JAADFN01. The sequence continues at coordinate 15,977 of JAADFN010000114.1, read as the reverse complement.
CAACAAGAGAATTGGGGTGTTCCCATACGTTCCACAGAAGGCAAAAGCCGTATTGCTCCTGCTCAGAGAGAGTAAGGCCCTGCTCGGTGCGGATAGACGGCTTTATCATCCCGTGGAGGGCTCCGCGAACGCCCGGCATCTGCAAGAAGCTCAATCGTCTTTATACTCCGCCAAACTGGAATGGCACAGGTTTGGCCTGGACGCGATTATAGGGGACTTGGAGCGAATGGACGATTCCCTCGGGAAGCTGACGCGGAATAGGCACCAGCGGTAAGCTCGCAGGAGCCCGAGTTGGTGGGCCGCGGCGGATCGCGGAGGTCCTCCACAAGAACCCCGGGAGCGTGAGACCGCTGCGTGACCCACGGAGAGGGGCGATTGAGGGCGGACAGAGACTTCCAGCAAGCCGCGGAGACGCTCACGCCGCGCTGAATGGAAGGTGGTTCCTTCCGTGCTGCGGGTTGAGGTGCAGGACGAGAGATGGCAGCGGTTCCACGCTTGCTACACACGGGGTCCCACCCGGGCCATCGAGGAGCCGGTCGAGGGGCTCGGTTACCCGTGTTTCCATCCCGGCGCGGGAACCCCGATTGGTCGCAACCGTTCCCAGGCCGCCCACGCGTCCCAGCTTCGGTTTCCGACACGCGCCACCCGGCGGACGCCGATGAGGGCGTTGGTTGCCCAGACCTCGTCGGCCCCGGCGAGCTCGTCGAGGTGCAGGGCTCGCTCACAGACCTGGAGACCCGCGACCGGCGCATGCTCCAGCAGCCACTCCCGCACGGTGCCTGGAAGGCAGGCTTGGGGGGCCGGCGGCGTCACGAGCAGGTTGTCGAAGCGAACGAAGATGTTGGCGGTGGAGGTTTCCAGGATCTCACCTGCGGCGTTGACGAGCAGCGCCTCGTCGGCTCCGGCTTCCCTCGCCCGGTCCCGTGCGACGCGGAGATCGTCGCGAGCGAGCCACTTGTGCCCCGCAGGCGGCGCCGAAACCGGCCGTGGTATCGGGCTGAGGTGGAGCGGGGAGAGCCGTGGACCGCAGCTCGGCCACGCGCTGCAGGAAGTCGAGACGGTCCACCTCGCGCTGTTTGTATCGCACTGCACGACCAGCCTCAGCCGTGCAGGGCCCACGAGGCGGCCGGCAGCCAGGAGCTCAACGATCTCCTGCTCACCGGGGAGTTGGACACGGGCTCCCGGAGCCAGAAAAGCCATTGACCGCTCCAGCCGGCGCGTGTGTCGGCTCCACAGGAACGGGCGTCCCCTGTCGCAGCCCGCGGTTGTGAAGATTCCACAGCCAGGGGCTCCTCCCGCCTCGTCCGGGGCCGGCTCTCCGGCGCGCCGGGTCATCCGGCTCACCCCGCCTCCCCCGCAAGATCCAACCAGGGCTTTACCTTCAGGCGCGATTCGAGCTCCTCGCGCTCGGGGACCGATCCCCAGACAATGCCGCTGCCTGCGGCAAACTCGACGGCGTCGCCGACCCGCCAGGCGGTGCGGATCGGCAATGCCAGCTCGAGATCGCCGTTGCCGCACACGACACCGTAGACGCCGGTGTAGGGGCCGCGGGGACCCCCCTCCAGGCTCGCGATGATCGCCATTGCCGCCCGCTTGGGACAGCCGGTGACCGAGCCTCCGGGAGCCATCGCGGCCAACAGCTCCCACCACGGGAGGGCTCGACGAACACGAGCTCTCACGCGAGCCACGCGATGCTGGACCGTCGAGAAGCGGTGGATGGAGCCGTCGTCGATGACCCGGACCGAGCCGGGAACCGAAACCCGCCCGAGGTCGTTGCGTTCGAGATCCACCACCATCGCCAGCTCCGCGCGTTCCTTGGGATCGGAGCCGAGGTCGGCCGCCAGGCGGTCATCTTCTTCAGGGGTCCTGCCGCGGGGCCGCGTGCCCTTGATCGGCCGGGTCTCCACGTGCCCGCCTCGCCGGCGTACGAGAAGCTCCATCGACGCACACAGCAGCTCGCCGCCGGGAAAGGTGCTCCACGCGAGGTAGGGAGGCGTTCCCCCCCGCCGTGCGGCCACCAGCAGGGGATCCAGGCCCCCGCTCCAGGGGTGGAGCCGAAAACGGCGGGTGAGGTTGACCTGGTACACGTCGCCGGCCGCGATCCGGTTGCGGATCTCCCGAACGCCCGTCACGAACTCTCGATCCGTGAGCCGGGAGCTCACAGACGCTCGGCCGACCGGATGACCGCCCAACGGACCGGCATCGGCGGCTGCCCGCCGGGGCTCGATCAGCCAGAAGCCACAGGGGAGGGCCGACTCCTGTGGATGGCTTGGAAGGCCGCCGCCGTGGCGAGCCGCCGCCTCGTACCCCATCCAACCGATCGCCCACGGCATGCTGTCTCGAACCGTCCGCTCTCTCCACAGGCGAGCGACTCGTGCCGCAAAGCTCCCGGACCCGCCAACGACCCGGTCCTCGATCTTCTCCTGCCAACCCGTATCCGTGCCTACAAGGTACCGCGGAGACTCCCAGGAACCTCGCCACGACCTCCAGCCAGCGCCGATTAGCGCCACCCTTCCCATCGCGCCCGCAGTCTAACAGAACGCCCCGACCGAACGACTCGGGACGGTGCCGAAGCGTGCCAGATGGCGGGACAGGCGAAAGCTCGTTTTCGGATGTCACGCCATCGTTGCCGGCGAGGCAGCCACTGCCACACGCCCGCGGTTGAACGCCTCTCGTCTGTGCTCTCCGTGACCTCGGCGGTGAGGAATCCTGTCCGGCTTGGCGCTTTCGCGACCTTCCTGCCTCTGCGGTTCAATTGATTCCCGGTCCTCCGCCGGCGGAGCAGCTGGGGATGGCGGGCTGTACCGGGGGATTCCATCGAGACCGGGTTGGTACCCGGGAATTGTGATCAGGCTCCTGGACAATCGGACGCGAGGAAGGTAGGTTTCTTGGTATGAAAACGATCAAGAGGTTTCTCGCGATTCTGGTGTTGGTGCCGTTGGGCGGATGCGCGATCGCTGCGGTTGGCGCCGCGGCGGGCGCTACATACGCGTGGATCAATGGCGAGCTCAAGAGCACACTCAACGCCCCGCTGCCGCAGGTCGTCACGGCGACCAAGGCTGCCCTGACCGATCTCGAGCTGGTCGGGATCGAGACCCGGACCGACAAGCTCCAGGGGAAAATCACGGCCCAGATGGCGGACGGGGCGCGTGTCGTGATCCAGGTCAAGGCCATCGATTTCAAGGTGACCGAGATCCGCATCCGTGTCGGTCGAATTGGGGACAAGGCGGTGTCGGAGCAGATCTACAGGCACATCAAGCGGCAGCTTGGAAAGTGATTCGGCGGGGACGGGGTTCGTGCGCAGCTGGGTCCCGGCACCTTCGGGCCGCACGTTGACGTGAGCGGGGAGCTCGCGGGAATCTACGGTCGTCCAAGGGTTTCTTTTTCCACCGCTCGCGGGACCGGTGACCGCCCCCCGCCCGGATGTCTCGTACACTTCCCCCTGCGACCACCGATACGCCTGCGCGGCGTTCCTCGCGGCGGCGGCAACGACAAGGCGTCACGAGCACGCCTTGATACCACCTAGGTCAGGATGCCATGACAGGTGCACCGCGGTCTCGCAACGTCCGTGAGATATGCGCGCCGGGCGCGCTATGCTGGCCGGGGAGGAAGAGCCATGAGGATCAGGAAGCTCTCGTGGGTGGCCATGGCCGTTGCAGTCTCGGTCGCGGTGTGTGCACCGGCGGCGGTTCCGGAACGTTTTGCGGCGGATTTCATCGACCGGACGATGCGCGTCGATTTTCTCCACGTCGGCAACGCGAAAACGGAAACGATCGTGCTCGACCGCGTCGTCGAGGAGGGGCGCTGGCCGGGCAGCCGGACGCACCTGGTCGATCCGACCCATCTCGGCGTGTACAAGGCGGAAGTCTTCGCGTCACGTGGGAACCGGCTCCTCTGGTCGTACGGGTTCAACAGCTATTTCGGCGAGTACACGACGACCAAGGCTGCGCGCGCGGGCGTGGTGCGGGCGTTCGAGCAGACGATCCGGTTTCCGTGGCCGAAGAAGGCCGTGAGGCTCGTCCTGCTCAAGCGGAGCCGGAAAGGCGTCTACGCGCGCGTGTTCGAGACGGCCATCGATCCGGACGATCCGGCGATCGTCCGGCAGCGGCCGGCGCGCGATGTGCTCGTCGTTCGTCCGAAGCACGTGCGGGAGATCCACCACGCGGTCGACATCGCCATCCTGGGCGAGGGCTACACGCGGGGCCAGGTCCGGCTCTTCAGGAAGGACCTGGCGCATTTTACGAAGGTCTTCTTCAGCCGGGAGCCGTACAGGAGCTTCCGCAGCAGGATCAACGTCTGGGGCGTCTTGCCGGTCTCCGAGGATTCCGGCTGCGACGAGCCCGGGCGGGGCGTGTGGCGTCGCACGGCGCTCGACGCCAGCTTCGACTCCCTGGGCTCGCCGCGTTACCTGCTGACCAGGAATGATCGGGCCGTTCGCGATGCTGCGGCGCACGTTCCCTACGACGCGATCGTCATCATGGTCAACAACTCCCGCTACGGGGGTGGCGGCATCTACAACCTCTACTGCATCTTCACGGCCCACAACCGGTGGAGCGATTTCCTCTTCCTCCACGAGTTTGGACACTCGTTCACCGGGCTCGCCGACGAGTACTTCGACGATTCGACCGTGTTCAAGGATTTCTATGCCAAGGGCGTCGAGCCGCCCGAGCCCAACATCACGGCACTGCTCGATCCGGCGCACCTCAAGTGGGCCGCCCTTGTCAGCCCGGGCACGCCGATCCCGACGCCGTGGAGCAAGGCCGCCTACGACACGATGAACGCGGCGTACCAGGAGAGGCGGCAGCAGCTCAACCGCGAGATCGCCGGCGCCATGCGTCACGGCGCCCCGGCAACCGAGGTGGCGCGGCTCAAGGCCGAGGCCGCGAAGCTCGCCGTCGTCCATGGCGCCAAGGTGCACGCGCTGTTCGCGGCGAGCCCGTACGCCGGGAAGGTTGGGGCGTTCGAGGGTGCGGGATACGTTTCGCACGGGATGTACCGCCCGATGCTGGACTGCATCATGTTCAGCCGGGGAGACAAGCCGTACTGCCTGGTGTGCCAGCGTGCGATCCGGCAGATGCTCGAATGGCGCGGCGAGTAACCGATGCATCGCCGCCACCACCGGTTTCCGTATGATGGGAACACGATGATGGACGGCATGCACACGACGGTCGTGGCGCGCGGGCCCCGCGATGCGGAGACCCGTCTGCTGGAGGCGGTCGAGGGGCTGATTCCCGCCTCGCCGGAAGAGCTGGGGTTTCCCGTCCGGATCGTCGTTCCATCGAAGGTGCTCCGGAGGCACGTCGCGGCCGCCCTGCTTTGCCGCCACGGCCGGGCCGTGCCAGGCCTGATCGTGCAGACGCTCTACTCCCTGGCCGTCGAGATCCTCGAACGGAAGGGGGCATCCCCCGGCGGAACGGCGGACGTCTTCTGGGTTGTGTGCCGGAGGCTGGCGGCAAGCGAGCCGGAGCTGGCGAGCGCGCTTTCGGTGTACGCCGACGGGTACCGTGCGGCGATCGCGACGGTGCGGGATCTGCTCGATGCCGGCTTCGAGACGTTCCACCTGGAGCCGTTGCTCGAAGCCATCGAAGACGTTGCGGTTCCGGCCGGGATGAAACGCCGGGCGGCGGCACTGGTACGGCTTGCGGCCCGGACCCTGGAGGAGGGGCAGCGGCTCGGTCTCGCCTCGCCCGCGGCCGTCCGCGAGCTGGCGGCGGAAACGCTGGCGGAGGAGGGCGCCGCCGCCTTGCCATCTCGCGCCGTGCTCGTTCACGGATTTGCCGAGGTGATCGGCACGGCCGGCGACCTGATAGAACGGGTGTGCGGCCTGTTCCCCGGTCTGACGATCGTGGACCGTCCCCCCGATCCTGCCCATCGCGGGCAGGAGGCGCTGGCGGGGGCCTTCACCGGCCGGTTGATCGAGCGGTTGACCGGGATCACGGGTCTTCCCCAGGCCAGGCCGTTGCCCGGGCCCCCGGTCACGGTCGAGGCGTTCGAGGCGCCGGACCGCGACGCCGAGCTCCGCGAGCTGGCCCGCAGGATTCGCGAGCTGATCGACGGTGGCGTGGATCCGGGCGGGATTGGCATCGTCGTGCGTGACCTGCGGGGGTGGGAGGCGGTGCTCGTCCGGCATCTCGAACGGCTCGGGATTCCGTTCTCGGCGCCGGGCATCTCGCTTCCGGCAGGTCCGGCAGCCCGCGTTGGCCAGCTCCTGGATCAGCTGCTGGAGAACGGCGTGCGCTGCCCGGCGGACCTGTGGCTCGAGATGGCCGCCGGTCAGAAGCAGGGCGTCGCTGCGGGCCTGGTCCGGGCCGTCCGGGAGATGGGTGCCGGTACGCTCGATGCCCTGGCCGGTCTCGGCACGGATGATCTCGAAGCGTGGCGTCGCGCGGCCCGGAGGCGGGAACGGGATCCGGTTTCGCCCGAAGCGTTGGACCGGGCCGTGCGGACGGCGCGCAAGGCCGTCGCAATTCTCGCCCGGGACGCGAGCCGACGCCCCGCCGGGATGTGGGCCGCCGATCTCGGCGCCATCCTCCGTCTCGTGGAGCCGCCCGGCCACAACCCGGACATCGTACGGCTCGTGGAGCAGCTCGATGCCACGGCGACCCTGGTACCACCTGCACTGCCGCTGGGGCTCGACGAGTGGCGGATGCTGCTCGAACCAATCCTCGGGCGGGCCGGGCAACGGGAGCTCGGCGGGAAGGGCGGTGGCGTCCGGGTTCTCTCGGCGATGGAGGCGCGCGGCGTCACGTTTACGCACCTCTTTCTCGCGGGACTGGTGCGCGATGTCTTTCCGCGCGTCGTGCGTGAAGATCCGCTGATGCCGGACCGGCTCCGGATCCGGCTGCGGCAGGATTTTCCCGATCTGCCCGTCAAGCGCAACGGATGGACCGAGGAGGCATACCTCTTCGCGACGCTCCTGTCCTCGGCGGAGCACGTGTCCCTCTCGTGGGCCGCCAGGAACGGGGAGGGGCGGCCGGCCGCCCGCTCCTCGTTCGTCGAACGGCTGATCCTCGAAGCCGGGCTCGTCGTGGGCTCGGCGCCACCGGTCTACCCGGCGGAGCACGCGGCGGGGTGGGAAGGCGAGCCGGTGCGCCCGGCGCTCGAGTGGGCGATTCTCGCCGGGCTCGAGGCGGAACGTGGGGAGCTGGAGACGGCGATGGCCGAGGCGATCCGGGAGAGCCGGGACCGGGCGGGCTCGATCGAATGGCCGGTGAGCTCCGAGGTGCTGGCGAGCGCGCGCAGGGCCATCGTGGCCCAGCGGGAGGCGAGGTGGGATACCGCCGGGCCAGGCCCCTGGGCGGGGCTTCTCGCGGCATGTCCGGAAGACGGGACGGCAGATGAGATCTGGGTGACATCCCTAGAGCAGCTGGCCCGGTGCCCGTGGCAGATGTTCGTCGAACGATGGCTCGGCGTCGAACCGCCCGCCGATCCGCTCGCCGGGCTGCCCGGTCTCGACGCAGCGCTGGTTGGCAGCCTCGTGCACGCCGTGCTTGGAACGCTGGCCGTCCGGTGCGGCGGGCGGGACGGCGGCGCGCTCGGCGATCTCGGGGACGCCACGCCCGGCGCGTTCGTCCGGCCGGACCCGGGAGAGCTGGAGGCGCTCCTCGTGGAGCGGGCTCAGAGGCTGGCCGTACGCGAGGGAATCCGCTCGCCCTCGTTCGTGATGATGCTCGCCGAGCGCGCACGCCCGTACGTCGAGCTGGCGCTCGCGCTGGAGACTGCGGGCGGGACGGTTCGCGTCGCCGGCGCCGAGATCGACGGAGAGCTCGCGATGCACGACGGGTTCACCCTGCGGTTTCGTGCCGATCGCGTCGACCGGGGACCGGACGGCCTGGTCCTGACCGATTACAAGACGGGCAAGCCCCTCTCGCGTGCGGTCACCGCGAAAACGAGGAACGCGCACCTGCTCACGGCGATCGCAAGGGGCGTCCATCTGCAGGCGGCCGCGTATGCGGCGGCGGCCGGAGAGGGCGGGGCGGGCAGGTATCTTTTTCTCAAGGCGGACCCGAAGCTCGATCCGGAGCTGCGGGAGGCGCGCGTGGAGGCCGGCGACGGCAGCGCTTCTGCGCTGTTGCAGGCCGCCGCCGGTGTCCTCTGGCGGCAGTGGAACGCCGGCGCTCTCTTTCCGCGCGTCGAGAAGGCCGATGGTGAGGGCAAGCCCGGGGACGCATGCGCATTCTGCCAGGTGAAGGAGGCGTGCCTGGTGGACGACAGCGCCTTTCGCCTGCGCCTGGCCGCGTGGATGCGCGCCGGCGCGGCCCCCGGATCGCTGGGCCCCGTCGAGCGCGCGGCCCGTGACGGGTGGTGGCTCGACGCGAAGAAGGTGACGTCATGAGCGGGCCGGGACGCGAGGAGCTGCTTCGGCGGGAGGACGGGGATGCCCGGCGGCGGGCCCAGCGGGAGCTCGCCGGGCCGGTCGCGGTCGAGGCGGGGGCCGGCACGGGAAAGACCTCCGTCCTGGTCGCACGGGTGCTGGCGTGGTGCCTGGGACCGGGGTGGGAGGAGAGCCGGGCGAGGCTTGCGAGGGATGGCGTGGAGCCTGGGACGGCGGATGTCGCGGCCGCCACGGTAGAGGGCGTCGTGGCAATCACCTTCACCGAGGCTGCAGCGGCGGAGATGGAGCAGCGTGTCGCCCATGCGCTGGTCTCGATCGAGCGTGGCGAGGCCGTGACCGGATTCGAGCTACCCGTCCCGGCCGGGGAGGCGTCCCAACGCGCCCGGGCGCTGCTCTCGGCCCTCCATCGTTTCCCGGTCAGCACGATCCACGGTTTCTGCAGCCGGCTCCTCGGGCGGTACCCGGTGCAGGCCGGCGTGGCGCCGGGTTTTGTTGTCGACACCGACGGGCTCGCCACGTCCAGGGAGGCGCGGGCCGTCGTCGAGGAGGCGATGGCGCGCGCGGCGGGCGGCCTCCCGGAGGGATGGCGCGAGCTCGCGGCCGCCGGCTTCGGACCGGGGCAGATCGTGGAAGCGCTCGAGATCCTCGCGGAGCACGGGGTGCCCCCCGAAGCGCTGGAAGAGGATCCGTTTCCCTCCGATCGCGTGGAGACGATCCTCGCCGGGGCTCGCACGGCGTGCGCGGAGCTCGTCCGGTTGGTCGTCGATGGGATGGGATCGTCGGGAACCGGGAGGGATCTCGGCCCGCGCATCCCGCCTGCGCTCGACACGATCGTCGCGGCGCTGGACGCGTGCAGCGGATCGAGTCCCGGCGAGAGGTTCGCCGTCTTTGCGGCGGCGGCGAAGGCGTTTCCTTCCAAGCTTCTCGACCGCCTTCGGAGCTGGGCCGATGGCACGCTCAACAAGAAAGAGGAAAAGTCGTTCGCAGCGAATCTCGACCGGGTAGCCTCGCTGGCGGGACGAGTGGCGGATCCCCTGACGCTTGGCCAGGAGGTCGATCCGGAGCTGCTTCGGGCCGCGTACCGGGCGCTGGGTCCGCTGCTGGCCGCCCTGCACACCCGTCTGCGGGCGAAGGGGATCATGACGTTCCGCGGGTTGCTGACGGGCGCTGCATCGCTGTTGACCAACGGCGAGATCGCCGCGGAGGTGCGGCGGGGGATCCGCCAGCTCCTGGTCGACGAGTTCCAGGACACGGATCCGGTCCAATGCGCCATCATCCGGAAACTCGCGCTCGAAGGACCGCTCGAGGAGCGTCCCGGCCTCTTCGTCGTCGGAGATCCCAAGCAGTCGATCTACGGTTGGCGCTCGGCCGACCTCGCGGCGTACGAGGCGTTCGTCGAAGAGATGCAACGCGCCGGGGGGATCGAGCTGCGACTCTCGGTCAACTTCCGGTCGGTGGCGCCGCTGCTCGCGGAGGTCACGAACGCCGTCGAGCCGGTGATGCGGCCGGAGCCCGGGTTGCAGCCGGCATTTCAGCCGCTGCTGCCGTCGGGGCCGGCTGCGCTGAATCCGGATCCGCTCCCGGAGGGCCGGGCGCCGGTCGAGTACTGGGTGTCGTGGGACGTCGACCCGGAGAGCGGAAGGACCAGCCCGGGCACGGCGGTGGCCGCTCAGCGAAGGATCGAGGCGCGGGCGGTCGCGTCGGATATCCGCGAGCTGCACGCCCGGCACGGCGTGCCGTGGAACGGGTTCGGCATCCTCTTCAGGACCATGTCGCAGGCCGAACCGTACATGGAGGCGTTGCGGAGTCGGCGCGTGCCGTACGCCGTCGCCAAGGAGCGGATGTACTTCCGCAGGCGGGAGATCGTCGAGATCGCGGCGGTGGTCAGGGCGATCCTCGACCCGGCGGACCGGATGGCGCTGTTGACGGTGCTGCGCTCCGATGTCGTGGGTGTTCCCGACGCCGCTCTGCCCGCCCTGTGGCGCGGCGGCCTGCCGGGGTTGATGCTCGAGCTGGACGACCCGGGGGAGCTCTCGCGCGTCGGGGACCTGCTCGATCGTGCGGCGGCGCACGTGCCCCCCGGGGCGCCCGGTCTCGATGCTCTCCCCGGGTGGCCTGCCGCGGCGATCGGCGCCCTCGACACGCTCGCGGTGCTCAGGGCCTCGTGGCGTACGGACCCCGCCCCGGTCTTCGTCGAGCGGCTCCGCACGCTGTGGGGAGCGGAGATGACGGCGGCATCGCGCACGCTGGGCCGCTTCAGGATCCAGCTCCTCGAGCGGTTCTTTGACGACCTGCTGCGGGTGCTTGTCGAAACGGGAGGCCGGAGCGCGGAGGTAACCCGCTTCCTGCGCCGGGCCGTCAGCGAAGAGCGGGAGCTCGAGGGCTCGCCGACCGCCGAGGGCGGCGATGCGGTCCAGGTGATGACGATCCACGGCGCGAAGGGGCTCGAGTTCGAGCACGTCTACCTCGTCGACATGGCGCACGGCTCGAGGAACAGGTCGGCGCCGGAGCACGCCGTGCTCACCGGTGCCCGTGGACCGGCTCTGCGCCTGTTTGGCTCACCGTCGCTCGCGTACGTCGAGGCGGCGCAACGGGTAGAGAGGGTCTCCGGGGCCGAGCGCGTCCGCCTGCTCTACGTCGCGATGACCCGGGCGAAGCGGCGCCTCGTCCTGGCCGGTGGCTGGCCGTCCAAGGTCACCGCGAAGACGGTGGGCAACGCCAGGAATCTTCTGGACCTCATCGTGCACCGGGGCGGCGAGCTGATGCCGGTCGAGGCGGCGGGAACGGGCGAGCCGAGGATGGCGAGAGGGGAGCACGCCGTTCTCGTCTTTCCGGCGCTGCTGGAGACCCGGGAGGATGGTACTTCCGAGGAAGACGGCGGTGAGAGGAACGATGCGCATGGAGGGGCCGCCTTTCCGGCGGAGAGGATCCGTTCGGACGCGGCGCGGCTCGCCGTTGCCCGCCGTGAGGCCGCGCGGATCCAGGACAGGCCGTTCGTCGTAACATCGACCGGCCTCGCGCACGGCGATCCCGACCTGGAAGCCGATACAGGCGAACCACCGTCATCGGGCCCCGGGCGACGGGCCGTGGCCCGGGCCGTCGGGACCGCCATCCACCGCGTCATTGAAGAGCTCGACCTCTCGGCGGGCGCCGCCCCCGAGGCTCCCCGGTTGAAGGCGGTGGCCGAAGCGTTGTTGGAACGATTGGTGCCGCCAGTCGGGCGGAAGGCTGCGTTCGAGCGCCTGGAGCGCATCTTCAAGGGCCTGGCCGGCGGAACCTGCCTGGGACGGCTCGCCGACATCGCGTCCCACGTCATCGCGCGCGAGCTGCCGGTGCTGCTCGGCCCCGGGGAGGGCACGGATGTTGGTGGCTTCATCTCCGGTTGTGCCGATCTCGTCTACCGGGATCCAGGGGATGGCCGGCTCGTCGTCGCCGATTACAAGACTGACACGATCGGCAGCCGCGAGGTCCTCGAAAGACGCACGGAAGAATACGCCCGGCAGGTCGCCGTCTACGTACGTGCGCTCACCGAAGCGTTTCCGGCCGAGCCCCTCCCCCGGGCCGAGCTCTGGTTCCTGGCGGAAGACCTCATCGTCCCGGTCGGGGAGCTGTCTTGAGAAGGGGGTTCAAAATCGTTTGAGGATATTCTATCCTCCACAGGCCCTCGGGCAGCGAGCTGCCGCGCGAAAGGTTGCTGAATGACAACGCTTGAAAAAATTGGGGTCGGACGCCGGGCCACGGTCGTGGAAATCGTCGGAGGGGCCGGAGTCAGGAACCATTTGAACACGTTGGGTATTCACATGGGAGACACGATTCGCGTCGTCGAGCGTGCGCCGTTTCGTGGCCCGGTCCTGGTCGAGATCCACGGAACGCGTGTGGCCCTCGGCCGGGGTGTCGCCCGGAAGGTGACGGTGAGAGAGGACGCCGGATCGCAGGATGCCGCCACCCCCCGGCCGCGCAGGGAGGGGCGGTGACGCGGCGCAGGGTCGTGACATGCCGTGATGCGTTCGTGGCCCGGCGGCGATTCCAGACGGGGCGTGCGATCCGCAGCGTCGTCGGGAACCTCCGGTAGGCCGCATGGAGGGGATGCGCATCGTCCTGGCCGGGCAGCCCAACTCGGGGAAGAGCACGATCTTCAACGCCGTCGCCGGGTACCGCGCCGGGACCGCGAACTTCCCGGGCTCATCGGTTTCGTACACGTTGAGCCGGGCCATCGTGCTCGGGCGCGAGGTCAACATCGTCGATCTTCCCGGTATCTACTCGTTGACGTCGACCGATGCCGCCGAGCGGGAAGCCTTGACCTATCTTCTCGAGAACGACCCCGACGTGATCATCAACGTTGTCGATGCGACGCGGCTCGGCCGTTCACTCGAGCTGACGCTCCAGCTGATGGACCTGGGAAAACCGATGGTGGTCGCCCTCAACATGCTCGACGAGGCCCGCCGCAAGGGGATCGACATCGATGAAAAGGCACTTGCGGCCGCGCTCGGGATCCCGGTGGTCCCGACGATCGGCCGCCGGGGCCAGGGGCTGAAGGCCCTGTTCCGGGAGGCCATGCGGGCCGGCCTGTCACACCGGGCACCGTCGCCCGCCTCGTACGACAACGAGGTGGAGCGTGCCGTGGGCGAGATCGAGCGCGCGCTCGAGCCGCAATGGAAGGATGAGCCGGTTCCCGCCCGGTTCTTCGCCATCAAGGCGGCCGAGGGCGATCCCGAGGTGATCCACCGCCTGGCGGCGCAGGTGCCGGGCATCGGCGCGATCGTCGACCGCGCCGCCGCCGAGCTTGAAAAGGCGCACGGCTGGACGGCCGACCAGGTCGTCAGCGGGAGCCGTCACACCGTGGCCCACGAGATCGAGGACCGTGTCGCGGTCTTCCATCGTGGCAGCGTGGGGTGGCGGGAGATGGCCGATCGCGTCCTGCTGCACCCGGTGACGGGCGGCCCGTTGATGGCGCTGATCCTGTTTTCCTTCTTTTACGCGGTGTTTGGCCTCGGGAAATATGTCGAGAATCCGCTCGTGGCGTTGTTCGACGGACTTGGCGTCTGGATCGCTTCGGTCCTGCCCCCGGCCACCCTCGCGGGAACGGTTGCAAGGGGCGTCGTCATGGGAGTGTCCGGCGGCGTGGCGATTGTGCTTCCCTACCTGATTCCCTTCCTTTTCGGGCTGGCGATTCTCGAGGACACGGGCTATCTGCCGAGGATGGCCTACATCCTGGATAACCTGATGCACCGGATGGGGCTGCATGGCAAGTCCGTGGTTCCGCTGATGCTGGGATACGGGTGCTCCGTGCCCGCGGTGATGTCGACGCGAATCCTCGAATCGCCGAGGGACCGGCGGATCACGACCGCGTTGACCGTTCTGATCCCGTGCTCGGCGCGAACGACGATCATCTACGCCGTGGTCGGCGCCTACATGGGCGCCGGGTGGGCGTTTTTCGTCTACATTCTCAACCTCGTCGTGGTTGGCGCGCTGGGGACGCTCCTGTCGGGCCGGATGAAGGGGCGCGCGCCGGGGCTGATTCTCGAGATCCCCGATCTCCGGCTCCCGGCCGCCAAGACGCTTCTGGCCAAGACGTGGCTTTCCCTCCGGGAGTTCATCGTCATTGCCTGGCCGCTCCTGATCGCATCGTCGGCGGTCCTGGGCGTGCTCGAGTGGGCGCATGGCGCGAGCGCCGTCAATGCGGCCCTCTCCCCGTTGACGGTGGCTCTTCTCGGGCTGCCGTCCGTGGTCGGCGTGACGCTGATCTTCGGCGTCCTGCGCAAAGAGCTGACGGTTCTCATGCTGATCCAGGCGATCGGGACGACGAACATCGCCGCCTCGCTGTCGCCGGCCCAGATGATGACGTTCACGGTGTTCGTGGTCTTCTACATCCCGTGCGTGGCGACGATCGCCGTGATGCTCCGGGAGGTCGGGTGGAAGGACACCGCGTGGATCAGCGCCATGACCATCGTGATGGCCACCGTGCTTGGTGTTGTCGTGCGTTTCGCGTTCGCCGTTTTGTAACGACCCCGCATATCCCACAGACTTTCGTCGCGAGATCGTGGAGGAGCCCGCCAGTGTGGTGTTTCGACCGAGGTGGGGCCAAGGCGTGCTCGTAGCACGTTGTCGGCGCCGCCGCTGCGAGAAACGCCGCACCGGCGGGTGCCTCTACGATCGCAGCAGGAAGGATGTGAGATATGCGGGCTACCCCGCATAACGGGTGGGATCGGGGATGCCGGCCTCCTCGAATCCGCGCCTGCGCAGGATGCACGAATCGCAGCGACCGCACGCGCGTCCGTCGGACGACGGGTCGTAACAGGAGTGCGTCAGGCTGAAATCGACGCCGAGGTCGGCGCCCAGGCGGATGATCTCGGCCTTGGTGAGGTGGAGCAGCGGGGCTCGCACGCGGAAACGCGCACCGTCCTCGGCGCCCGCCCGCGTCGCCAGGACGGCCAGCTCCTCGAAGGCACGGAGAAACTCGGGGCGGCAATCCGGGTACCCCGAGTAGTCGATCGCGTTGGCGCCGATGAAAAGGTCGCGCGCCCCGATCACCTCGGCGAGCCCGAGGAGCAGGGCCAGCAGGATCGTGTTCCTGGCGGGGACGTACGTGACCGGCACCGGTCCAGCGGTTGGCTCCCGGTCCTTGGGGACGTCGATCTCGTCGGTCAGCGCGGATCCGCCGATCGCCCTGAGATCGAGCGAGATGATCCTGTGGCTGACAGCCCCGAGCGCGTCTGCGACCCGCCGGGCGGCGTCGAGCTCGGTCCGATGGCGTTGGCCGTAGTCGACCGTCAGGCAGTGACAGTCGTAGCCAGACGCCCGGGCGATGGCGAGGACGGTGGACGAGTCCAGGCCTCCCGAGAGAAGGATGACGGCCCCCCGCCGTTTTGGCTTCATCGGCCCTCCGCCTTGAGCCGCGCCGCGTCCCAGAGCTGAGAAACGGTTTCGTCGCTGGGCTCCGGAACGGCCGCGAGCTTCCTGACGAGCTGCCGCCGGAGGGTGCCCATGCGCGCCGTCGCGCGCTCGAGGCGGCTGGCGAACCGTTGATCGGCCGCGGCCCGTTGGGCGAGGCGGTTGGCGACGGTTTCGAGTTGGTCGAAGGAGCGGGAGATGATGACGCCGTGGTTTCTCGCGTCGAAAGCGGCGATCGTGAGCTCCGCCAAGTCCCCGAGGCCGGCAACGGCGCCCATTTCCAGGTCGTCGGAGACGATCACGGGGGTCCCGTCCAGGCTGGCTGCCCTTTCGATAACGCCGGGGTCGAGGGATGCGGGCCGCGCCCCGTCGCCGAGCGCGGGGGTGATCGCGTGCGCGACCATGACCATGGGGATACGTCCGGCCAGCTCCTCGAACGGGCTGATGTGCCGTTTGATCTCGTTGGCGCCGGGGTCGAGCTCGGGAAGCGACTGGTGGGTATCGACCGGGACGGCGCCAAGTCCCGGAAAGTGTTTGAGGCATCCGGAAACCTGCCATGTCTCCAACCCGTCTGCAAACGCGTTTGCCAGCTCGACGACCCGTCCCGGCTCTTCGTCCAGGCACCGCTGCTGGCGGGCCAGGAGGCCGCCGCCGGTCTCCAGGTCGACAACGGGCGCCAGGTCGAGATGAATGCCGAGGGCGCGGCAGGCGGCCCCGGCAGCGGCGCCCAGCGCACGTACGGCGCCGGGTC
>JAADFN010000113.1 GCA_013152895.1 Acidobacteriota bacterium | reverse complement strand
GCGAGTGAGGAAGGATAGACCTCGTGGTCATCCTGACGATGCGAGCGCAGCAACGCCGGGCGAGAGGGCGATCCTCGCGATCCCCTCCCCTTAAAGAGACGGACCCGCCGCCCCAACGAAGCGACAAGCCCGGGGCGGGGCGCCAGCCCCGGCGGGATCGACCCGGAGCTGGCCGGCACGCTCGCGTGCAGGACGGGTCAGGGTCGAGACCGCGGGCCGGCCACAGGCCGGGCCTCCCGGGCGCTGATCGGTTTCGCAACTCACCACCGTGCGGCGACGCCGAACCCGCATATCTCACATACTCGCTGCTGCGCCCGCGGATACGCCAGTGCGGCATTTCTCGCGGTGGCGGTGCCGCGGTGCGCGCTCCCGGGCGGCCTGGTAACCTGGTCGCGGTACACTGGCGCGGGAGGATTGAGATGCCGGCCACAATGAAAGTAAGAGAGCTGATGTCTGCCGACCTTGTAACGCTCGATGAGAACGATACCTTGGCGGATGCGCAACGCTGCATGGAACGGGGCAGGATCCGTCACTTGCCGGTCGTTCATGATGGGAAGCTGACCGGCTTGTTGACCCATCGCGACCTGTTGTCGGCGTCGTTCTCGATTTTCGCGGAAGTTGATTGGCAGGAGCAGCGAAGGATCTTTTCAAGGATTCTCGTCAAGGAGCTCATGCACAGGAATGTCAAGACTGTGCCTCCTGACCTGTCGGTCGCCGACGCGGCGCGGATTCTGTATGAGAACAAGTACGGGTGCCTTCCGGTGGTCGCCGGGGATGGCACGCTCGTCGGCCTGATCACCGAGGCCGATTTCCTGAAGTTGACGCTCAAGCTCCTGCCATGAGTGTGCTGGACTGGATTCTGCTGATCGTCCTCGTGGGCGTCTTCTTCAGCGGATTCTGGAAGGGCGCCATACGGATCGTGTTCGGTATCGGCGGGTTCGCGGCCGGGCTCGTGCTGGCCGTTGTCGCCGGACCTGGGCTGGAGGCGCAATTGCTTCCCCACGTCGGCCCCGCCTGGCTTGCGGTTGCCTTGAGCCGCGCGTTGCCCGTGCTCGTGTGCATGCTGCTGGGGTTTGTGGCGGGCTGGGGCCTGGAGAGGACCCTTCGGGCGTTGCATCTCAACTGGCTCAACCGGCTTGCAGGTGCCGTGCTGGCCGGGGTGCTCGGGGCGCTCGTGCTCGGCATTATTCTCCAGGCTGGCTCCCAGCTCTCCCAACCGTGGGCGCGGGCCTGCCAGCGTTCCCGGTTGGCGCCGGTCCTCATGCGGGTTCCGGGGCTCGTCTTGCCCCAAGGGCCATCACACGGTCGCTGATGCCGGCGCTGCCGGACGCTCCAGCGGCCTGTAGAGCGTATCGCGCAGAACCGGCGTCCGGCCCGCCTCCCGGATGAGAAACTCGATCCGGTTGACGGGCATCCCCTTTCCCGCTGCTCCCCCGGCCGCGTACGTGACCCGTTCGTCGATGACGGTTCCATCGATGTCGTCGGCACCGAAGTGCTGAGCGACCTGGGCGATCTTTTCTCCCAGCATGATCCAGTACGCCTTGATGTGGGGGATGTTATCCAGTACGAGACGGGCCAGGGCGATGGTTTGGAGGTCGAGCACGCCACCGCAACGCGGGATGTGGGCAAGCTTCGTGTTGGCCGGGTGGAAGGACAGGGGGATAAAGCACTGGAAGCCGTGCGTCTCGTCCTGGAGCTCCCGGAGAGCGATCAAGTGGTCGACGCGCTCTGAGGGCCTCTCGACGTGTCCGTAAAGCATCGTGCAGTTCGTCTTGATCCCGTGCTGGTGGACCGTACGGGCGACGTCGAGCCACCGTTGCCCGTCCGTCTTGTGATCGCAGATGATGTCCCGGACCCGTGGAGCAAAGATCTCCGCGCCCCCGCCCGGGCAGGAATCGAGCCCCGCCTTGGCCACACGTTGGATCAGCTCGTCGATCGACATGCGGCTGACAGAGGCGATGAAATCAAGCTCCACCATTGTCAGAGCCTTGATATGAATCCAGGGGAATCGCTTCTTCAGAGCGGCAAAGAGCGCTTCGTAATACGCGACGTCGAGCTTTGGATGCAGCCCTCCAACGATGTGAAGCTCGCTGACCGACTCGTCGATGTCGCGGGCGGCAATCCGGACCGCCTCTTCGATGGAATATGTCCACCCCTCGCCGGCGCGGGCGTACGGCACGGCGTATGCGCACAGGGCGCACGAGGCGACGCAGACGTTCGTCGGGTTGAGGTGGCGGTTGATGTTGTAGTAGGTCTCGTTTCCGTGGAGCCGTTCGCGGACCGTGTTGGCGAGGCGTCCGACGCCGAGCAGGTCGGTGCTCGTCGCAAGCGCGATGCCATCCTTCCTCGTGAGCCGTTCGCCGGCATGAACCTTGTCAGCGATGGGGAGCAGGTTGCGATCCTCGAACATCGTCTCGGCATGGTGAGCCATCGTGAAAACTCCGTGACGCTTTCTCGCAGAGGGCAGGTTCTCACCTGAGCTGGAGCGAAGCCAGGAACTGTTCGTTGGTCGGAAACTTCTGGACCTTCTGCAAGAGTAGTCCCATCGCCTCGGCAGGCGGGAGCGAGGAGAGCGCCCGACGCATCAGGTACAGCTTCTCGACCTGCTCTTTCGGATAGAGCTTCTCCTCTTTTCGTGTTCCCGACTTCGGGATGTTGATGCAGGGGAAGATTCTCTTTTCGAAGAGCTTGCGATCAAGAACGATCTCCATGTTGCCGGTTCCCTTGAACTCCTGGAAGATGACCTCGTCCATCCGGGAACCGGTGTCGATGAGGCATGTCGCGACGATCGTCAGGCTACCGCCGTTTTCCACGTTGCGGGCGGAGCCGAAGAAACGGCGGGGCTTTTCCATCGTGCGGGCGTCGATCCCGCCGGAGAGAATCCGTCCGGAGCCTCGCTGGTTACTGTTGTAGGCGCGCGACATCCTGGTCAACGAGTCCATGAGCACGACGACGTCCTGGCCCAGTTCGACGAGCCGGCGGGAGCGTTCCAGCACGATCTGAGAGACGTTGATATGAGACTGGATCGACTGGTCGGACGAGGATGCAAATACCTCGCCGCGGAGGATGCTGCGCCGCCAGTGCGTGACCTCCTCGGGACGCTCATCGACGAGAAGCACGAAGATCGTCGCCTCGGGATGGTTCGCCGCGATCGCCCGTGCCATCTGTTGGAGCAGCGTCGTCTTCCCGGCCTTGGGTGGCGAGACGATCAGGCATCGCTGACCCTTGCCGAGAGGGGCGATCAGCTCGGTCACCCGTGGCTCGAGGAGATCCGGCTCGGTTTCGAGCTGGAACCGTTCCTCGGGATCGATACTGACGAGCTCGGTAAAGGGCAGCGCCCGCTCACGATACTCCGCCGGTTCCATTCCCTCGATCGAGAGAATCCTGGCGACGCGTGGACGACCTCCCCCGTGCGCTTCGGCGAGAATGTGGAGACCGCCCTCCAGGTGCATCGGCGCGAGAAGCTCTGCCGGAACAATCGGGCTGTCCTTCTGTGGAACGAAGCTCTGTTCTTTCTTGACCAGGGTTGGATGACCCTGGTCGGGGATGAGGAGAAAGCCGTCGACCTCGGTCAGCGGACCGGTGGCCTGGGCCGGTTTGCGCCGGGGCCGCCTGCGGCGGCGGCGGCTCGGCCTGCGACGAGCGTTGGGTGGTGTCTGCCGTTGTTCTTCTTCACTCATGCTTCCTTCTTCTCCATATTCCAAGGGCCTCTCGGCCGCTCCGGCGCTGCGAGGAATCGAACGGCCGCCGATCTCTCGCGCGATCATAGCGGTACGCCGTGGCGACGTACTTCCCCCCATTCGAGGAGCTCAAGGACCTCATGCCGCGTGGGCATTGCCGTTTCCACCGCGTAACGCGGCTTATCGACTGGGCGAAACGGCCGGATCCTTTACCGCCGAAACGTGTTCCCCGAAGCTCCCCAACCAAGGTTTCACACAGATGCTCCCGGGTTGCAGAGCCAGGGAATAGGCCAGCCGTTCAAGCTGGGGACCGGTCAGGCTGCTCGCACCCTCCGGTTCCCCACCCTTCCTGACACCTGCAACCATACGTGGTTCATCAACAATCTGCAAGAGGCGCCGGCCCGAAGCGGGGGCGGAGCCGAGCCGCATCTCTCACACGCTTCCTGCTTCGACCGCGGATACGCTCGCCAGTGTGGTGTTTCTCGCGGCGGTGGCGCCTGCGACGGGCCAAAGTGATTTCGGAGGGTTATGCAAATGAGGGGGCTGTGGTGTGGGAAAAGTTACGAGGGAAAGGTGTGGTGGAGCCGATCGGGATCGAACCGACGACCTCATGAATGCCATTCATGCGCTCTCCCAATTGAGCTACGGCCCCACGCGGGAGGTTTTTTTAGCAGACGCGGGGGGCTGTGTCAATGGAGCCGGGCAAAGAAGTGGTAGAATCCACGCTGGTCGCGGGACCGTCCGGTGATGCAACGTAGCGCCTGGACGTGGTTGGGACCGTACAACATCGGGAAGCGCATGGGGCCTGGTGGCTCCCGCGGACTTCAAATCCGTTGGACCGGTCCTGAGCGGGCCGGCCGGAGGGTTCGATTCCCTTGCGCTTCCGCCATAACTGGCGTATGTCTTGAAGGATCACAGATGTCTGAGAACAGCTTCATCTACAAAGGCAACCTGAGCGAATCGACGCTTCCAGAGATGCTGGCGACGATCCACCGGTACCACGTGCCCGGGGTCATGAAGCTGCAGCACGATGAGCACCTCAAGCGAATCTACCTTCTCGACGGCGATGTAATCTTTGCGACCTCCTCGGACCGTTCCGAGAGTCTCGGCGAGTTTCTCCTCAAGCGTGGCAAGATCACGAAAGCCCAGTTGAGGATTTCCACGGATGAAATGACACGGTCTCCCGGGAAGCGTCATGGGAGCGTCCTGGTTCAGCTCGGTTTTCTCAAGCCGGAGGAGCTTGGACCGGTCGTGCGCGAGCAGGTTCAGACGATACTCTGGAGCATGTTCGACTGGGACCGTGGAACCGTCACCTTCGAGGTGGGGCATTTTCGCGAGGACGAGGTGTACAAGATCAAGATCCCGACTCCGCGCGCCATTCTCTCGGGCTGTAAGCGTATCCGTGACGGCAAGAAGATCACATCGAAGCTCGGTGGTAAAACTGCCGTGTTTCGAAAGTTGGACGTTCCGGAGCACCTGGCGAGACTGCGACTGGAAGCGGGCGAACGCCAGCTGCTCGAGATGGTGGACGGCAAGCGAACGTTTATCGAGCTGTGCCAGGAAGGGCCCTTGGCCCCGGGGATCAACGCGAGGATCGTCTATGCTCTCAAGCTCCTCGGCTTGATCGAGAAGGAAGAGGTCCAGTCGAGTGGAATACGGATCCAGGTCAAAACGTCATCTTAGGAGTGAAAGGCGCCCGTCCAGTGCGGGCGCTGGGTTTGTGAAGAATGCCAGGGGGCTGGGAGGAACACATGCCTCTTTACGAGTATGAATGCCGTCAGTGCGGAAAGCATTTCGAGCGGATCGAGCACGCCAGTGCGCCACCCCTGAAGGATTGCCCGCTGTGCGGGGGTGAGCTCAAGCGGTTGCTGGGCGTCCCGGCTCTTCAGTTCAAGGGCTCGGGCTGGTATGTCACCGATTATGGCAAGGGAAATGGGCGGGATGACGCCCATGAAAAGCCATCGTCCGGCCATGAGAAGCCCTCCGCGCCCGCTTCCTCGAAACCGGAAGCGAAAGCGACAAGTTCCTAGCCCGCATATCTCATCGGCTTTCGTCGCGAGACCGGGGAGACGCCCGGGAGGCCCGGCCTTTGGCCGGCCCG
>JAADFN010000112.1 GCA_013152895.1 Acidobacteriota bacterium | reverse complement strand
GGAATTCCGGGAGCGGAGATCAGCGGTTGCTCGAAGACGGGAGATCCGGCCTGCTTTGCGATGATTGCGGGGTAGGAGTGCTCCTGGTAATACTGCTCCAACCCCCCCTGGGAATACCCCGCCGTCAGGCTGTCTCCCAACGCGACGTAGGTTGTGAAGTCCGCCGCGGCCGCCGGCAGTGCGGCTAGCACGGCCACGACGGCAAAGGCGGTGAGGACCTTTTTGATTGGTTTCATGGTAACCCCCCTCATCAGAAGCTCATCGTGATGCTCGCGCCGATCAGATTGGCGGAGGTCACTTTGTACCGGCCATCATAGCCGTCGTACGACTGCCCGTTGGTGGCCCTTGGATCGATGAACAGGTAAAGATCGCCGATGTCCAGGCGCCAGGTGGGATGGATCCAGCTGATGCCCACTGAGATCCCGGTCCGGTCGCCGTCGCCGAGCAACGGAGACATGGAAGCTGCGGGCTGGGGGGTCTCGTCGTAGAGCGCCCCGGCTTGGAACGCCCAGCGGGTGTTGGGGCGATACTCGACCCCGAGACGGTACTGACTGACGTCTTGATACCCTTCCTTGACGTTTTCGCTGAGATCCGGACGCGTCGGGAACTTGATATTCAGGTTTCCGAAGCTCGACCATCCCTGTTCGCTGTACTGCAACGAAACCGTCCACTTCTCCCCGTTCCAGGCGAAGCCGGCGCTCAACATGTCCGGGTAGTCGATCTCGGTTTTCATCGGGATCTTCTGTCCAAACGGCACCATCTGGCCGGCCGCGGCATCGAACTCCGGATAGCCCGTGGCAAACTGGCTGAACGAGCCGTACCCATGGTCGTAACTCAGGTTGACTTTGGAGCGGTAGCTCAGGCCGAACGTCCACTTGAGCGGGAGCTTGACGAACAAACCGGCGTTCCAGCCCCAGGCGTTGTTCTTCATGCCATCCGTGTACATGTGAACCTGGCCGATATCGGTCAGTTGCTGGGTGAACGGGTTGATGGCGCCGATGCTGGTCGTCAGGTCGAGCTGGCCGACGTAGTAGTCGACGCCGACCGAAACGGCAACCGTGTCCGAGAGCTTGATGGCCAGGTTCGGGTTGAAATCGAACGTCCTGATATCGATTCTCTTCCCGATGAAACGCCCGGCGAAGTTCTGAGGCCACCACGTACCGAGGCCGAACGGTGTGAAAACGCCGGTTCCGAGGGTCATCTTGTCGTTGATGTGCCAGACGAAGTAGGCGTGGGGCGGGTAGAAGACCTGGTCCTTCTGGCTGGCTGTGTACCCGGCGCCGGGATACGGGTTTTCACCATAGAAATCCTGGCTGGCCATGATGAACGTCGCGCCGGCCATCAACTCGAACTTCTGCCCGTGGTTGTCCTGGAATGCAAGCCCGGCAGGGTTCCAGAAAATGGCCGATGGATCGTTTGCGACCGCGGTAAACGCGCCCCCCATCGCCATGGCACGGTTGCCGTGCTCAAAGATGGCGAATCCCGCCCCCCAGGTTAGGGCCGGGACGAGGAGCAGCACCACGGTAGCGGCGAACAGCTGCTTTCGGTTCAGAGATGACACATCAAGCCTCCTTCCCTCGATCATTTTTCTTAGCTGATCCTGATGGTAGCCCGAAAGCCCCTTCTCGTCAATGTCAAGTGATTGCGGCCTCATTGTGGCGCAGCCCGGGAAAGAACGTCTGTGGACGCTCCTCTCGCGCCCGCCCGGCGGCCGCAGGCCAGAGCGCTCGCTGCGGGCACCGACGCGCGGATGGCGGCACGGCTCGTGGAGGCCGGGGATGGGGGATAATCGGTCCGTGGAGGTCGGGATGCGACACGATTTCATCTATCTCGATTACAACGCAACGACGCCGGTGGATCCGCGGGTGGCGGAGGTGATGCGGCCGTTCCTGCTCGGCGGGTTCGGGAATCCCTCGTCCCTGCACAAGCTCGGGCGGGAGGCCCGGGCGGTGGTGGAGAAGGCCAGGGGGCAGGTCGCCTCCTGCCTGGGATGCGCGGCGGAAGAGATCGTCTTCACGTCGGGGGGCTCCGAGTCGAACAACATGGCGATTCGAGGGGTCGTCGATGCCCGTGGGGGTGGACACGTCATCACGTCGGCGGTGGAACATCCGGCCGTGCTCGAGGTGGTCCGGGCGTTGGAACGGGAGGGACGGATTCGTCTCACCGTGGTCGGCGTCGACCGGTTGGGACGCGTCGATCCGGAGGAGATCGAGCACGCCTTGCGGCCGGACACGATCCTGGTCAGCGTCATGCTGGCCAACAACGAGGTCGGAACGATCGAGCCGGTCGGGGAGATCGTGCGCCGCTGCCGACCGCGGAACGTGCTGGTGCACACCGACGCGGCGCAGGCCGTCGGCAAGATCCCGGTCAACGTGCGGCAGCTCGGTGTCGACCTGCTTTCGCTCGCTGGCCACAAGCTGTACGCGCCGAAGGGCGTGGGCGCGCTCTACGTGCGCCGGGGCGTGCGGCTCGAACCGATCATCCGGGGAGCGGGACACGAGATGGGGCTGCGCGCCGGGACGGAGAACATCCTGGAAGAGACCGGGCTGGGAGCCGCCTGCGAGCTGATCGAAAAGGAGCTCGAGGGGGAGATTCCGCGCCTGGAGGGCCTGCGGGATCGCCTGGAGCAGCTTCTCGTGGAGGGCTTCGAAGGGCTCGTCATCCATGGCGATCCCGAGCACCGCCTGCCGAACACGCTCAACGTCGCGTTTCCCGGGGTCGATGCCGGTCTGCTGCTGACGCGGCTGGGCGAGGAGGTTGGCGCCTCGGCCGGGGCGGCGTGCCACGCGGACTCGGTCGAACCGTCCCACGTGCTTGCGGCAATGGGCGTCGGCACCGCGGAGGCGATGTCAACGGTGCGTTTTTCCGTGGGGCGGTTCACCTCCGAAGAGGAGGTCGAGATTGGGGTGCGGCGGGTCCTTGCGGTGGCCACCGAGCTTGCGGGGGAGCTCGAGCAGATACCGACCGGGACCGAAGACGGTGAGGTTCGCCTGACGCGCCTGACCCACGGCCTCGGGTGTGCCTGCAAGCTGCAACCGCAGGTCCTCGAAGAGGTGCTCAAGGCTCTTCCGAAACCGGACCGGCCGGAAGTGCTCGTCGGCGCCGAGAACGCTGACGACGCCTGCGCGTGGAGGCTCGAGGACGGGACGGTGCTCGTCCAGACGCTCGATTTCTTCACGCCGGTCGTCGACGAGCCACGCCTCTTCGGCGCCATTGCCGCGGCCAACGCCCTGTCCGACATCTACGCCATGGGAGCCAAGCCGCTGTTCGCCCTGAACATCGCCGCGTTCCCGGTGGCGACGCTGCGTCCCTCGGTGCTGGTGGAGATCCTGGCCGGAGCGGGCGAAGTCGCCGGGGAGGCCGGAATTCCGATGCTGGGGGGGCACACGGTGGAGGATACGGAGCCGAAGTTCGGATGGGTCGTGACCGGGATCGCGACCGAGGAGAGTTTGTGGAAGAACAGCGGCGCCCGCCCCGGCAACTTGTTGGTCCTGACCAAGCCGGTTGGAACCGGGATCTGGTCGACGGCGGCCAAGCACGGACGCGCCGATGCGGAAGGATGGCGGCGCGCCTGCGCCGTGATGCGCCAGCTCAACCGGCGGGCTGCGGAGAGCTTGAGGGAAGCGGCGCCAACCGCGGTGACCGACGTGACGGGGTTCGGGCTGATCGGGCATCTCCACGAGATGTTGGCCGCCTCCGGCGTCGATGCACAGCTCTGGGCTGGTTCGGTGCCGGTCCTGCCGGGGACGTCCCGGCTGGCCGCCTCTGGCGAGGTGCCGGGCGGGACGCGGTCGAATCTGGCGTTCAGCGCCGCGTGGACCGCCTGGGACGACGGCGTTCCGGAGCTCGACAGGATCATCCTGGCCGACGCCCAGACATCCGGCGGCCTGCTCGCGGCGGTTCCCCGCGCCACGAGCTCCCGCCTCCTGGCCGGCATGGAGACACGCGAGATCGAGAGCGCCATCATCGGCGTGATCACCGGGTGGGGAACCGGCCGAATCCAGGTGACGGCGGGACGCAGCGACCTCGGTCTCGACTGATGCGCTTGGATCCCGGGCCTCGGCTTGGCGGTCCTGAGCACCGTCATGCTCCAGTGGGGGCACCAAGCCTGCGAACGAACAAAGGTGGTGTAGCCTCACCAAGGCGTGCGATGACAGTAACATGCACGAGGTTTCCCGTTGACCGGCATTTGTGTTCGTCGAGAGGCCGCGGCAGCGCCTGGGAGGCCCTGCTCGGAGCAGGGCCGCGGTCAGCGCCCGGGAGGCCCGGCCTTTGGCCGGCCCGCGGTCTCGACCCTGACCCGTCCTGCACGCAAGCGTGCCGGCCGGCTCAAGGTCGATCCCGCCGGGGCTGGCGCCCCGCCCCGGGCTTGTCG
>JAADFN010000111.1 GCA_013152895.1 Acidobacteriota bacterium | reverse complement strand
CGGCCTTTGGTCTCGGCGTCGGCTCGGGGGTGTACCCGCCGGGGGGCACCGGGGAACCGTGCTCGGCTGGCCTGCATATCGTGCTCGGCTTCGTTGCGAGAGCGAGGAGACGTCTGCCGGTGGGGCGATTCGAGCAAGGTGGTGCCGAGGCGTGCTTGTGGCACGTCGCAGGCGGCGCCGCCGGGAGAAGGGGCGCACCGGTTGGCGTATCCACGGTCGCAGCCGAAGACGGGCGCGATGTGGAGGCCCTTCTTACCCTCGGCAGACCTCCCGCCAAGCCGTCTGCGCTCGGTCCCCCGGTACCTCCCGGGCGGGATTGCCCCTCGCCTCGTTGCGGGCCGTCGCCGCGCAACCCGCAGAACCTGTCGCTCGGAGTGTCGGGGTGTTGGCGGTGGGGATGCTGCGAGCTCGGCGTGCCTCGACCTTCGGTCTCGGCATCGCCTCGCTGGGGGATTGCGCGGCGTGCCTCGGCCTTTGGCCTCGGCGTCGGCTTGCACGGATTGGAGGTGGCTGCGCCGTGCCCCGGCCTTTGGCCGGGCCGTCGGCTTGCAGCGGATGGGAAGGGCGCTCGTCGTACCTCGGTCGTTGGGCTCGGCGTCGGCTTGCGGTGAGTGGGAAGAGTGGGTGCGGGGTCTCGACATCTTTCCAGGATCCGGCTTGCTGAACACGGAACCGGGCGCCGGGGATCTGGAGAAGCTGAGGTTGGCGCTGCGTGACAGTGGATCTTCTCGAAGATTTGGAATGATGAATTGCGCCGGAGGGGTATACTTTTCGGGTGGAGCATCAACTGAGCTTGCTGGTTGCGTGGCTCGGGCCACATGCGTTGTTGATGGCCCTGGTAGGGCCGGTCCTGGTTCGGCTCGTTGGACACTGGCTTCCCGAGGAGCTCTTCATGATGGCCCTTGGAGCGGTCGCGGCCCGGTCGGGGTCTCCACTCGTTGCGGCGGAGCTTCTCATCGCGGTCTGGATCGGTCACTTTGTGACGGATCAAGCCGTCTACTTCGGTGGCAGGAAGCTCAAGCCGCGTTTGGAGCGCTCGCGGCGGTTTGCCTCCCCGATCGCCCGGGTGACCAGGCAGCTCGAGAAATCTCCGGGCGCCTTGCTCGGCCTGATTCCAGCCCGGGTGCTTCCGTTGGGGCGGGGCGCATGGCTCGCCGCATGTGGAGTCATCGGCGTACCGTGGAGGCGTTTCGTCGTCGTGGATATGGCTGCCCTCGTGCTCGAGGTCGGTCTCTGGTGCGGGTTGGGGTGGTGGATGGGGCGTGAGCTGTCCGGGCTCGCGCTGTCGGCAGAGATGGCGAAGATGGTGGCCCTCTGGATTGCCGCCGCCGCCACGGCAGCGGCGGCGGCCGTCGTTGCGTGGAGGCGCCGCCGCCAACTCGCGTACATCTCTCGCCGGCATCCGTTGCGGTAGGGCGCGGAGACGTTTCGTAAAGCCAATAGCCCGGGGGCGCTATCCTGCACCGCCCAGAGTAGCTCTCCGGAGCGATACGCGGCAGGGCGTCTATCGGTTCGTCGCTCTGCCGCGTATCTCTCTCCGGAGAGCCCCTGTCGAGGATGAGCTTTGCTCAGTCGCGAATCGCCTTGTGGCCGTAGAAGAGGAGACCCGCCTCGCTATCCTGCTGAATACGCCGGAACTCGAGATGAATGGGGTCGCCGATCTTGAGCTCCAACGGATCGGCCATGTCGGCCACCTGCACCATGAGACGGACGCCGTTTGACAGCTCCACCACGGCGACCGGGAGCGGGGTTTCTTCCTCGAACCCGGTCGGCGGTACCCTGACGACGGTCGGCGCGACCACGTGGCCTTCTCTCGGGAGGGTCACGGTCTCGAAATCACGGCCGTGACACGCGGGACAGATGACGCGCGGAGGATACAGCACTTTGTCGCACTTGGTGCACTTTGCAGCTTCGAGCCGGTAACGCTGCGGGTATTCACGCCAGGAACGTGCCGGGGATTCCATTACGCCACCTCCAGGATGTGAACGGTCGAGCTCCCTCCGGAGCCGCCCATGTTCTGGGTCAGGCCGATACGGGCACCGTTGACCTGACGCTGACCGGCTTCGCCGCGCAGTTGCGTCGTGATCTCGGCGATCTGCGCCACGCCGGTCGCTCCGACCGGGTGCCCCTTCGACTTCAGCCCGCCGGACGGGTTGACAGGGATCTTTCCGTTGAGAGCCGTCAAACCACGTTCGGCAGCAGGTCCGCCCTGACCAGGCTCGAAGAAACCGAGAGCTTCGGTGACCATGACCTCGGAGATGCTGAAACAATCGTGCACCTCGGCCACGTGAATGTCGTTTGGCGAACGTCCCGCCATCGCGTACGCCCGCTGGCCGGCGAGCTCCACGGCACGGAGCTTGCCGAGGTCTTCCCGGTTTGCCAGGGCGATCGTATCCGTCGCCATGCCGCTTCCGGCGACCTTGACTATGGGACGTTTTCCCGCGAGATCCCTGGCCTTGTCGAGGGGCGCCAGGACGACGGCTGCCGCCCCATCGGTGATGGGAGAGCAGTCGAACAGGTGAAGCGGGTCGGCGACCATTGTCGAATTGAGGACATCGTCGATCGAGATCTTGAGGTGGTACTGGGCGTGCGGGTTGAGCAGCCCGTTCGCGTGGTTCTTCACGCTGACCGCGGCGAGCTGGCGTGAGGTGGTCCCGTAACGAGCCATGTGGACCTGGGCCATCATTGCGTACAGCCCGGGGAAGGTGATCCCGTGAAACGCCTCGTACTCCCGGTCGGCAGCGGTGCCCAGCGTGTAGGTGGCGTCGCCGCCGTCGACGTCTGTCATCTTCTCGACGCCGGTGACGAGAACGATGTCGGACAGGCCTGACGCCACCTCGGCGAATCCTGCTCGGAACGCAAGGCTCCCGGACGCGCAGGCGGATTCCGTTCGCGTCGCGGCGACCCCGGCCATGCCAATTTCGTCGGCGAGCAACGAGGCGATGTGCTCCTGCCCGACGAACAGGCCGGGAGACATGCACCCCACGGTAATGAGATCCACCGTGTCGATGCCCGCATCGTCCAGGGCTGCCAACGCGGCCTCGGTCCACATCCGGCGAAGGGATTTCTCCCAGAGCTCGCCCCAATCGATCATGCCCACTCCGATGATTGCTACTTCTCGCATGATCCCTCCTACTCGCCCATGCGGATCTTGCCGCGGAGCTTGGCATAGGTGCCGTAATCGATGTAGATCTTGTCGTTGTCGAGCTGCATCCTCGTCAGCGGCGCCAGGTTCTGGACCTCGCTCATCCGCTGGGTAATGCGGAAGATGAACGAGTCCGATCCCGCGCCGGACCCGAACGACGTCAGCAGGACCAGGTCGCCCGGACGCCCGACGTCGAAGACCGCAGTGGTCCCGATGGGAGAGGCGCCGGAATAGGTGTTGCCGAGCCACGGGGAGAGCCATCCGGCCTCCATCTGCTCCATCGTGAAACCGAGGCGCTTCCCGACTCTCAAGGGGAACTTGCCGTTGGGTTGATGGAAAACCGCGAAGGCGAGATCTTGCGGCTTGAGCCCGGTTTTGTCGAGAATGCCCTGGGCGGAGCTCATGACGTGCCTGAAGTAGGCGGGCTCTCCGGTGTACCGGCTGCCATGCCGCGGGTAGTGCATGTGCGCCCGGCGCCAGAAATCGGGCGTATCGGTCGTCCAGGAATAGGTGGCCACGACCTCGGCCAGCATCCGGTCGGGATCCGATCCCAGGATGAACGCTGCCGCCCCGGCCGCTGCGGAATACTCCAGGGCATTTCCCGGGGCGCCCTGCGACGTGTCGGCGCCGATGCCGAAGGCGTACTGGACCTCGCCGGCTTTGACCAGCGAGTAGGCCAGGTACATGCTTTCAGTGCCGGCCTTGCACGCGAACTCGAGATCGCCGATATGAGCTTCCGGGGTGATGCCGAGCGCCTCGGCGACCACCGTACCCGACGGTTTGACGGCGTAGGGATGGGATTCCGATCCAACGTAGACCGCACCGATCGTCTTGGGATCGATACCACCCGAGCGGACCAGGGCCCGCCGTCCGGCCTCGACCGCCATCGTAATCGTGTCTTCGTCCTTGCCGGGAACCGATTTCTCGTGAAGCTGCAGGCCGCGTTTGAACGAGGGCGCGTCCGCGCCCCAGACCTTGGCGATCTCCTCGAGCTTGATTCTCCGGCGAGGGATGTACGAGCCATAACCGACAATTCCGACGCTCATGTGACCTCCCCGTGATTGAGTGTGCGTTCGTTCACGAACACCGCGGCAGTGTACAAGCCCTGCAAGGGGGTTGCAATATCGCGGCTAGAGTGGGTCCCCGGCCGCCCGGGAGGTCCTGCTTGCAGCAGGTCCGCGGTCAGCGCCCGGGAGGCCCGGCCTTTGGCCGGCCCGCGTCATTCGCGTCGATCCGTCCCTCGCGCGAGCGCGGGTCCGGCTCGAAGCTCATGCCG
>JAADFN010000110.1 GCA_013152895.1 Acidobacteriota bacterium | reverse complement strand
CCCGGCGAGCTCGCCCCGGCGTGGCTGGGCTCAAACCGGCTCGCCGTCGTGGCGGTCGCGGCTTCAGGCGTGGGGCAGGTCGTCGTTCATGACGTCGGCGGACGCACCGATATGCTGCTGGATTTTGTGGATCTTACCGTTCTGGATAGCTATGAGCTGCAGGGGTTCGGCAACGGGTGGGTGGCGTTGCCGGGGCCGGGCCTCGTGCGCCGGATGACACGCCGTGGTGGCGCCTTCCGCTTCGAAGACGTCTCCCTGCATCCGGGCCGCCAGCAGTTTGTGGCGCGCCAGCTCGCCGACGGACAGACCGCCGAGTCCCAACCCATTGAGGTGACCGTTCGCCGCAACGCCTACCCCGACGCGGCGGTGGGCGCGCTGACGGCGACCCCATCCGACCCGCTGGTGGGTGAACAGGCGCTGATCGCAGGCAGTGTGTCCAACCAGGGCAGCGTTTCGCTGGATGCGTGTCCGGTCGTTCTCTACCGGATCGACCCGGACGGCGCGGCGACTGCCGTGCTGCGCACGAGTGTCACGCTGGCGCCCGGGAAGAGCGTTCCCATTCGCTACCGGTGGGAGGGGTCCTCCTCCCCGGCCGACGTGCAGTGGATTCTTGCAGCGGATCCCGATGGCGTGGTGGACGAGAGCGATGAGACAAACAATACGGCCACGCTGACGGTGCCTGTGCGCTCCAGCACGGTGCTCGAGGTCAACGTTGCGCTGGACCGCGCACAGTGTGCGCCGGGCGACCTGGTCACCGTAAGCGCAGAAGTTCTTGCCACGGGCCGCCCCGAGGCGGTACACGTGGAGATCGCAGCGCAGGATGCGGCGGGAGCTCCGGTGGAAACGCTCGATACGCGTGATCTCGCCGCCTTCTCCGGCCGCACCGGATACGACCTTGTATGGACAGTTCCCGAGGTTGCGGAGGGCGCCTACCGCGTGCGGATTGCGGCGAGCACGCCTTCGGGGCGGTCGGCAGAAGCCGTGGCGGAGCTGACCGTGGCTGCGCCGGGGCTGCCGGACGTGAGCGTGGCTACCGGGAAGACCGTCTACAAGGTTGGCGAGATGGTCAACGTAACCGGAACGATTCACAACCCGGCGTCGGTCTCCCGCGCCGGTCTGGCAGCCGCGTTTGAGATCGCGGATGCCGGCGGCGCGGCGGTTGCCTCGAAGGTCGTGACACTGTCGCCAATCCCAGCCGGGGGTGCGATCACCGTGCCCTGGACGTGGCTCTCGGCAGGGGCCGCGCCGGGGAGCTACCACGTCACCTGCGCGGTCGTGGAGGCGAGCGGCGGCTCTGAGCGGGCGCGTAGCGCGCCGTTCGCCTTCAAGCTGTCCGCCGGTGGGCCGGTGCTTTCGGGAGGCGTTTCGGTGAGCCCTGCGCGTCTTGAGCCGTCGGGGAGCCTCGCTGTTGTGGGCGAGATCAGGAACGGTGGGCCGGATGAGATCAAGGGCTTGCCGGTGACCGTGACGCTGGTAGACCCCGCGAGCTGGGGTGTTCTTGCCTCTGCAGCGGGCGTTGTGGACGTGCCACCGTCTTCCTCGGTCGAATTTGACGCCGCTCTTCCCGTTGATGGGCTTCCCCTCGGTCAGTACCTCGCTGTCCTGCTTGCGGGTTCTGGAACGCAGCAACAACTGGCCACGGCGGCGGTCACGATTGCAGATCTGACCCCGCCCGAGCTTCAGCTCATCTCCCCAACCTCGGCGGTCGTCAGCGGTGAAACGACGATCGCGGTGCATGCCCGGGACGCCCTGACGGGGGTGGCCGAGGTGCACTACACGGTTGACGGGGACGAGCGGCAGTACCCGCTGTTGCTGCAGCCCGGGGTCGAGGGTGGCGACGTCTACAGCGCCACCTGGAGCTTCCAGCCCGGGGACGAAGGGCAGCATCAGATCGTGATTGGCGCCAGCGACGTCGCCGGGAACCAGTCAGAGGGCCTGAGCTTCGCCATCACGGTTGTGGCTGCGGGCGCGGGCGCCACCGCTATTCCCATCGTCGGGTGGAGTGGCGGCCTGCTCTTGATCTTGCTGTTGAGCGCTTTCGGCGTCTGGATCCTGCGGAGGTTGAGGTGAAACGCATGGTTGAGCTTTGGCAGAGAAAGGCATGGTGGTTGGAGATGACGGCACGGATGGGGCGGGTCCGGCGCGGGGCGTTGGTGGCGGTAGCGCTCGCGATGGTCTTTTCTTCGGTTGGGTTTGCAGAGAAGGCGGGTCCCGCGCCCGAGAGGTTTCCGGTGCTGCGGTCGCTGGCGGGGCGGGGGCAGGAAGCTGTCACCCTGAGCGCGGAGGCGAAGGCGTCGCTGTTACGGGAAACGGCGGTGGAGAGGGCGCTGTGGGAGGACGATCTGAAGCGGCTGGAGGAGCGCGCCACGTCTTCGGGCGTTTCCGGATCTGGTGAGGCACTGGCGCGGATCGGGGCTGTACGTTCGGAGGTGATGGGGAAGCTGAAGGCCTTGGAGACATCGATCGGCCGTGGGAAGCTCGAGCCGGACGTGGTGAAGTCGGTGCTTTCTCTTGGCCCGGGGGAGGCGAAGCGGCCGCGCTGGCCGGTGATCTCCGGGGGCGGGTTGCGGATCGCTGCGCCCGTGCATCGGGAGGTTTCGTTGCGGGGAGGAGAGGCGGCGTACCCGGAGGGGTATTGGGAGGCGCCGGGCGGAGGCGTCCGGGCGCAGTCGGTGGGTCCCGGCGAGGTGGAGGAGGCGGCGGCGGTGCAGGCGAAGGCCAAGGAGCTGGGGTACGACCCGGTCGCGGCGTACCGGTACGTCTTGGGATCGATTCGACCGGTGGCGGGGTACGGGCTTGCAAGGAAACCGGAGGCGACGTTGCAGTCGGGAGAGGGGACGGGAGCGGACCAGGCGGCGCTGCTGGCCGCGTTGCTCCGGGCCTCGGGGTACCCGGCGCGGCTGGTGTGGGGGGTGCAGGAGATTGGGCGGCAGGCGTTGGAGGGGCAGCTTGGCGTGGCGGACGGACAGCTCGAGGCGGCGCTGACGGAGGGTGGTTACGCGTGGACGCCGGTGGTCTCCGGGGGTAGCGCCGTGGCGTATCGCGTCAGCCGCATCTGGTGCGAGGCGTGGATTCCCTTCGTCAACTTCCGCGGAGTGGTATTGGACCGGTCGGGTTCGACGTGGGTGGCGTTGGATCCGTGGATGAAGGAGATGGCGGGCTGGCCCGGGGGGCGGGTGCTGGAGGCGATGGGGCTTGATGGGTCCGAGCTTCGTGGGCGGTACCTTGCGGGTGAGTTTTGCGGCGATGACCTGAGCAAGGCTGGGGCCTGTCCTGGGTTTCGGGAGGTGCTGAGGAGCGAAGTGAATCAGTATCTTCAGTCGGCCGGGGAGACGGTCGCCTACGCCGATCTTGCTGGGGGCCGGGAGCAGGAGGCGTCTCGGGAGGCGCTGCTGCCGTCGTCGATGGTAGGCCGGATCGTGCAGGTTGACGGATTTGGGCTGGCGCTGCCGGAGGGGCTGCAGTACCGGGTTCGGATCAGGGGAGTGATCGGGTCGCAGGTTGTGCTGGATGCGGATCTTGACGTTGCGGCGATATCGGGGGGCGAGGCGGTCGTTTGGTACGAGCCGGCGGCGCAGGCGGATCAGGACGTGGTGGATGCGCTGGGCGGGTACCTGTGGGACGTGCCGCCGTACCTGGTCAACGTTGCGCCGGTGGTGATGGTGGGGCAGCAGGTCATCGCCCGGGGCGAGGCTGGCATTGGGATGGGGCGGCCGTGGGAGCTTCAGGTGGAGCTTACGGCGCCGTCCGGGGCCGCGGTGAGCTTTTCCAACGCGGCGCTTGCCGGGGTGCCGGTGGGGCTCGGCATGGCCGTGGGGAAGCAGGGGTACGAGCCGCCGGACGGGGATCCTGCGAGCACGATCGAGCTGTTGTCGAAGCTGGCGAGCGGGTACCTGGACGGTGTGGCGGGGTTTGGGGAGGAGGCGGCAGCGTTGGATCATCTGGCGGTGGTGCACGAGGTACCATCGGTGGTGATGGTATCGAGCGTGATCGATCCTGAAGGCAGCGTGGGGGAGGTGACCAACCTTGACTGGTTGGGCATGCAGGTTGATGCCGACGTATGGGGGAGCGAGCCAGTGGGGCAAGACGCGGCGGCGCGCGGGCGGTGGCGGGAGTTGACGAGGCTCAACGCTTCGACGGCCGAGCGGGGGTTGTTCGAGGGGTACGGGATCACGAGCGTGTCGGCGGATCTTGCATTGATCCTGGCCCGGCGCGGCGGGACGCAGGTGCTGCACATCGACTCGTCAAACCTGGCAGCTTCCCTGGCCGAGCTTCCCTACGACAGCGCCATCGAGTCGGAGATCGAGGCGTGGGTGGATTCGGGCGGTGAGGCCGATGTCCCGGTGCAACCCCTGGGGCTGCTGCAGTGGACCGGCGTGGGCTACGTGCTGACGGATCCGGAGACCGGGGAAGCCAAGTACCAGCTAGCGGGCGGGTTGAGCGGGGGGATGACGG
>JAADFN010000109.1 GCA_013152895.1 Acidobacteriota bacterium | reverse complement strand
AGCCACAGGACGGAGCTCGAAAGAGTCCCGATCTGTTGCATTCGCGGGTTCTCGGCCCCCTCTCGAACCTTCGGTCGCAGCCAGGAATAGGCGACCGCCCGCGGATCGCGAACCATCAAAAGGACGGAAAGCTTGACATCGGGAAGCAGGCTGAGAGCATAGGCGTAACTTGGAAACTTCGAAATATCAACGATGACGCGGGATTGGCCAACCTCCTGAATAGCACGGTAAAACCTGGTGAGCTCATCGAGGTACGGTTTCAGCGTACGGGCATAGCGGTCGGCGGCGTTCGGCCTCAGGAGGAAAGGAAGGTGGCGTGTGCGAAGCCGATCGCGCCAGCGAGTCATGTCCGCCGGGTCCGGCGGGGAACCTCCCCACGCGCGTTCGATGACCGAGCTCCAAAACGGGCAGTGATCTATTATCGATCCGCAGCCGCAGAGATAATTGTCGGTAAGGTTTCGTTCCCAAAAGTACCGCAGCTCACCGACCGCCGTGAATCCCGGGATTTGGCCGAGAATGTTCCCGAGGATGGTCGTCCCGCTCCGTCCCCAACCGGCGATATACAGAACGTGGACCTGTGTCAAACCCTGCAACCTCCTTACGGCGCTGACCGCCGGTTTCCACCCGTCAACCGTTGCCGTACCGAATTGTAGAGCCCCTGCTCTTCAGGATCGAGCCCAAACACAGCCAGGCCCCCACCGAGCGTACCACCCGCCGTTGCGAGAAGGATCAGGAGACGTACGCCTGGCGAGTTGGGCAGGTGTGGAAGTATGAGCAACCCGAATGACAAGCTCGCCCCGATGATAGTCAGTGGCTTGATGACCTTGAGATCCATGCACGGACCTGCCAGTGCGTTGGATGCCGACAGGACGCCGAGGATGGTCAAAACGCCCAAAGCTATCGCCGTGCTGAAGGCTGCGCCGAGCAGACCCCAACGGGGGGTCAGCCATAGACTGAGGACGAGATTGGTTATGAAACTGGTCCCAGCGCCGCTCATGGCCGGTCATGACAAGGAGGGAGCCTACCGCCCCGGTGAGCAAGCTCAGCCCCTGGCCGATGGCCAGTAACCTCAGCGACGATGCCGCACCGGCATACGCCGGACCGAAGATCGCGACCAGAACCTCGCGCGGCGCCACGATCAACGGAACCAGGACCGGCGTTGCCAGGTAGAGCATCCACTTGATGCTGGTCCGGTACAGGCTGCGCGCCTGGGGGGCGTTACCTGATGCGAGAGCCGCAACGATCATCGCCGCCAGGATGCCGGAAAACCCGATGACGATCATGGAGAGGACGGCAGCAAGCTGCGCGGCGGCATGGTATGCACCGAGGCTCGCTGCGGGAAGGTAGGCCCCGACCACCAGGCGGTCGGTCCAGGAGAGTAACAGGCGAAAAGTCGATGCCGTGGCGGCCGGTATCGAAACTGCAAGCAGGACGCGGCTGGACACTCCGGCTTGGATCCGTGTTCCTTTTGGGAATAGCCGGTCGACCAGCACGATTGCGGTCCCGGCGGCAAGCGTGGTAGCGATCACAACCCCGGCCGCGGCGCCTCTGACCCCAAGCCCGGCAAGGACCGCCGCCGGGGCCAGCAACGCGATCAGCAGAGGTTGGCCGAGCTCGCGCACGGCGGCGACGTAGCGCGTCGTCTGCAGCGCCTGGGTGGCGCCCGCGGCGACGATAAGGACGGTGAGACATGGAACGCCGAGCGCAAACCAGCGGAGGGCACCGATGGCGCCCGCCTTGTGGAACAGCTGTGTCGCCGCGAGGGGCGCAAAAATGAACATGGCCGCTCCCAGAATCGCGCCGGAGGCGAGAGCGAGACGCACCGCCCGGAAAACGGTCGGACGCGCCGAAGAGGGATCCGCAACGGCAGTCGCCGAGGCGAAACGGAGTACACCAGCCTGGAGGCCGAGCGGTCCAATCGCCTCGGCGAGCCGAAAGCTGGTCCAGCTCAGTGCAAAGAGGCCGAAGGCGGCCGGTGTCAGGAGCCGCGCCAAAACGACCTGGAAGGCCAGCATGGTAAACCGCCCAATTCCCCGGCCTGCCAAAAAGATGGCGGCGCCTTTCGCCAGGACCACGTGGGAGGAGGGGTGATCGTTCTTCACAGTTCGTGCTCGTGACGGGAGGATTGTATGGTAGTGAGGACGCGTGGGGAAGAGATCGTTGCGTGACTCCAAGCCGGGGAGTCGCCGACGGGATCACCGTTGAGGAGATCCATCGGCGCCTGCCTCCCGTTTTCCGGTTGTCCCTCGAAGCGCCCGGGGTATCATGGCCCGTGAGCAGGAAAAGGGCACGATGATGCAGATTCTCTTCGTCACAGGACGATATCCGTTCCCGCCGTTGAAGGGGGACCAGCTTCGGGCGTTTCACCAGATTGCGTTTCTGGCGCGGCGGCACGCCGTGACGCTCGTCAGCTTCGCGGAGGGGAAGCGAACGTCGGGATCCGACCCGTTACCGGAGCTGTGCACGCGGGTCGTGACGGTGGAAGCGCCGGGTGCCGTTTTGAAGGTGAGCGGCGTACTGGCGAGTTTCGCCCGGGGAGAGCCGTTGCAGAACGGGCTGTACCGGAGCGCGGCGATGCGGAGGGCGTGCGCACGGCTGGGGTGCGGGGCACGGTTCGATGTCGCCGTCGTGCAACTGATGCGGATGTTCCAGTACGTCGAGAGCGGCGTCGGGGCGCCGGTGGTCGTGGATCTCGTGGATTCGATGGGCCTCAACATGTCGCTGCGGGTCAAACGTACCGGGTCGCCTTGGGGGCGATGGTTCTGGCGGCTCGAACAGCGGCGCTCGGCCGCCTACGAGCGGCGCATCTGCCGCGTGGCTGCCGCATCGATCGTCGTCTCCCGCAGGGACCGGGCGGCAATCGGCGAGGATGGTATTGCAGTTGTCCCCAACGGCGTCGCCGTGGATGCGTTCGAATATCGCCGGGAGGGCCGTGCCAGGGGTAGGATCGCATTCTGGGGAAACTTGAGGTACTTTTCCAACAGGGACGCCGTGCTGACGCTGGTTGGGAGGATCATGCCGCGAATCTGGGTAAAACGGCCGGACACGATCGTCGATGTGATTGGACCGTCCCCGCCCCGGGCCGTCGCGCATGCCCGTGACGCCCGGGTCTGCGCGCCGGGCTTCGTCCCGGATCTCCCGGCTCGCGTCGGTGCTGCGACGATCGGCGTCTTCCCCATCTGGGAGGCGTCGGGCATCCAGAACAAGGTGCTGGAAGCCCTGTCGAGCGGCCTGCCGGTCGTGACGACGCCCGCCGTGCTGGAGGGGATCGGCGCCCGGCCGGGCGGTGACGTTCTCGTGGCCCGTACGGTCGAGGAGATGGCGGACGAGGCCCTCCGGCTCCTTGATGATCGGCGCCTCCAGGACAGCCTCGCTCGAAACGGCCGGAATCTCGTTGAAGAGCGGTACACGTGGGAGCGATCCGCCGGCCAGCTTGAACAGCTCCTCATCCGCCAAGGTGGAGCGGGCTCGGCGGGCGCGGCGCCTTCAAACCAGCGGCAAACGGACGGTGCATGATGCGGGCGAGCCCGGATGATTCACCATGCATCGTCGCGAAGGGCGGGAGGTTCCGTGCATGGTGGCATTTTCGCAAGTGCCGCGAGCGCGGGCGTGCTTCTTTCACGTCGAGCGAGCGAATCGAGAAAATGCCGCCAGGTACGGCGCATCGCGCCCTGCAGCAGATGGATGGTGCATGATGCGGGCGAAACCCCCGGAGCTGCACCTCCTGGCTTCGGAGCGCAAGCTCCTGCTCGCCCTTGGTGACCTCCTCGTTCTCAACGCCGCGTTCTTCGCGGGCCTGATGGTCCGCTCCGGTTTCGTCCCGGGATTGAAGAACCTGTGGGCGCATGCGTACTGGTTCGTGCTGCTCAGCCTCGTGTGGCTCGTGGTGGCCCAGCTGTTCGACGCCTACGATCTGGCCAAGGCGGCGAACGCCGTGCGGTCGATGGCGACGGCGGGAGGCGCGGTTCTGCTGACGGATGCCGTCTACCTTCTCATCCCGTTCGTGACGCCGACACTGCCGCAGCGCCGGCTTGCGCTCTTCCTCTTCCCACTGCTGGCCGTGGCGGGCGTCACGATCTGGCGTGGCCTGTACGCAACCGTCCTGGTACAACCGGCCTTCCGTCGCCGGGCGCTGATCGTTGGAGCGGGGTGGTCGGGGCAAACCCTGACCCGGGCGATCGCGGAAACCGGTGATGGTCCGAGCGGCGTCAACCGCGGAACGGCCTACGAGATCGTTGGCTTCATCGACGACGACCCTGCGAAGGCCGGCACCGAGGTGGCCGGGATCCCGGTGCTGGGAGATCGCCACGACCTGGTGCGGCTGGTCACGGAGCGTGAGGCCGACCTGGTCATCGTGGCCATCACCCACAGCCAGGCGATTCACGCCGGGTTGTTTCAGGCGATTCTCGACTGCCGGGAGATGGGCGTTCCCGTGACGACGATGGCCACGTTGTACGAACAGCTCACGGGTCAGGTCCCGGTGGAACATGCCGGGAAGGACCTTCACGTCGTCACCCCGCTGAGCCAGTCCGCCGGGCACCGGAGCTACCTCGGTTTCCGGCGGCTCGCCGACATCATGCTGGGCGTCGCGGGCTGTGCGGTGACCGCCGCGATGATTCCGCTGGTCTGGCTGGTCAACCGGCTGACGTCGCCCGGGGACGTGCTGTACCGCCAAACGCGCGTGGGGCGGGCCGGGAAGCCGTTCACCCTGGTCAAGTTTCGTTCGATGGTGCCGGGCGCCGAGGAGGATATCGGCGTGGTCTGGGCGAGGAAGAACGATCCACGGATCACGCCGCTCGGGCGCCTGTTCCGCAAGGCGCGCCTGGACGAGCTGCCGCAGTTCTGGAACGTGCTCAAGGGAGAGATGAGCCTGATCGGCCCGAGGCCGGAACGTCCGGAGCTCGTCGAGAAACTGGCGCGCGAAATCCCTTTCTACCGCGTCCGGCACGCCGTTCGGCCCGGCATCACCGGGTGGGCCCAGGTCAAGTACGATTATGGCGGCTCCGTGGAGGATGCGTTGATCAAGCTGAGGTATGACCTCTATTACATCAAGCACGAGGGCCCCTACCTCGATCTGCTCATCGTTCTGAAGACCATCCAGGTCATTCTCGGGATGGGGGGGAGGTGAAGAAACAGGTGGGTGAAAAGGGGGCCACGGATCTCACCACCTCGCTTCCCGTGGTGCAGACGAGCCGATGCCTTCCTACCGGTTATTGAGAGGAGTCGGAGGGGAAGGAAGGAGCCGCGGATTACACGGATGTGCGCGACCCCAAGATGAGCGATTCTGCCGGATGAGATGTCGATGTCTTGATGCTCTGGTGCGTGCGACGAGCGGAGGCATACCCGGAGGTATGTCGAGCATCGTCGCACGTGTCAGAGCACAAGAGATTGGCGCAGATCGCCGGTGAGAATCGCTCATCTTGGGGCTACCTCTTCTTGTCATCCTGAGCACGGATCGGCATGCGCCTGGGACCCGGTATGCGCCCGGGAGGCCCGGCCTGTGGCCGGCCCGCGGTCTTGATCCCGAG
>JAADFN010000108.1 GCA_013152895.1 Acidobacteriota bacterium | reverse complement strand
CGGCTCTTCGGCAGGTTCAGCCTCCGTTCGGCCGACGCCTTGCGCCTGGATTCCACGACGGATTTCACCGTTCAGAAGCTCAGCTCGTCCGGCATGCTGGTAGAAGCGGGCCTTTCGCCCGCGTTGAATTCGATCGTGGCCGTTGACATGGAGCTTGGCGGAAAACGCCTCACAGGCACCGCCCGCGTCGCGTTCGTTCAAGATGTTGGGCAAGCGGGCGGGCTCGGTCGCGCCCGGATCGGCCTTGAGTTCGTCGATCTCACACCCGAGGGGCGGGAGACCGTCAACACCTTTCTTTCGTCCGGGCTCCAATCAACTTCCTGAGTGGATCATTCCTCCTCTTTCCGGTCTCGGATGAGCATCCACAGCTCCCCGCCACACCAACCGAAGAGCATCAATACGACCATGGCGCCGGTGTGCCAGACGAGGACGTGATACAGCGACGAAACCGGGCAGAGAAGATGGTTGATACCATCTCCGGCGAGACCCGCCCCAAGTCCGCCGAGAAGGCCCACGACCTGTGGCCTCAGTGGGAACGCACGTACCACGAGGTACACGGTGACCAGGAATGCCGGGAACGCGAACATCACCTCGTGACGCGAGCACATCATGCCCCTGGTCAGGGGACCCCACAGAGCAACCCCGGGAGCAACGTCGATGCGGGTTGCAACAACGATGATCAGGTTCATCGCGATCCCGATGCCGATCGCCAGGCCGATGGTCCGCCGGCTCAGGGCTTGACCGGGAACGGATTCCCGCAGCGCCAGGCCAATCACGAGCAGGCCGGCCAACCCCTCGAGGATGGCAGCCCCCCATCCCACCCAGGGGGAGAGGACGACGAGATCAGGACGCAGCGCGCGGCTCGCCAAGACGGCGGCGCTGACGGCCACGGCAACGATGGCGACGCCGAGCGCACGCTTCCAAAGCAGCGGAAGGGGCTCCACGGGGCGAAGATCGCCGGCGATGGCCCGGCGAAGCGGATCGGGGAGCCCATGCGTGTTCATGCTCATGCTCCCGGCTCGCCGATGCGGGCTCTTATCGTCTTGAGCGCGCGATGCGCGCGAACCTTCGCGGCACCTGAAGAGATCCCCATGACATGACCAATCTCGACAAAGCTCAGGCCAAGCATGTGATGGAGCACCAGAACCTCCTGGGCCGGGCGCGGTAGCTCGAGGAGCAGCCGCCGCACCATCTTCCGGTCGCCGAGCTTTTCCGCTGCCGGCGGAATCGGGATATCGGGAAGCGTTTCGTCGGCCGTGACCTCCCGGCGCCGCCGGTGGGAACGAAGGTGCATCAGGGCAACGTGGCGGGCAATGGCATACATCCACGGTTTGACTGGCCGCGGGGGGATGTAGGTTCGACGCGCGCGGTGAAGCTGGAGAAACGTCGTCTGGAGCAGATCCTCGACGGCCGATGCGTTCCGCACGAAGGTCCACAGATACCGCGTGAGCGGCGCCTGCAAAGTGGAATAGAGGTCGTTGAAATCTGCCATATTCCCGTTCTGGTAGCCGATCATGAGCTCCACGAGCCGTTGTTGGTCTGCGTCCAGCTCCGTCACTCCTCTTTCTCCTATTCCGGCCGGTTCAAACGGTTACACCACGGGAAACACGCACGGCCCGAGTATACCGGGGCCGTGTGAAAGACGCGGGAACGCCAGGAGCGCACACCGCGAAGTCCAAGCCCTGGGCCGGGGACGGGCTCAGGCGTGCTTGGGAGGGTCTCCACTGTCCGTGCTCCCTCAGATACGCGGCGCGGTTTCTTGGAGGGGAAGGGACCAGGCTCTGCGCCCCGTGGAAAAACCCGGATGGCCTTGCAAATGCGGTGGTACACCGGTACAAACGGGTTCGAGACTTCCGGGAGGTTCTGATGAGCGACGAGACAGGCCCGCACACGCGTACCGAACACGACACACTGGGGGAGGTCGAGGTCCCGGCCGATGCGCTTTACGGCGCTCAAACCGCGCGAGCGATCGTCAACTTCCCGCTCAGCGGGTGGAAGCTGCCACCCGGCTTTCTCGCTGCGCTGGCCACGATCAAGGCGGCCTTCGCGCGGGCGCACCGGGCCGCCGGGCTGCTGCCGGCGGAGCTCGCCGACGTCATCGCCGGGGCGGCTGACGCCATCGCCTCGGGAGAGCATCTCGACCAGTTTCCCATCGACGTCTTTCAGACCGGCTCCGGGACGTCGACCAACATGAACATGAACGAAGTGATCGCACATCTGGCCAATCGCAAGCTCGGCGGCGACCCGGGGGCGCACACGCCCGTCCATCCGAACGACCACGTCAACATGGGCCAGTCTTCGAACGATGTCATTCCCGCCGCGATGCGCATCGCAGCGCTCACAGCCTGGCGCCGCGCGGTGGCGCCGGCGCTCGAAGCGCTCGAAGGGCGGCTCGATTCCCTCGCCGGGGCGCACGCTGCCACGGTGACCCTCGGGCGCACCCACCTGATGGACGCCGTTCCGACAACCTACGGACGGATCTTCGGACAGTGGGCTGACAGGCTCCGGGAGGCCGGCGATCGCTGCGAACGGGTGGCGGCCGACCTGTGTGCGCTCCCGCTCGGTGGAACCGCCGTGGGCACCGGGATCGGCTCGTCTCCAGGGATCCCCGCGAACGTTGTCAGCATCCTGGCGCGCCGGACCGGCCTCGATGTGCACACTCGGTCCAACCCCGCGGTTGGCATCGCGGCACAGGACGCGCCAATCGCCCACGCCGGCGGGCTGGCGGGAATTGCGCAGGTCCTCATGGCGATCTCCAACGATCTGCGCCTCCGCAGCTCCGGACCGTTCGGCGGAATCGGGGAGCTGCGCCTTCCCGCGGTCCAGCCCGGCTCCTCGATCATGCCCGGAAAGATCAACCCGGTCATCCCGGAAGCGGTCACCCAGGTTGCCATCGAGGTGCAGGGGCTCGCCGCGGCGTGCGGCGCGACGGCGGCGTTGCACCAGTTCGACCTGTCCCACGCCAACCCACTGCTCGCCTGGAATCTCGACACGATGGCGCAGTTGCTGGCCAACGCATCCCGGCTCCTCGCCGACCGGTGTCTCTGTGGCCTCGAGGTCGACGTGGAGAGGGCCCGGGCCCATGCCGCCGCGAGCCCGGCCCTGGCGACCGCCCTCGCGGGAGCGCTGGGCTACGAGCGGGCCGCCCAGATCGCCAAGGCCGCCGAGGAAGCCCGCGAGCCGGTCGGCGTCACCGCCCACCGCCTCGGCGTGCTCCCCGAAGCCGAGCTCGATCAGCTCCTCGATCTCGACCGACTCGCTGGCGCAGACCCCGTCAGCGTCGCGATCTGAACCGAGAGGCTGGCGAGGCGTGCTCCATGCACGTCGCAGCCAGACCCGAGGCGAAGAGCGCGGCGATGCCACGTCTCCCACCGACCGAAGCAGATCACCCGCGAGACAAGAAGGGCCGCCCGCCTCTCTCGTACGGGATCGTCGCGAGGCCGCCGAGAGGCCCGTCAGCGTCGCGATCTGAACCGAGAGGCTGGCGAGGCGTGCTCTATGCACGTCGCAGCCAGACCCGAGGCGAAGAGCGCGGCGATGGCGGGTCTCTCGGCGGCCGCAGCAGATCACGTGCGAGAGAGGCGGGCGAGAACCCGCTTCAGATCCTCCCAGACGGCGCGCTTGCCATGGACGTTGCGCAGGAGATAGGCGGGATGGTAGGTCGCAAGCAGCGGGATACCCCTGTAGGTCAGCCAGCGGCCCCGCAGGGCGCCGATCGGCTTGGAGGTTCCGCTGAGCCGATTCGCAGCGGGTTTGCCGAGAGCGACGAGAACGCGCGGACGAATGAGCTCAATCTGGCGATCGAGAAACGGTGCGCAGGCAGCTTTTTCGGGCTCTTTCGGGTCCCGGTTGCCGGGAGGACGGCACTTGACGACGTTGGCAATGTATACGTCCTCGCGTCTCAGCCCCATCG
Organism: Acidobacteriota bacterium; assembly: GCA_013152895.1. Lineage (GTDB taxonomy): Bacteria > Acidobacteriota > Thermoanaerobaculia > Thermoanaerobaculales > Sulfomarinibacteraceae > JAADFN01. The sequence continues at coordinate 17,967 of JAADFN010000108.1, read as the reverse complement.
CAACGATCATGGCGTCGAGTAGCTTTCCCGCCTGGCCGACGAACGGGCGCCCGGTCCGGTCCTCGTCGGCGCCCGGCGCCTCGCCGACGAACATCACCGCCGCGTGAGGATTTCCTTCGCCGAAGACGATGTGGCGCCTCTTCTCGGCCAGGTCGCAGCGCGTACAACCATCGAGAAGAGCCTCCAGCTCTTCGAGCGTCGTGCAGTCCGTCGGACCGCGTGCAACCGTGACCTGCGCCGCTGCCGGCGCGGCCACGTGCGGAGGATCCCGCCACCCGAGATCGTCCAACCACCGGAGGAGATCGCGCCGGGTCGCCGTCATCGGCCCGGCCTGTGCGCCAGAAGCTCGCCGCTCAGCACGAGCAGGATCTGCCTGGCGACCTCGTCCTTGCCTGCGCGGGGCACGTGATGATCGATACCACCGGCGCTGAGGATCCACACCTCGTTCTCGACCGCTTCCATCCCCACGCCCGGGGCCGAGATATCGTTGAGCACGACGGCGTCAGCACCCTTGGCGCCCATCTTCTCGAGTGCCCGGTCCCGGTTGGCGCCATCCTCGGCGGCGAAGACGGCGAGGTACGGCCGCGGCGTCCGGGCGCCGAGGCCGGCGGCCAGGTCCGGGACGGGCTCCAGCTCGATCGCGAGCCCCCCCTCCCGGCGGTCCAGCTTGCCCGCGATGGGCGCCACCGGCCTGAAGTCGGCCACGGCCGCCACCAGGAAAGCGGCATCGGCGCCGGCCGAAAGCTTCGCGAGCACTTCTTCCATCTCGCGGGCCGTCTCGACGCCGTGCGGCCGCACGCCAAGCGGGAGCGCGACGCCGAGCGGACCGTGCAGCAGGTCGACCGACGCCCCGAGATCGGCGGCGGCCTGGGCCAGCGCGACGCCCATCCTCCCGGAGGAACGGTTGGTGAGCACCCGTACCCCGTCCACCGGTTCCCGGGTCGGCCCGGCCGTGACGAGGATGCGCAGACCGGCCAGCGGGCCCCGGGGTGGCAGCATGCTGAGTGCCCGGTGCGCGATCTCCTCGACCGGCGCGAGACGACCTTGGCCGGTATCGCCGCAGGCGAGCTCTCCGCTCTCGGGAGTGACGATGACGGCGCCGCGGGACGACAACTTTGAAAGTGCCTCCTGCACGGCGGGCTGCCGCCACATCACGGTATTCATGGCCGGAGCGACGAGGACCCGCCGCCGGTGGGCGAGGGCGTACGTGCTCAAGGCATCATCGGCGATACCGGTCGCCATCTTGACGGCGACATTCGCGGTGGCTGGGGCCACGAGAAGAAGATCGGCCCAGTGGGAAAGCTCGACGTGGTCGACCCCCGGCATGGTCGGGGAATCCCACTGGCTCACCTGGACGGGAAACCCCGAGAGAACGGCGAAGGTGCGCGGGTTGACGAACTCGGTGGCATGGCGGGTCATGATGACCCGGACGCCGCACCCCCGTTTTTCGAGCAGCCTGAGAATCTCGACCGACTTGTAGGCGGCGATGCCCCCGCTGACCCCGAGGACGATTCGCCCACGCATGGGCGTCAGCTCTCGCCGGAGAGGTTCCCGGCCAGCGCTCCATCCGGCTCCCCGGACGGCTCATCGGACGGTTTGCCCTCGTCCTCCGCCTCATCCTCGGCTTCTTCCTCGGCCTCGGGCGCTGCCCCGGCAAAACCCAGGAGCTGGGAAAGACGGGCGACCTCTTCGTCCCGTTCGCCTGGCTCTTCGAGCTGGGTCGCGGTCTCAACGGCCGGCGCTGTCGGCAGCACGTCCGGAATCGGGGAAACCTGGCCCTCGGCCGTCTCGGCGCCCACCTCGGACCGGTACTGTTCCACGAGCGCGTGACGCTGCGCTTCGATCTCTTCCGGCGTCAGGATGCGCCACGAGATCAGGCCGTTGTCGACCTCATCCTTGGCGATCATCGTCGGCTTGGTGTACCGGCTCTCCGTCCGCGGCTTCGCCCCCATGATCAGCTGCTCAGCCCGCTGCGAAACGACGATGATGTAGCGGAAAACCGAATCAAATTCATCGGGATACATCTTCATGCACTGAAATCCTTTTCCAGGGACTCCTGGAAAGTCCCCCGGATCTTTTCGAGATGTGGCCTCATGCGCCACAAGCGGTGGTGCTCGGCGACGCACACGCCGAACATCGCCTCGACCGCCCGTTCGAGGCGGTCGTTGATGATAGCATAATCGAACTCCCCGGCGACACCCAGCTCGCGTAGCGCCCACTTGAGCCGGCGTTCGATCGCCTCGGGTGGATCCTTCCGCCGGGTCGTCAGCCGGCGTTTGAGCTCAGCGTAGGAGGGCGGATAGATGAAGATCTTGACCGCCTCGGGAATCGACGTCTTGATCTGCTGGGCGCCCTGGACATCGATGTCGAGGAAAACATCGATCCCCTGCCCCAGCCGTCCCTCGACCTCGCGGCGCGCCGTTCCGTAGAGATGGCCGGCGTACTCTGCCCACTCGAGGAACTCGCCACGATGGGCCATGCCCTCGAAGAGCTTCCGGCTGACGAAATGGTAGTCGTGCCCGTCGATCTCGCCGGGGCGGGGTGCCCGGGTCGTATGGGAAACGGAGAAGTAGGTTTCCTGACCCCATCCCGCGAGCCGCTTCCGGACCTCGTGGATCAAGGTCGTCTTCCCTCCGCCGGACGGCGACGAAACGATGAAGAGGATGCTGCGCATCTACCGGACCTGCCTGAATTTCTCGAGATCTTCCCGTGCTCCGAGCACGACAAGCACGTCCGAATCCTTCAGGATTTGCTGCGCGTCCGGAAGGAGATTGAGGGTGTCAGTCAGCGCGTCCCTGATGGCGACGACCTGGACCTGGTACCGGTTCCGGACCCGGAGATCCATCAGCGTTTGCCCGATGAACGACGACGGAACCGCCACCTCCATCACGGAGTACTCCGGCCCGAGAGCCACGTAATCGAGGAGGTTCGGGTGAACGAGGCGATCGGCCAGGCGAACGGCCATGTCCCTCTCCGGGTAGATCACCTCGTCGGTTCCGATGGCCTCGAGGATCCTCCCGTGGTCCACCGACACCGCTCGCGCCACGACCTTGACCCCCATCTCCTTGAGGTAGAAGGCCGCCAGCGTCGAGGACTCAAGCTGTTCCCCCACAGAAACGACGGCGACATCGACATCCTTGAGCCCGAGCGCCCGCAGACGCAGCTTGTCCCGCACGTCCACGACCACCGCCTGGGTCACGTCTTCGCGCATCGCCTGGACCCGCTCCGGATCGACGTCGATTGCCAGGACTTCGTGCCCGGCCTGGTACAGGCGGCGGGCCAGCGTCGCTCCGAATCTCCCGAGACCGATGACGGCGAAACGGCTCATGCTCAACGCTCCCGCGGGCTCTCCAGCTGGGCCCGCGCCGCAGCCAGACGCGCGATCGGAATCCTGAACGGGGAGCACGAAACATAGTCGAGACCCGTCCGGTGGCAGAAGCCGATCGACGCCGGATCGCCCCCATGCTCGCCGCAGATCCCGACCTGGATTCCGGGCCGGGTTTTCCGGCCGCGCTCGGTTCCCATGGCGACGAGCTGGCCAACGCCCTCGGTATCGAGACTCGCGAACGGGTCGGCGGCGATGAACCCGCGATCGACGTATTGGGGCAGGAACCTGCCCGAATCGTCGCGAGAAAGGCCAAACGTCGTCTGTGTCAGGTCGTTCGTCCCGAAGGAAAAGAACTCGGCGACTTCGGCGATCTGGCCCGCCATCAGCGCCGCCCTCGGAAGCTCGATCATGGTACCGAGCTTGTACGCGACCTCGATCCCCTCCGCGTCGAACACCTCACCGGCCACGCTCCGCACCACCGCCTCCTGGTCCTCCAGCTCGGCCTTGAGCGAAACGAGCGGGATCATGATCTCCGGCTCGACCCGGATGCCCTCTTTCGCGACCTTGCATGCCGCCGTCAGGATCGCCCGGGCCTGCATTCGTGTAATCTCCGGGAAGACGACGCCCAGCCGGCACCCGCGATGGCCGAGCATCGGGTTGAACTCCTTGAGCTCCGCCGCCTTGGCCAGGATCTTTTCCACGGGAACGCCCATCTGTGACGCAACGGTTTGCGCCTCCTCCTCGGAATGCGGAAGGAATTCGTGCAGTGGCGGATCGAGCGTCCGGATGATCACCGGCCTCCCGTCCATGACGCGAAACAGGCCTGCGAAATCCTCCTCCTGCATCGGTTCCAGCTTGGCCAGCGCGCGCTCGCGCTCCTCGATGTTCTCGGCCAGGATCATCTCGCGAACGGCGACGATCCGCTCCCCTCCGAAGAACATGTGCTCGGTTCGGCACAGGCCGATCCCCTCGGCGCCGAAGGCCACGGCGTTCGCCGCCTGATCGGGCTGATCGGCATTGGCGTGCACGCCCAGCACGCGGATCTCATCCGCCCATCCCAGGAGCTTCTCGTAGTACGGGTACGTCTCGGAAGCGGACGGATCGAGGCTCTTCTCGATCAGGACCTGGATGACCTCGGAGGGGCGCGTCGCAACCTGGCCCGTGATCACCTCGCCGGTAAAGCCGTCGAGCGAGATCCAGTCCCCCTCGCGGATGACCGTTCCACCCGACGTTGCCGTCCGGGCGACATAATCGATAACCAGGTCCTCGCACCCGGCGACGCACGTCTTCCCCATCTGCCGGGCGACCAGGGCCGCGTGGGAGGTCATGCCGCCGCGGGCCGTCAAGATGCCGTCGGCCGCCGCCATCCCCTTGATGTCCTCGGGGCTGGTCTCCAGGCGAACGAGGATGACCGGCTCGCCGGCGCGGGCCTTGTCGACCGCGTCCGGCGCATTGAAAACGACCCTGCCGGTCGCCGCGCCCGGCCCGGCGGGCAGCCCCTTGGCAACGACCCTCTTTTCGGCCTTCGCGCGGGCGAGCTCCTCGGGGTCGAAGATGGGCCGCAACAGCTGGTTGAGCTGCTCCGGCTCGACGCGCCGCAACGCCTCGGCCGGCTCGATCCGCCCCTCGTCCACCATGTCCACGGCGATCCGGATCGCCGCGAGGCCTGTGCGCTTGGCGGTGCGCGTCTGCAGCAACCAGAGTTTGCCACGTTCGACCGTGAACTCGATATCCTGCATGTCGCGGAAGTGGTCCTCCAGGATCTTGCGAGCCTCGAGCAGTTGATCCCAGACCTCGTGGAAGACGTCCTTGATCTTCTCGATCGGAAGCGGCGTCCGGATTCCGGCGACGACATCCTCGCCCTGGGCGTTGACCAGGAACTCGCCGTAGAACCGGTTCTCACCGGTAGCGGGATTCCTCGTGAAGGCGACCCCGGTGCCGGAATCCTCGCCCATATTGCCGTAGACCATGGCGACAATGTTGACCGCCGTGCCCCAGTCGCCGGGGATGCCGTTGATCTCGCGGTACGCGATGGCCCGTTCGTTATCCCACGAGCCGAAGACTGCGGCGATGGCGCCCCACAGCTGATCCTCCGGGTCTTCCGGAAAATCCGCGCCGGTCCGCGCGCGGATGACCGCCTTGAACCGTGTCACCAGCTCGGCAAGGGCCGCGGCGTCGAGATCGGTATCGTAATCCGCACCCCGCTCCTTCTTCAGCCGGTCGAGCTCCAGCTCGAACGGGTCGACGTCGTCCTTGCCCTCGGCGCGAACGCCCAGAACGACGTCGCCGTACATGGCGACGAAACGACGGTAGCAGTCGTACGCGAAGCGCGGGTTGGAGGTCTGGGCGACGAGGCCCTGGATCGTCGTGTCGTTGAGACCGAGGTTGAGAACCGTGTCCATCATCCCCGGCATCGACACCCGCGCTCCAGAGCGGACCGAAACCAGGAGCGGATTCGTGGCATCGCCGAATTTCTTGCCGGTCAGCTCCTCGACACGCGCGAGCGCCGCGGAGACCTCCTCCTTCAGCCCATCCGGGTACGCACCGCCGTGCGTGTCGAAATAGGTACAGACCTCGGTCGTGATCGTGAACCCGGGGGGCACGGGCAGCCCCAGGCCGGCCATTTCGGCGAGCCCGGCGCCCTTCCCGCCGAGAAGATCCTTCATCGAGACGTTGCCCTCGGCGGAGCCACCACCGAAGAAATACACGTTCTTGCCACTGGTCATGATTCGCCTCCTTCAACCTGCAACCGTGAAAGATCGGCCAGAGTCAAAAAGTCCCGTCCCAACATCTTGAGCAAACCGATCCGGTTCGCCCGGACCCGTTCATCCTCCGCCATGACGAGCACATCGATGAAGAATTGATCGAGAATACCTGCGAGCTTCCCCATGCCGGCAAACGCCTCGTCGACCCGGTGAGCCGCCAGGCTCATCTCGAGCTCGCCCTGGAACGCCAGGGCGGCCTCGTACAGCTCCCTCTCGGCCGGCTCGGCAAACAGCGCGGGATCGACCCCCGCGTCCGGCTGCCCTTCGGTGATGTTCCGTACGCGTTTGAACGCCAGCGCCAGCGCCCGGAATTCCGGCTCGCCGCGAACCGCCTCCAGGGCGCGCGCACGCGCCTCCAGCGCCGGGAGGGAGCTCCACGCCGCGTGCATCACGGCGTCGGCCGTGTCCGGCGCCATGCCGGCGAGATCGACCAGGTAGCGCCGGACCCGATCCGTGACGAACGTCATCACCTGTGAGCTCACCACATCGAGATCGCCGCCCGCGGTCTCGACGGCCAGCTCGCACGCACGGCGCACGAACGCCGCGAGATCGACCGTCCAGCCGGCCCCGGCGACGATCCGCACGAGTCCCTGCGCGGCCCGCCGCAGGCCGAACGGGTCTTTCGAGCCCGTCGGCACCTCGCCGACGGCGAACAGGCTGGCCACGGAGTCCATCCGGTCCGCGGCACCGACGAGCCGTCCCAGATCCGACGCCGGGATCTCCCCCTCGAACCCCTGGGGAAGGTAGTGATCCCGCGCGGCCGTCCACACCTCTTCCGGCTCTCCATCGAGACGCAGGTAGTGGCCGCCCATGATCCCCTGCAGCTCGGGAAACTCACCCACCATGTGGGTCACGAGGTCCGCCTTGACCAGGCGCGCCACGCGTTCCACCTCCCCGGCGGTGATCGTCATTCCCGCGGCCTCGACGAGCCAACGCGCCAGGAGGCCGGCACGCTCCGCCTTGGCGGCGAGCGAGCCGAGCTTGCGGTGAAACTCCAGCCGCTCGAGCTGCGGGACGAGGTCCTCGAGCCGGTGGGTGCGGTCCTCCTTGAAGAAGAAGGCGGCGTCCGACAGCCGTGCGCCGATGACCCACTCGTTGCCCTGCCGGATCAGGCCCTCCGGATCGTCCGCGCGATCGACAACCGCCAGGAAGTAGGGTGCCAGCTCACCGTCCTCCCGTTCGAGGATCAGGCACTTCTGGTGGTGGCGCAACGTCGTGATCACGACCTCCCGCGGCAGCTCGAGGTGCGCAGGGTCGATCTGGCCGCGGATCAGGCCTGGAAACTCGACGAGCTCGACGTGCTCGGCAACCAGCGCCTCATCGGGATGGACGTGGCAGCGAACCTGGGAGGCCAGCTCCGCGGCAAGCTTCTCCAGGCGGCGCCTGCGCTGGGCGGGATCGATGAACACCCGCCGTTCTTCCAGCTCGGAGGCGTAGGCCGAAGGATGTGTGAGCTCGAACGCTTCCGGCGCATGCACCCGGTGGCCCACCGTCCGGGATCCGGATCGAATGTCGAGCAGCTCCATCGGGACGACGTCCCCGTCGAACATGGCCACGACGCCGTGAACCGGCCTGACGAAGACGTGGGTACCGAGCCCCCACCGCATCATCTTCGGAAAGTGAAGTGCACCGATGATGCCCGGGATCCTCCCGGCGAGGATCTCGGCCGTCGGCCGGCCCTCGAGGCGTATCGTGGCCGAGAGGTACTCCCCCTTCGGCGTCTCGACCCGCTCGAGCTGCTCCACGGGCACGCCGGCCTTGCGGGCGAACCCTTCGGCGGCCTTCGTCGGGGCGCCGTCCGCGTCGAACGCCACCCGCGCCGGCGGCCCCGTCAGGACCTCGGTCCGGTCCGGTTGCCGCCCGGGCAATCCGGAGACGAGGGCGACGAGACGCCGGTTGGTCGAGAAGGTGTGAACGTCCGCCCCCTCGAAGCCCTCCTCCACAAGCGCGCGGTTCAACGCCTCCCGAAGCTGTCTCCGGGCGCTGGGCAGGGCGTTCGCGGGGATTTCCTCGGTCCGAACCTCGAGGAGGAAGTCAGACATGGGCCACCCCCTCGAGGGCGTTACCGAGTGGATGTTCCATCGCTTCCCTCTGGGCGACGTACGCCTTCGCCACCCTGACGGCGTTGCGGCGGATCCGGCCGATCAAGCCAACCCGCTCCGTCACCGACACGGCGCCGCGCGCATCCATCAGGTTGAACAGGTGGGACGTCTTGAGCGTCGCCTCGAGCGCCGGGATCACCAGCGGCGGGTCATGATCGAGGCATCGCGCCGCCTCCCGCTCCCAGTCCTCGAAATGGCGGCGGAGCATGCCGACGTCGGCCACCTCGAACCCGTACACGGACGATTCCCATTCTTCCTTGAGCCGCACGTCCCCGTAGCGGCGCCCGCCGCCCCAGACGACGTCGTAGATCGAGTCGCGCCGCTGGAGGAACATCGCGATCCGCTCCAGGCCGTAGGTCAGCTCCGCCGAGATCGGCGCCAGCTCGATCCCCCCGGCCTGCTGGAAATACGTAAACTGCGTGATCTCCATACCGTCGAGCAGCACCTGCCAGCCGACCCCCCACGCCCCGAGCGTCGGCGATTCCCAGTTGTCTTCCTCGAACCGGATGTCGTGCACCGCGGGATCGATCCCCAACGCGTGGAGGGATCGCAGGTACAGCTCCTGGACATCGTCCGGCGAGGGTTTCAGAATCACCTGGAGCTGGAGGTGCTTGCCGAGGCGGAACGGGTTCTCGCCGTACCGCGCGTCGGCCGGACGCCGGGACGGTTGCACGTATGCGACCCGGTACGGTTCCGGGCCGAGGACCCTGAGGAACGTCTCCGGGTGCATCGTGCCCGCCCCGACCTCGAGATCGTACGGTTTCTGGATGACGCACCCCGCCGCGCCCCAGTACTGTTGCAATGCAAGAATCAACGACTGCAGGTCCAACGAAGCCTCCTTCCAGACGGAACGGAAGAATATCACGTACGATTCTTCCCTGGCCTGTCAAAGAGGCCACGGAAGAATCGTACAGGCCGCCCGGGGGCGGCACGTCGATCCCGGCAGGGCCGTGGCCGCAGCAGGAAGCCGGGGCTAACTGCTGTGACGATTTTTCCTGAGCAGCAACGCGGTGTAGACGCCGGCGTTGATGGCAAGGACGGTGGCACCGATCGCGAATTGAACCGTGCGCGTCAGACTCGGGGGGTAGACCACGGGGATGAGATACCTCTCCACGAATCCGCCCGAATAGCCCAGACCGCCGGCCGCGATCCTGAGATTGTTTTCAAGTGGAGTGAGGGGGCAGATCCAGCCGGTGAACTCGACGAGTGCGCCCCACGCAACCGCCGGCAGGTGGATCCACGCGAGCTTCGGCCATTTCAGGACGGGGACGCCCCCGGCCACGACAAACAGGATGAAGGCGAGATGGACAAGAACAACGGTGTCGGCCGCGGCACGGTAGATCACGACGTCCCCCTCTTCGGGAGCTCTGGCCATCCCGAGAATATCAGCCCTTCACCGTTCCGGCGGGCGGGATCGTCGAAGCGGGGACAAAGGGTCCACCGGAACGGGACTGGCCACCACCCGCTGATCGGACATCCACCGAACACGATCGGCCTTCCCACCCCCCTGTCCAACAGGCCGCAGCCTCATTCATCCACCTCGGCATGATACCGATCCACAGCCAGTTGGTGGCTTCGTGGAACGACGGAAGACGGAGGATCGGCCGAGGGGCACGGTGGTGGGGTGTGACCGGCCCCCGTTATCCTGCAAGCCTGAGAAGTGCCGCAATCAGCGTGAGAAGGGTCAGGAACTGGACGCCGACGATCCACCTGGTCTGGGTATCCATCCGCTGGACCAGACGCGCCATCTCGCCCTTGAGCTCGGTGCGCAACCCGGCGATGTCGCCCTTGAGCTCCACCCGGAGCTCCGCGATGGAGGCTTCCACGTCAGAAAAGCGATGGTCCATGTGGCTCTGGAGGGCAGTCAGGCGGGCCTGGACCTCCCTCACGTCGTCCTTCAAGGACAGGACAAACGGCTCCTGGCTCTCCTTCCACCCCTCCAGGAGAGCAACACGCCGGTCAAGATCACCAGTGGCCACCTGTGTCATGTGGCAATTCTACCACAACGTCTGTAGCGTGCCCGGCCGGAGTTGCTGACAACCGAAGAGCGTTGAGGGGAGTCACCAGCGACGGTCCGGTTGACGTACGCGCCGAAAGGCCAGGCGCCAGACCCGGTGAGCTTCGTGACCGGCGCGTATCTCCCCGCCGGCGGTGGCGCGCTGATGGTGTGAAACGACGCCGCGGGTCCGGCCATCCAAGTTGTCCAGGCCACCGCATGAGGCGAGACTCGCTCCCGCATGGCGACCCTCGCAAATCCTGGCGGAATGCTCACCCGTGTATAACCGTCCGGAAGATTCCGAGAGCTCCGCCTTCATCGGCGACCTGCATCATCTCGTCCTCCGTCCCGGGACTTCGCCTGGCGTACCCGGCCCCTCGCGGGGCGTCAGTTGACCAGCTGGGAGCCGCCGGAGGTGGGCCGGGAGCCGTTCGGGCGACGGGCATGTTTCGCCTTGCCGTTTGCGGGATGCTCGCTGAACTCGAGCTCGAAACGGCCTCCCCCGAGGAGGGCGTTGAGGGCGGACTTGAGCTCCTGAGAGGGTTCGACGGTCAGGGCGACGGGTGGGACCACCCGGGCCCGGAATGCGCCGGGGCGAACCAGCTCGAACCGTACCGGGAGATCGCCCCGGTGCTCCAGGAGAAGCTCGCGAAGCTCCTCGGTCTTCGCGGAGTCGACGCTCTCGAGATCGATGACGATTCTCAGAGCCGCCGCGCGCCGAAGGTCGATGCCATCCAGCGCAACGACCTCATCCGCGGTCAGCTCGACGTTGTCGCCATCCCCCTTGGGCGTGGCCGTGACGAGGACGGGACGGTCGTTCTGCAGGAGATTCCTGACCGAGTCGTACGTATCCGGGAACACGACGACCCTGACGGAGCCCGTCGGATCCGCGAGGAAGAAGGTCGCCATCTTGCGCCCCTGGTTGGGGCCCTGCTTCTTGATCGGGATTGTCTTGAGCCCCGTGACGAGGCCACCGACCGTCACCCGTTCCCACCCCTCTTCGAGACGCGAGGAAAGCTCGGCGATCGTGCTGTCCGCGAACCGGGCGAGCTGGTCCTGGTACCGGTTGAGCGGATGGCCCGACAGGTAGAACCCGAGCGCCTCGCGTTCCCAGGCCAGCCGCTGGGTTTCGTCCGCCTCGGGCTCCTTCGCCAGATCCGCCTCGAGGCCGTCCGACGGGAGGGCATCGAAGAGAAAGCCCTGGCCCAGCTCGGCCTGCTCGCGCTCCCGGCCGGCCATGTCCATCAGCCGTTCGAGGTTCTCGACGAGCGCCTTGCGGGAGATCCCGAACGCATCGAAGCAGCCGGCCTTCGCCAGCGCTTCGAGCACCTTGTGATTGGCGGCGCGCGCCGGCAGCGAGCGCAGGAGATGCGAGATCGAGCTAAAGCCGCCCTCGCGCTTTCTCGCCTCGACGATGGCTGCCGCGGCGCCCTCGCCGACCCCCTTGACGGCCGCCAGGCCAAATCGGATGCGGTCCGACTCCACCGAGAACACCTCCTCGGAGGCGTTGCAATCCGGGGGCAGGATCTCGAGTCCCGTTTGCCTGCACCGCCGGACGTACATCGCCAGCTTGTCGGTGTTTGACGCCTCGGAGGTCAGCATCGCCGCCATGAAATGGGCCGGGAAGTGCGCCTTGAGATACGCCGTCAGGTACGCGACGTACGCGTAGGCGACGGAGTGCGACTTGTTGAAACCGTACTGCGCGAACGGCACAATCTGCTCCCAGAGTTGGCGGACCTTCTTTTCGGGGAAGCCGTTCGCCACGCCGCCCTTGATGAAGTTCTCGCCCTCGCGATCGATGATCTCACGCTTCTTCTTTCCCATAGCCTTGCGCAGGGTGTCGGCCTTGGCCATCGTGAAGCCGGCGATCTTGACGGCGATCCGCATCACCTGCTCCTGGTACACGATGATGCCGTACGTCTCCGCGAGGATCTCCTCGAGCTCGGGAAAGATGTAGGTGATCGGTTTCTTCCCGTTCTTGCGCGCGGTGTAGTCGTCGATAAACTGCATCGGCCCGGGCCGGTAGAGGGCGTTGAGGGCAGCGATCTCCGGGAACGACTGCGGCTGCACCGTCCGGAGAACGTCCCGCATGCCCGAAGATTCGAACTGGAAGATGCCGTCCGTGTTGCCCGCGGAGAACAGCTCGTAGACGTCAGCGTCGTCCAGCGGAACCCGGCTGAGATCCGGCGCCTGGCCCTCGGCCCTTGCAATCGACTTCACCGCATCGGCGATGACCGTCAGCGTCCTGAGCCCGAGAAAATCCATCTTGAGCAGGCCAAGCGCCTCGACGTCGTCCTTGTCGTACTGGGTCGTTACTTCGCCGTGCGTCGTCTTGAAGAGCGGCACGAAGTTGACGAGCGGCTCCGGCGCGATGACGACGCCCGCCGCGTGCACGCCGCAGTGGCGGGCCAAACCCTCGATCTTCCCGGCCGCCTCGATCAGCTGGTGCACGTCCTCGTCGCCGCTGACCAGGTCCCGCAGCTCTGACGAGCTCTTCATCGCCTCGTCGATCGTGATGTTGAGCTCGTCCGGGATCAGCTTGGCGATCCTGTCGACGTCGCCGAGAGGCATGCCCATCACGCGTCCAATGTCGCGCACGGCCGAGCGCGCCTTGAGGATGTTGAACGTGGCGATCTGCGAGACCGAGTCGGCGCCGTACCGCTCACGCACGTAAGCGATCACCTTCTCACGCTCGCGCTGACAGAAGTCGATATCGATATCGGGCATCGAGATCCGCTCCGGGTTCAAGAAACGCTCGAAGAGAAGGTCGTACTCCAGCGGATCGATATCGGTGATGCCCAGCGCATACGACACGACCGAGCCGGCCGCAGAGCCGCGGCCGGGGCCGACCGGCACGCCGTGCTCCTTGGCGTACCGGATAAAGTCCCAGACGACCAGGAAGTAACCCGGGAAACCCATCTTCTCGATGATTTCGAGCTCGTGGGCCATGCGCGAACGATAGTCGTCCGCCTCGTTCCGGCGAACCCGTCCATCCGCCAGCCGGCGTTCGAGCCCCTCCCGCGCCAGCGCCGCAAGGTACGACGCGGCCGTGTGCCCCTCGGGCACCGGGTAGGTCGGGAGATGCAGCTGGGACGTGTCAAAGAGGACGTGGCACCGCCCCGCGATCTCGGCCGTCCGTTCGCAGGCGCCGGGGAAAGTGGAAAACATCGCATACATCTCTTCGGGCGTCTTGACGAAGTACGCATCGTTGTAGACATACCCGCCCCGCGCCGTCAGCTCTTCGAGCGTCTTGCCCTGACCGATGCCGATCAGCAGACGGTGAGCGCTCATGTCCTCCCGGTGGTGAAAGTGGCAGTCGTTCGTGGCGACCAGCGGGATCCCGGTCCGTGATGCAACCTCCCGCATCCCCTCGCGAACGAGCTTCTCGTCTTCCGTTCCATGATCCTGGATTTCGAGAAAGAAGTTGCCCTCGCCGAGGATGCCGCGGTACTCCTCGGCCACCCGCACGGCGCCATCGAGATCCCGGGACAGGAGCAGGCTCGAAACCTCTCCCGACAGGCAGGCGGAAAGCCCAATCAGTCCCTCCGCGTGCTCCGCGAGAATCGCCTTCGAAATTCGCGGCTTGTAGTAGAAGCCGTGGAGATACCCCTCGCTGACGAGCCACACGAGATTCCGGTACCCCACGTTGTTCTCGGCGAGCAACACGAGGTGACGATAGGGGTGCCGGCCGCCACCTCCCGCTTTCCGTTCCCGGTGATCACCGGGCGCGACGTACACCTCGCAGCCGATCACCGGCCGGATCCCCGCCTTCATCGCGGCCTGGTGAAACTGAAAGGCCCCGAAGAGGTTCCCGTGATCCGTCACGGCCACGGCCTCCATCCCGGCGCCGGCGACCTGGTCGATCAGCTCCGGGATCTTGATCATCGCATCGAGCAGCGAGTAGTGCGTGTGAAGATGCAGGTGCACGAACGGGGGAACAGCGTCGGTCCGTCGCATGGTCCGATCATACCCGTCCCGCGGCCGCCCTGGGAAGACGCCGGGACAGACCTGCGCCCGGACAGACCCAAAGACGGACAGCTCTCTTACCGCGGAGGACACGGGGGGACGCAGAGAAAAGAAAAGAGAGGAAACCGCGGGCGTCCGGCAGCCTGCGTCTGCCTCACCGGCAACGATGGCGGGCCGTAAGCTCGCCTTCGGATGTCACGCCGGCTTCTCCCCGAGTGGTATGCTTCCCCCAGTATTCGGGAGGTGGAGGCCAAACACCATGACGACAACGCCGAAGGAATCCTGCGTTTTTTGCGAGATCGTGGCGGGCCGGGCGCCCGCGCGAACCGTGTTTGAAGACGATCGGTCGCTGGCTCTGCTCGACATCAATCCGCTCGCCAAGGGGCACTGCCTGGTGATCTCGAAACGGCACGAGCCGTGGTGGCACGACCTCTCGGCCGAGGAGACGGCAAGCCTCTTCGACGTGGCCAGGATCGTCTCGCAAAAGTTGATGCGGGTCTTTCACCCGGATTTCGTCTGCATGTACGCGCGCGGACGGCGCGTCCCCCACACGCACATCTTCCTGATCCCGTCGTTCGAGGGAGATCCCCTCGACCGGTTCTTCAATGCGCTCGAGGGGTTTCAGGAGAGTCCGCCCGACCTGGTCCGCCTGCGCGCCGAGAACGAGATGGACGAGGCCGCCCGGCTCCTGCGGGGGGCATGACCGGCAGATCGATCACGGTTCTTCCCGTCACGTGGACCCTCACGGGCGTTCCCGGCCGGGTGCCACACGCCCAAACCCAAGCGGGGCTTGACACGAGGCGCAGCCAGGCCGACATTGTATACGTCTTCCGGAGACCGCGGGCATCCAACGGATCCAGCAGCCGCGTGACCAACTGCAAGGATTCGGGCGGGCATCCCCGCCACAACGAAATCCCGCCCCGGCGGGATTTCGTATTGGCTCAACCCGCATGTCTCACGGGCCAGCGCGGCGTTTCGGCCAAGGTGTGCTCACGATCGTCACTCGGGAAGCAGGATGCTGCCCAACAACTCTTCGAGGGCCAAACCCGTAGGCAGGCTCCGCATGACGTGCAGGCGAGGATCCTCGGACACGACCGTGGAGCCCTCCAACGTTCCAACTGCCGAGATCACGAGGAGAGGCACGGCCGGCGCGATCCGCCGCAGCCGGTTGTACACCTCCTCGACCCCGTTGAGGGACACGAGGTCAACGATAACCAGGTCGGGGAAACCCGCATACTCGGTCGCCTGGCCAAGCTCCTCCCCTTCAATGGTCATCGCGTGAAGGCCTTGCGATGCAAGAACCTGGAGCACGTGCTCCCGCCGTTGGGGCCGGTCGCTGACGATCCAGACGCGCGTCGTGCCAGAGAGCTCCGCCGTGACGCGCGCCCCTTGGGCCTTCAGAATCTCCCCGAGGTTTTCGACAAGATCGCTGCACTCGGCCAGGCCGGAACGCCCCCGTTCGGCCGCAGCCCCGAGCATTCCCACGGTCGCCAGCAACTTCTCTGCGTCCGTTTTCCTCGCCAGTGCAAGCTCGCACTGCGTCAGCAGGGAGGTCACGAGGTCTTTTTGGGTTGACAGCCCAGATTCCAGCTCGCTCAGCAGCCGTTTGCCCTGCCTCACGAGCTGTTGAACTTCCCGCTTTTCCTTCACGGCGCGCGTTCGTTCTTGTTCCCATGTCTGATCCCGCACGATGGCCAGAACGCGAAACGGATCCCCCTCCCCCATCCTCCAAAACGCCGCCTCGTACGGAATCAGCCGCCCACTTCGGGCCGTGGTGTGCCCCGTCACCTGGAAAGAGCCTCGCTCGATGAGCCGTTCCACAAGGCTCGAATCAAGCCCCTCTCCCCAGCGATACTGAACCACCCCCTCGGTTTCACTTTCCGAAAGCAAGTCCGTTCCATAAAAACGGCGAAGGGCGTCGTTCGCTTCGAGCACACGTCCGGCCTGGTCCATGACGAAGACGGCTTCAGAAAGGTGATGCAATACACGCTCCACGAACGCGCCACCAATCACGTTCTTGTTGAGCTCCGCAAGCGTCCACACCGACCCGGCGGGATGTCCTTCGCCTCCCAGAAGAGACACGGTGATCTGGATGCGGCGGGTTCGCATATCGAGGAACCTCTGGCTGACCGCCTGGCCTGAGAGCACCATTCCCAACAGCGGCGCGACCAGCTTGCGCTGGTCTTTTGGGAGCAGATCCAGCAGCGGCGCCCCTTCCATCGCGGGCGCCTGGATACCGAGCAACTCCACCGCACGGGGGTTGCAATACCTGACCTTCCCCTGGGCATCCAGGGACACGACCCCCTCGCTAACGGCACCGACGATCTCGCGGAGCTCGGCCCGGGAATCCGTGAGCTCCTGAAAGAGACGATGGTGATCCATGGCAAGCGAAAGCTCGGCCCCCAAGAACTCCAGCACTCCCCGCTCATCGGCGAGAAACCGGCGCGGCGACGGCCACAGCAGCGCCAGCACCCCCAGCATCTTGCCGTGGACTTCCAACGGAACGGCGGCCAGAGCCTCGACGTTCTCGAACTGGAGCCGCCCCCCTTCGAACAACTCACCGCCGCCAACGCTCTCGACCGCCATGAGCTCCCGCCGGCCCGTCTGTTTCTGCAGGACACCGACCAGCTCGGCGCCTAGCTCCCGCGCCGTTCTTTCCGCAATCCCCGAGCTCCACAGCAGATGATACGGGGCTTGTTCGCGCCCGCCCGGGCCCGTGATCAACGCTCCAGAAGCCCGCAGCATCTTCTGCGACATTTTCCCGACCTCATTCACGAGCTCTCCGACGTCCGAAGCGATGCTGATACGGCGCATCACGGAGCGAAGGGCCTTGACCTCTTCGAGATGCCGAAGGACCGTCTCTTCCATACCGATTCGAACGCTCACTTCGCGCGCCAGCTGGACCAGTTGCCACACGTCGGCCGCGTCATCCCAGGAAAATGGCTTTTCCCCGGGCGCGGCGCTCACGACCGCCACGAGGTCGATGCGACCCTCCACAAGAATGGGGCACAGGATCAGCTGCCCGGGCTCCGGGCGCCCCCGACGAGAGATCCTGACCTTCTGCACGTCTTCAGCGCTCAGGAACACCGCGAGTTGCCGGTCCGGGTCGTTAACAATGAGCGGATTCCCCTGCTTTGTAAAGAACCTCTGAAGCCTCGCCTGGGCTTCCTGCTCCGTGTTGCCAAACATGGCCAGAAACGCCGCAACGTTGGAGCGTTCCTGCATCATCCCGGCAAAATCCCCGCCCCACCCCCGAAGAATCAAACTGATGGGCGATCGCGTGGGATCAGAGCTCCACGTCTCCCTGACGACGGCCGAGTCGCCGCGGAAAATCCGGAGCTCCTCCGCGTCGGGCACCATCTTCCGGATCGTGTTCCACAGGATCAACCACAGCTCATCAAGGTTCGTGGCTGCGGCGATCCCCGGCATCGAATCGAGCATGACGCCGCGGTTGCGGCGCCTCGATCCGGAGCCGCCGGCAGGATCGCTGTGATCATTGCGGTTCTTCGACATGCAACACCCGATTATACCCCGGTAGCCGAATCTCGCCTCAACGCGACCAGCACCGAGACAAAATCGTACGTGGATGTTCGGCCGCGCCCCCGAGACCATGGCACGATCAGTCTCCCGTACCGCGTCCTGTTTCCCCCGAGTAACAACGAACACCGAGTGGCGTGGAGTTGGCAAGCGTCCCCACCCTGGGCAAGTCGGCGCCGAGGCCAAAGGCCGAGGCACGCCGAGCAACTCCTCAATCCGCTGCAAGCCGACGGCCCGGCCGCAGGCCGGGGCACGGCGCAGCCACCTCCAATC
>JAADFN010000107.1 GCA_013152895.1 Acidobacteriota bacterium | reverse complement strand
GCCCCAACGAAGCGACAAGCCCGGGGCGGGGCGCCAGCCCCGGCGGGATCGACCTTGAGCTGGCCGGCACGCTCGCGTGCAGGACGGGTCAGGGGCGAGACCGCGGGCCGGCCAAAGGCCGGGCCTCCCGGGCGCTGACCGCGGACCTGCTGCAAGCAGGGCCTCCCAGGCGCCCGGCCGCTCAGCCAGACGGGGCTACACTGCGGCGCCCCGCCACGAATCCCGCTTCGAGCACACCCCGGAGCAGGCGCCGTGGAACCGGAATCCCAGCCCTGTCCAGGAAGCCCAGGAGCGGCACCATCGCTGGCCCGACGCGGCTGAGAGCCCGAATCACGAGACGCGCCCGCGCGGGCGGCATGACGTCGTCCGTTTCGATCTCCGGATGCAGCTCCAGCAAGGTCGCAAGACTCCGCCCCACGGCGATCTGCCGCCGGTACAGCGCCGTGAAATCCATCGGATGACAGTGCACCGCGCGCGCCGAGGCGGCGTACACGATGCGCAGCCCGGCCAGGCTCAACCGGTACCCCAGCTCGACATCTTCCCACCCGTAGACCCGGAACGCCGGATCGAACGGCTCGGACCCCAACGCCTCCCGGGGCACCGAGATATTCGACGTGTAGAAGCAGGTGTAGGGCACATCCTCGCCATCGTTCATGAAGGCATACCCGAACTGATGGCCCTCACTGTTCACGAGCTCCATCGCCCGCGTCACCCGTACGGAGCCGCGATCCCAGTCGGTGAATCCAACTACCGCGCACGGATCGCCGATTTTCAGATGCTGACGCACGTGCTCCTCGACGAACGACGGCTCCGGGATGATATCGTCCCCAACGAAGACGACGAGATCCCCCCGTGCGGCCTGAAGGCCCCGATTGCGGGCCCGGCCCTGGCCAGCGTTCTCCTGGTGGATGACCTCTGCCCTCAGCCGGTCGCGTACCCGGTCCCGCCACCCCTTGAGCGCCTCCGCCGTTCCATCGCTGGAGCCGTCGTCCACCACGATGAGCTCGAGCCGCTCCCAGCTCTGCCGCTCCCAGGCGCCCAGGGCCCGTTCGAGAATCTGCCGCCGGTTGAAGGTCGTGATGATGACAGAAACCAGCGGATTGAGCACCTCTTCTTCCGGTTCATCCGGCACAAAGCGAACGCTCTCGACCGCCACGCCCAACGTTCTGAAATCCCAGTTTGCCGAAAGATGGTGCGGTGTCCACGGATCGGTGAGCAGCTCCACGCGCAGAACGCCTTCCGAGTCCGCGACCACCCAGAGACGGATCTCCTGCCACAGCGCGCCGTCAAGTTCCTGACGGGCCTCGACCCCGTTGCAGCGCACCGTGAGGATGCGGCCGGCGGCCTCGGGAGGAACGTGAACCCGGATCACGAGCGCTCCCGAGCACTCCGCGTCCGTCTTGAGCCAGCAGAACGCCCTGCCGGAGCTGACCCTGGCCATCGCGTCGGCAACCCGTTCCGGACGGTACCAGCCGGGTCCGAGCCGCCCGAGCGCCGAGGCATGCCCCGGAAGAAGCACGTTCGATCGAATCCAGCGGCCGGCATCTTCAGCGCCCCGGCCACGTGGCAGCTCGGGGGGTGGCGCGGGGTACGGGCCGATACTGATGAGTCCCCTTTCGATGAGCTCGCGGTCACTGATCTGTCTCCCCCGCTGGACCCACCGCCGCCTGGCGATGGTCGACGGCAGGCGGACCACATTCCACATCATGACGTGAAGCCCTACGCCGAGCGTGTGCGTCTGCCGCCACAACCGCAGCAGCCCCTTGACCACCTTGAGAATGGTCACCGGCCGGGCACAGACGAGGATCGAGCGGAAGCTGTGGCGCGCTCCGAGCTTTTCGCGCCAGGCGAGCGACCGTTCGCTGCGGGTCGTACCTCCGAAGAGGTGGAAGACCTCCGAAGCCTCCGAGCACAGCACCTTCTGCCCGGAAAGCCAGATCCTCCAGCCGAGATCGACGTCCTCGTGGTACATGAAGAACGCGGGATCGAAGCCGCCGAAACGCTCGAAATCGCGGCGCCGCATCAGCATGGCGGCCGCGGTCGGGAAGAGCACCTCGCGCATGGCCGTTCCGGCCCGGTACGGCATGCCGAAATCGTGGTCGAAGCCGAAGCCGAGCTTCGACATGCCGCCGCCGTGGGCGTTGAGAATCCCGGGCCGTTCGAGAAGCCGCAGCGTGCTGCAGACCGCCCCGGCGTCAGGATCCTGCATCAGGGTCTCGAGCAGCGGGTAGAGCCAGTCCGGATCGACGACGGTGTCGGCGTTGAGCAAGGCCACGAACGCGTGCTGCGCGGCGCGGATGCCGACCGCGTTTGCCGCACCGAAGCCGAGGTTGCGGTCCTGGGCAATCACCCTGACATCCGGGAAGGTTTCGCGAAGCCAGGACACCGAGCCGTCGGCCGAGCCGTTGTCGACGACGATGATCTCGATGGGCACACGCCTCGTTTGCGTCAACGCCGGCAGGCACCGCTCGAGATGCTCCCGGCCGTTGTAGTTGACGAGGACGACGGACACCGGGGGCATCGTGCTCCCAGCGCTTTTTAGAATGGCCTGCAGCCGGGTCTTCTCTTCCTCGAGCCCTTCTACACGAGCCTGCAGGGCGGCCACCCCTTCGTGCGACGCCGCGAGCTGGGCCTTGAGAAACCGCACATGCTCCTCGAGGCGCTGGCGCTCCTCCCCGCCGAGGCGAGCGGCCTCCGAAGGAATCAACCGGGTCTTGACGAGCTCCTGGCACCGTGCCAGGGCTCCCGGCTTCAAGCGATGGCGATGCTTCGCGTAGATCTGCTCCCGCCCGCGGCGTTGAAGCTCCTGGCCACCCTCCCCCGTCAGGAATCCGCCCTCAAAGACGCGGTACTCGGCGACCTCTTCGGCGACGAACCGGAAGTGCGCGACGTCCCCCAGCCGCAGGAACAGGTCCCAATCCTCGAAACACTCCAACGACTCGTCCAGCCCGCCAACCGAAGCCACGGCTGCTGCGGGCATGACGCACCCGATGATCGGAATGAAGTTCTCGAAGAGCATCAGGTCTGGATCGTAGGGACGTCCGAAAACCTGGAGGATGCGCTCCTCGTCCTCCCGGTAGAGGCGGGCTGGAACCGTGCCGTAGACGACGTCATCGGGCGTTTGGACCTGTTCCATCAGGGCGGCGATCCCTGCAGGGCGCAGGATGTCGTCATCATCGAGAAAGCAGACCCAGGCGCCGCGGGCCAGCTCAAGCCCGGCGTTCGCCGCCGCAACGCGGCCGGCCGCCGGCTCCAGGCGATGATGGATCAAAGATATCCTTTGACTGAACCGGCTTACAACATCATCGACGGACGTCCCGCCATCGTTGATGACGACGACCTCGACCTCTGGCCACGTTTGGGATGCCACGCTTTCCAACGCCTCGGCGAGGAGGCGGGGCCTGTTCCGCGTCCGGATGATGACGGACACCAGCGGTGCCGGCCCTCCCAGGCGCTCCGGATCGCCCCGTCCGGTCATCGTCCCCGGATCCGTTCAAGAAACCGGTGCACCCGCCACGTCTTCGATGCGTATACCTCGTCGAGGATCGCCCGGAGCCGGGTCACCTCGGCCCGCAACGCGGCGGCCTCTCCCGACTCCTCGGCCAGGCCAGCCACCGGTCCCTGGAGCGCGGCCCACTCGAGCGGCGAATGATCCCTGATGAACGGCATGTCGACCACATGGTACGCTTCAGCCTTGAGAACCCCATCCGGGAGCGTGAGGCGCCTGATGGTCCTGATCGCCTCGAAGACCTCGAGGTACGGCGCGGTATCGAGCTGCGAGCTGAATTCTCCAGCCGCCTCCATCAACCGGTTCCACTGTGCGCTGACGTCCACCAGGAGGTTGGGGCGCAACACCGCCGAAACCTCGTACGCCGCCAGCCGTAGGCCATCCCAGTCCACGGTGCGCGTACCGCTACGGCCGATCTCCCCGAGCACGTGATAGACGGCAAGCGCCAGCGCCCTGTGATCGGGATGAATCTCCGCCGGGGAGGGGGTCAGCACCAGCTCGGGGGAGATATCGAGAATCTCCTTTCGGAGCTTCTCGATGAGCGCGGCATCCGAAGGTTCAAGGCTCCGATCGGGAATATTCAGCATCTCCGGCTCGGGAATCCCCAGCTTGCGCGCCGCCCTCCGTGATTCCGAGCGCCGGACCCCGGGATCGCCCTGGGCGCCTCCATCTGTCACGATGATCACGCGGATCTCCACTCCCGCCCCGGCCGCCTGGGCCAGCGCGCCACCGCACCCGAAGATCTCGTCGTCGGGGTGGGGCGCCAGCACCAGCATCGGGGATCCGGTCAGGCGGCCCGGCGCATAGGGGATCAACACGCTTTCCGATCGCACGACGCCATCCTAGCAGAAGGCCGCGACGCCGTCCCCCACCGAGCGTTGTGAAGTCAATGGTCTCAGAATGACAGGGGGGACAGGCCTTCGGGCCTCCTCTCGGCGAACAGGACGTACCGATCCCCGGGGCACGACGCGCAGCAACCTTCAAACCGGGCAACCCGACGCCGAGGCCAAAGGCCGACGCACGGCGCGCAACTCCTCAATCCGCTGCAAGCCGACGGCCCGGCCAAAGGCCGGGGCACGGCGTAGCCACCTCCAATCCGGGCAAGCCAACGCCGAGGCAAAGCCGAG
>JAADFN010000106.1 GCA_013152895.1 Acidobacteriota bacterium | reverse complement strand
TCGCGTGCGAGCCTGACGATGGCGCCGTTCCTGTAGTCGAGCGCCTTGGCCCTCGAGGGCGCGACCCAGCGGATCGGTTCCACGGTCTGGACGAACTTCGGCCAGGCGGACGGGGAGGGCTCGACGCCGAGGGCGCGGCTTGAGACCGTCACGGCCTCGGTGAAGACGGCGCGTGCCTCGTCGGAGCGCTCATCGAGGTACTGGCCGAGCGTCACACCGTGAACCGCGAGCGGAAGGCCGACGACGCAGTTGAAGCCCATCTTGTCCGCTTCCAGCTTTGCGAATTCGGCGGCATCCCCGGCGAAGGTCACACGAAGGCCTCCCCGGCTGAGAGCGTCGGCCAGCCAGGCGCCGGCAGGGCCCGTAACGATGCTCGGACGGAGCTCGTTGAAGAACTCTCCCTTGCTCATGAACCAGATCAATCCCCGTCCGCAGCCGGGCCAGGCTTCAAGCAGGGGCCGGATCCATCCGTTCTGGACGGCGACGATCTGCCCGGGAGGAACGCCGGGGAGCATCTCCAGGGCTGCGGGGAGATCCTCCTCCCGCATGCAGAGAATCCGGACGCTCGAGGGGTCGGTACGCGCCCCCTCCCAGCCTTCGTGCCGGGTAACGCGAACGACCTGGACGCCGGCGCGTTCGAGAGCCCCCGCGAGGCGACGTCCAACCTCGCCCATGCCGATGACGTGAGCGCGTGCCGGGGAGCCGGTCATCTATGTCAGCTCTTTGAGCGTGATGTTGAGCTTCCGGACCTGCCGCGGCGCGTTGCGCCACTGGAGGAGGATCGGGCTTTGATAGGTCCCGCGAATCATCCGGCCCTGGGTGTTCTCGCCGAAGTTGGAGATTGGAAAGCTGATCGATCGTTTGAGGCGGAGGAACTTGCGCGCGGGCAGGCCCATCAGCCGGGCGAGGAGGCGTTCCAGCGCGGACTCGGAGAGGCCGAGCGCGTCGATCATCTCGTTGAGGACCCTCACGGCATCGTACTTCGCGTAGTCGCGGCTCTTGCCGGGGATGGCCCTGGGATCTTGCAGCATGTGACGGCCCTTCTGAGCCATGAACCGGATCGGGTCTTGCAGAACTTCCTTGAGATCGTGCTTCATCAGGAGCGTTTCATACTCGTTGACCGTCAGCGCGGCATCTTCCTCCGAGACATCGAGATCGATCTCGACGCGTCCCTTTCCGACGGGGTGCTGTTTCAGGAGCTCGTCGACCCTGTCAAGCAGGCCGACGTCGGGGTCCAGGAGATTGACAGCGTTGACCTGGTGTCGCGAAACCGGAACCTCGAGCTCCCCGGTGGCGACCGGGACCGCGTGGTTGAACGCCAGCACGGAGGTTTTCCGCGTGCGGACATGGCCCTCGTAGACGCCGTCAAGCTCCATGAAGAAAACGGGAGTCCCCGGCTCGGTGGTATAGGTGACGCAGTTCCTCAGGCCCGAGCTGATGAAGGTCAGGTGGGAATCGGCGTTGCGCGGCTCGACCTTCTTCTGCTCTTCCGAGAGCTCGTTCCTCAGATCCATCCGGTCATGCCGGTACCCGGCATTCGGCGGAAAGATCTTCTGAACCGACCGGATAAACGGCGCGAGCCGGTCCGGGCGGTAGCCGAGGCGGGCGCAGAAGCTCTGCTCCAGGTAGCCCGCCGTTGTGTGGAAGGAGCAGTAAAAAGCACGGGAATAGCGTTCCAGCACGTTGCCGAACTCCTCGCGGATACGTGCTGACACGTCGATCACATCGAACCGGGCACTTGGCTGCATTGTGAGAATCATTTCCGTCGGTTTCATCTCATCCTCATCGCGGCGGACACTTTCGGTCGTCCAGCCTCCTGCGACACCATATCACATTCGGATTGTGTGATCTGTGCGATGCGATGGGAATGTGGTCGAAGATGAGGTGTTTCATGAGACTTTGGGAACCCGGGTGCGTTGTGAGCAGGGGAGGGCCATCGTCACCAGCGACCGCGCGACGTTACCGCTCCGCTGCCGGGTTTTTCGAGCGGTGGCCGGGTCAGCCGCCTGCTCGAGACGGCCGGAGGAGCCAGTAGCCGCCGACATCCGAGGTGGGGCCGGACTGAACGATCGTAAGACCGGCCCCGACCGTGATCTCGCGGAATGGACGGTCGATGAACGAGGCGTAATGGGGGCCTTCGGCCCACTCCACGAGCCGGACGATCCACGGCCCCGGCCGGGCGTAGTCGAAGACGAGCACGGCGTGGCGCGCAATCCTCGCAGCGTGGCAGAGGGTGAATCGGCGCATCTCCGGGCTCAGGCCGTGGAGGAGATAGCCCATGGTAACGAGATCGTACGATCCGTACGGGATCCGGTGTACGTCCGCCAGGTCCATCAGCTCGAAACGGCCGCCGGGAACCCGGCGTTGGGCGCGCCGCAGGAGACGCCCGACGAAGTCGAACCCGGCAACGTGATGACCCCGGGCCGCCAGGGCGGCCGCGAGCGTTCCCGTGCCGGTCGCCATGTCGAGCGCCGTCCACGCCGGATCGAGACTGAGCGTGTCGAGCAGCTTCTCGTACTCGGGGAGGAGACGGCGATCGATGAAGTGAAAGGCAGGCGCCACGAGGTTGAAGAATAGGCGGGTCCTTCGGCGGTCTCTCTCTCCCTCTGGGTAATCGGGGCCGCCGCCATCCCGGCAACCGGAAGCCAGATCGGTGGAGGACCGGCCGCTCATTTCCCCAGCTTCTTGCGTGTCAGTTGCTCCAGCCCTCCGGCGAGCACGAGCTCCTGGGCTGCCGAACCCAGGGGCGAGACCGGGTAGCTCGATCCCCGCCAGATGATGCGCGCGTTGGCGATGTCGACGGTGAGATGATCACCCGGGATCGTCCGCCGGCCGGCGGAAATCTCCGCGCTGAACGCATCCCGGACGGCGCGGGAGAGCTCCGGGCTTTCCAGGCAGACGAACGCGTTGTTGAAAGCGTTCTTCAGGTACGTCGCGGAGAAGCTCTCCGCGATCACCATCTGGATACCGCGGAACTTCAGCGCGGTCGCCGCCTGCTCGCGGGACGAGCCGGTCCCGAAGTTTGCGCCGGACACGATGATGTCGCCCCACTTCGCGATGTCCTGGAACGCCGGGTCGTAGTTCTTCATGGCGTGCGTGGCCATCTCTTCCGGCGTCAGATCCTCGCGGTACGTCACCTCGCGGCCGTAGATCCCGTCGGTGTTGAGGTTGTCGGCAGGCAGAAGGAGGAGACGGCCGTTGAACCGTTCCGGGAAGCCCGGAAGGATGGGCACCGAGACCTGCGCACGCGTCCGTTCGAAACGGCGGAAAGAGCATCGTGGCGTGACCGTCGACGGTGTATCCGGTCCGGTGATAAAACCGGTGGTGGCGGAAGCCGCAACAACCGCGGGGCTTGCCAGGTAGGCCTTCGCGTCCCTCGATCCCATCCGCCCCTTGAAATTCCGGTTGGTCGCGGAGATGCCGGTCTCGCCCGGTTCGAGAAGGCCGGCGCCGAGACCGATGCAGGCGCCGCAGCCTGGCGGCAACGTGATCGAACCGGCGTCGACCAGTGTTTTCCAGGTTCCGTCCTCGCGGGCGCGCCGTTCGATCTCGGCGGACGCCGCGGCGACGTACAGCTCGACACCCGCGGCGACATGTTTCCCGCTGAGAACGGCGGCGGCCTCGTGGAGATCCTCGAGCCGCGCATTGACGCACGAGAGGAGGTACGCCTTCTGAATTGGAATCTTCTCCTCCCGGATCTCGCCGAGAGGACGGGCCGCAAACACCGTGTCCGGCCCGGCGACGAACGGGCTGACCTCTTCGAGGTCGAGGGTGATTTCCCCGGCGTAAACGGCATCGGGATCCGGTCCGGTCGGATTCGCGGCCCAGCGGTCGATCATGTCGCCCGTCAAGCGCTCCGTGAGGCCCATCTTGGCGAGCTGGCGGCTGCGTTCGCGCAGGTAGGTCTCGGTCACGGCATCGAAGGGAAACCACCCGGCGAGCGCACCCCATTCAGTGGTCATGTTCGCGATGGTCATCCGTTCGGCGATTCGAAGCGACGCGACTCCGGGACCGGAGAACTCCAGGGCGTGGTTGAGCACCTCGCCGTTTGGATAGAGGCCGCAGAGCGTCAGGATGACGTCCTTTCCCGTTACACCTGGTCTCAGTGTTCCTTCCAGGACCACGCGTATCGTTGGGGGTACCTGCCACCACGTGGTCCCGGTCGCCCAGATCGCCGCTGCGTCGGTCCGGACCACCGGTGTCCCCAGAGCGGACAGTGCGCCGTACATGTTGGAGTGGGAATCGGACGCGACGACCAGGCGGCCGGGGTGGACGAATCCGCGCTCCATCATCAGCTGGTGGCCGATACCCTCTCCGGCACGGTGGAACACGATGCCCTGCTCGTTGGCGAACGCCTCGATCGTGGCGTACTTGGCGAGGTTCTTCTCGGACGTGTCCTGGACGTTGTGATCCAGGGCGAAGACGGGCTGAGATGGATCTGCAACCCTTCCGGCGCCGATCGTCCGGAACTTGATGAGCACCGCCGCCGTGTTGTCGTGCGTCAGGACGTGGAACGGACGGACGGTGACCATGTCCCCGGCGCTGACGACATGGCCCTCGGGCAGTCCCACGGCGTGAGCCTGGATGATCTTTTCGGTAACTGTCTGGCCCATGTGTCCTCCTTGACCGGTCTTT
>JAADFN010000105.1 GCA_013152895.1 Acidobacteriota bacterium | reverse complement strand
GGCTCGGGATCAAGACCGCGGGCCGGCCGTAGGCCGGGCCTCCCGGGCGCTGACCGCGGGCCTGCTGCAAGCAGGGCCTCCCGGGCGTGGGCCGGATCACGGCGAATGACGCGGGCCGACTGAACGCTGAGCCTCCCGGGCACGTCCGCGGTCTCGCGCCGAAAGTCCGTGAGATATGCGGGCCAACAAGGCGCCAGCGATGCGAGGTCTACTCTTCGCGCAGCGCTTCGATGGGATCGAGCGAGGCGGCACGACGGGCGGGGACGACGCCGGAGGCGATGCCGACAACGACGCTCATCGCAATGGCGGCCGCGATCGCGCCGGCCGGGGTTTCGAACGGGAACCCCGGGACGGCGAACCGCAGCGCGGCGCCGAGCCCAAGGCCGACGGCAACGCCTCCAATCCCGCCAGCCGCCGCCAGCACGACCGATTCGAGCAGGAAGAGCCGCTCGACGGTACCGCGGCGCACCCCGAGAGCGCGCAGGAGCCCGATCTCCGCCGTGCGATCGTTGACCGAGATCCACATGATCGTCAGGATGCCCATCGCCCCGACGAACAACGAGATGGCACCGATGCCCGACACCGCCACGGTAATCACGCCGATCACGCGCCCGAAGGTTGCGAGCATCTCGTCCTGGGTCGTCACGGTGAAATCGTAGTTGCCCCGGTGGCGCGCGGTGAGCATGCGAATCAACGCCTCCTTGACCGGAACGATCGCCTCCGAGCTCGCGGCCAGCACGTCCACCTCGTTGAGCTCATCGACGTTGAAGAGCGCCATCGCAGTGGCCACGGGGATGTATGCCGCGTCATCGAGATCGAACCCCAGGAAGTGTCCCTTCGGCGTCATCACGCCGATCACGCGGAACGACCAGCCCGCAACCCGGACCCGGCGGCCCAGTGGCGAGCTCTCCGGAAACAGCTCGTGCGCCAGCTTCGGCCCAAGCACGATGAACGATGCCCTGCGATGCGGGTCCATCGGGGGCAGGAAGCGCCCCTGGGAAACCGAGAACTTCCAGGCCGCCGTCGCATCGTGCGTGACACCGTAGATGAACACGCTGCGGCCGCGCCCGTTGCCCTCGACCCGGCCCTGGCCGGTGACGACGGGAACGACACGTTCAACATCGGTCAGCCGCCCGATCGCGATGGCGTCATCGATGCTGAGCTTGTGCGTCGTCCCCCCGAGCACGCCAGGCATCCCCATGGTCTTCACGCGACCCGGGTTGACCGCCATCAGGTTGGTTCCAAACTGGGTGAACTGGGACATCACGTACTGCCGAGCGCCCTCGCCGAGCGACGTCAGGATGACGACCGCTGCAACGCCGATGGCCACGCCCAGCCCCGAGAGGAACGATCTCAGCCTCTGGCCCCTGAGGGCCGAAATGACGAAGCGGACGAGCTCCAGTTGCAGCATCTCAGCGGCCCCGCAGCGCGGTCACCGGGTCGAGACGCGTCGCGCGCCGGGCCGGCCACACGCCGAATCCAACGCCAACGGCCACCGCAACGCCCATCGCCGCGGCGATCGACCAGGCCGGCGGGGAGGCGGGAAAGCTCGGGTAGAACGCCACGAAGACCCTGACGCCCGCCGCGCCCGCCGCCAAACCGAGGAGGCCGCCCGTCGTCGACAGCACGACGGCCTCGGCGAGAAACGCGCCGAGCACCTGCCTGTTCGTCGCGCCCAGCGCCTTGAGGATCCCGATCTCCCGCCGCCGTTCGCTGACCGCGACGAGCATGACGTTCATGATGCCGACCCCGGCCACGGACAGCGATACCGACGCCAGCCCCGCGAGCGCGAGGGTCAGCACCCCGAGGATCGAGGAGAAGGCGGACAGGACCGCATCCTGGGTGATCACGGTGACATCGTCGGCCCGGTGGCGCTCGTTGAGCAGCCGGGTGACCCGCCGTTTGACGGGTGCGAGCTCGTCAGCGGACGGAACCTCCACCAGGATGCGAAACAGGGACGTCCGGTTGAACATGCGCATGGCGGTCTTGACGGGGATGAACACCAGGTCGTCGAAGTCGAATCCGAGCGAGCGCCCCTTTGGCGCCATCACGCCGACGACCCTGTACCGCCACGCACCGACTCGAACGATCCGCCCCAGCGGACTCGAGCCCCGGAACAGCTCGTGCGCAACCTTGGCGCCGAGAACCAGCTCCTGGCCGCCCCCCTGGGCCATCGTGGTTTCGAGAAAACGGCCCGACGCGACCGTGACCTGCCGGGCGGCCTGGTACGCGGCGGTCACGCCGAGAATCGGCACCGACCGGGAACGATCCGCCCAGTGGACGGCGTCGGTTGCCACGGCGATCGGCGCAACGCGGACGACCCCCGGCACCCGCATCGCGATCGACCGGGCATCCGCCACAGTCAGGTCGTGGGTCACGCCCCCGAACGGGATGGCCCCCGTCGTCTCCACCTTGCCCGGGATCACGATCAACAGGTTCGATCCAAGCGAGCTGAACTCGCGCACGACGTAGGTCCGGGCGCCGTCTCCCAGCGCGGTCAGCGCCACGACCGCGGCGATCCCGACCGCCACGCCCGCGACGGAGAGGGACGTCCTCAGCCGGTGTCCACGAAGGGCGCCGAGTGCGAACGCGAGGAGCTCCCCGACCTTCACGCCGTCTCCTCCCCGATCCGGCCGTCCGACATGCGGATGATCCGTTGCGCCCGCTGTGCGACCTCCGGGTCGTGGGTCACCACGATCAGCGTCCGGTCGCCGCCGCGGAGCTTCTCCAGGAGTCCCATCACCTCCTCGGCCGAGGAGCGATCGAGGTTCCCCGTGGGCTCATCGGCCAGCAGCAGGCTGGGACGCATCACGAGGGCGCGGGCGATGGCGACCCGCTGCCGCTGTCCGCCGGAAAGCTGGTCCGGCCGGTGGTGGATCCTGTCCGCGAGCCCAACGGCCTCGAGCGCTTCCTCCGCCCGTCGCTTGCGCTCGTTCCCGCCCACGCCGGCGAAGAGCATCGGAAGCTCGACGTTCGCCCCCGCGGTCAGCCGTCCAAGCAGGTAGAAAAACTGGAAGACGAAGCCGATCTCCTGTTGCCTGAGGTGGGAGCGCTCATCGTCGGAGAGCGTTCCAACGTCGCGCCCCCGAAACAGGTACCGCCCCGACGTCGGCCTGTCGAGACAGCCGAGGATGTGCAGCAGCGTCGACTTCCCGGAGCCCGACGGCCCCATGATGGCGACGTGCTCACCGGCCCCGATGTGAAGGCTCACGTGCTCCACGGCATGGACCTCGCTGTCCCCGACCGTGTAGGAGCGGCAGACGTTCTCAAGCTCAATCATGCGCCGAAACCGCCCGGGCGCGAGCGCCGGCCTTGATCGCGGTGGAATCCCTGGCCGTCACCACGAGGTCGCCGCTCTTCAACCCCGAAAGCACCTCGGTGAGCTTCCAGTCGGACAGCCCGGTCTTGATTCTCCTCTCGGTGAGCCGCCCGTCCCGGAGCACCAGCACGGTTCCTCCCTCGGCAACGGCCGACGTCGGAACGCGCAGAACGTTGTCCCGCCGCGCGATGATGATGTCCATGTCGGCCGACGTCCCCGGCAGGAGACCGCGCGCCGCGGCCGGATCGTCCAGCTCAGCCTCCACGGTAACCGTCCGGTTCTGCTCCAGCTTGTCCTCGACGTACGGCGCCACCCTCGTGACATGACCCGCGAAGTGTTTCCCCGGCCGCGAGTCGAAGCTCAGGCGCACGCGCTGCCCGACGTGGACGCGCTCCGAATCGACCTCGTCGATCGGCGCGCTGATATAGATCGACGAAGGGTCGAGGAGATCGATGACCGGGGGAATCGGAACGCCCGGGGGCGAGGGCGTGATCCACTCGCCAAGCTCGGTCGAGACCTGGGCCACGATGCCGTCGAACGGCGCATCGAGCTCGGTCAAGCTCAGCGCCACCTTGGCCGCCTCGACCTGCGCCTGCGCGGCCGCCACCTCGGCGCGGGCCGCCTCGCACCCCGCGCGCGTCCGGTCACGGCCGGTCCTGGCGGCATCCAGTTGCTGGTCGCTGGCAATGCCCTTCGCATGCAACCCCTGGGTCCGCACGAGATCCTTCGCGGCAAGATCCGCGGCAAAACAGGCATCGTCGGCCTGTTTCCGGCTGGCGGAGAGCCGGCGCTCGGCGATATCGAGCTGCGCGCGCTGCGGCCGGTCATCGAGCTTGAGAAGCAGCTCGCCCTTCTTCACGCGGGAGCCCTTGCGGTGCGGCAGGGCGACCACGAGCCCGCCGACCTGGGGCGACAGTTTCGCCCGCAGGCGCACCTTGACGGTGCCCGCACGCGTGTTGCTCACGGTCGCCTCGACGGGCCCCCGCGTCACCCGCGCGACCCGGACCGGCACAACCCGCGGTTTGAACACCGTCATCCGAAGCGCCGCCACCGCGATGATTCCAAGTCCAACGACCACGATCCACGTACGTGCTCTGCTCATACCTGCATTGTACGGGAGACCGGTTTTCGTGGTTGCCACCGCGCCGACCGGCGCCAGGCCGCGTGAACTTTTTTCGCCGACCTGCGTTATGCCCATTGAGAAAGAAAAAGGAGGGATCCGATGAAGAAGAAAGTCACGATCATCGCCACAGCGGCATTCCTCGCCGCGGCCCTTTCATTCGCCGGAGAGCCGGTGCGCTGGCTGAACGTTCATGTCGTCTCGCACAAGGACAACGCCAAGGTCGATGTCAGGGTGCCGATGAACCTCGTCGCC
>JAADFN010000104.1 GCA_013152895.1 Acidobacteriota bacterium | reverse complement strand
GGCGCTGCCACGGTCTCTCGACGAACACGAATGCCGGTCAATCGAGAATCTCGCGTCTGTCACTGTCATCGCACACCGTGGTGAGGCCGCACCCCCTCCCTTTGTTCGTCCGCAGACGTGGTGCTGCTCCTGGGGCATGAAGGTGGCTGCGCCGTGCCCCGGCCTGCGGCCGGGCCGTCGGCTCGCTCTTGATGGAACGGTTTGCCGAACGGCATCTATCGCCTGTTCCGGGATTCCGTGAGAGTTTTTCTTCGTCGCCGGGCCTGTGATGGGCTGTGGAAGGGGGGCAGGGGCCGCGTTGTGGAATCCTCACACGCCGGTATCCACCGGGCGATTTACCACCGGTCTACAGGAAAGTCGATTCCTGCTCGAGCTTTTGACAGTCAGAACAGAGCCCCTGGATCTGGATCGAGTAGAACGACGGCCGGAAGCCGTGCTCCTGACAGATCTGGCGCTGGCGTTCGTCGATTTCGGGGTCCCAGAATTCGACGACCCTTCCGCAGTGCGTGCATACCATGTGGTCATGGCGTTTGCCGGGTTGGACCTTCTCGTAGAAGTAGTGCTCCTGTCCCAGCCGGCTCTTGCGGACGAGGCCGCACTGGACGAGAAGGTCGAGTGTCCGGTACACGGTTGCCCGGGAGACCTTTTTCTTGTTGGCCCTCATCCGGGCCAACAGATCATCGGCGTCCAGGTGCTCCTTGGTGGAGAAAATCTCTGCCAGGAGGGCCAGCCGCTCCTGGGTCACCTTGAGATTGTTCTCTCTCAAGTACTGAATGAAGAGTTTTTCTGCGCGTTCTGGCATGTTGCTCATGGCCTTATCCAGTCTCATTTTCAATGTCTCAAGTTGATCATAAGAGTACATCGGCACTGTGTCAAGTCGCCCAACACAACGGGGGCGGTGCGCTGTTCATGCGCGCGATCACGAGGGGGGATCGGGAGAGGGGTAGAAGTGGTATTCCCCCTGGGTGAGGACTCCTCCGGGAATATCGTCTGCTCCCCCGCCCAGATTCTTCGTCGGCTCCGCCTGCTCAGAATGACAGGGGGAAGGCGACGGCCTCTTCAGGATGACAGGAAAGATGGTTGCCTCGTCACTCCCCCGGGATGAAAACGACATCGCTTCCCGGCCCGCGTGTGTCGCGGACTTTTGTCGCGAGAGCGTGGGAGGCCCCGCCCGTCAGCGTGGCGTTTCGATCAAGGTGGCGCCGAGGCGTGTTCGTGGCACGTCCTCGGCGCCACCGGTGTGCGAAACGGCGCGCGGGCGTATCCGCCGGTTCGCAGTGGGAAGTGTGTGAGGTATCCGGGCTACGGAAGCCTGATCCGCACGCCGCCGAGGATGCGTTGCCGGGGGGCGGGGTAGCCGAGGACCTCCTGGTACCGCCGGTCGAAGAGATTGATGACGCGAACGGTCAGATCTGCATTGGGACATACGCGCCAGGCGAGGGCGAGATCCGCGGTCACGGTCCCGGGCGAGGGGCGCCGGGCGAACGTCACGGGATCGATGTCGCCTCGGATGCCGAGGAACATCGCCGACAGGTCGATCCGCAGGCGTGACGACGCGCGCCCGGACAGTGTCACGGCGCCGCTCCAGCGCGGCCTGCGGAGGAGGGCGTGGCCGGCGGGGTCCCGGGTGACGAGCCACGTGGCCTGGGTATCGAGGGCGAGATCAGGTGCAAGCGTCCAGGTGACGCCGAGCTCGGCGCCGGTGATCTTGGCGCTGGCGATGTTGTCGAACCGGTAGGTGGCATAGTCGAAGTCGATCAGGCTCCCAAGGTGCGTTTTGAAAGCGTTGAGCTCGATCCGCAGCCGCCGTCCGAATCTCCGTGCGATACCGGTCTCCCACGAGATGGAGGTCTCGGGGTTCAGGTCGGGGTTCCCGGAGTAGGGGAAGTAGAGCTCGCCGACCGAGGGCTGCCGGAACGCCTCTCCCCAGGATGCGTGCACATCCCAACCCGCCGCGAACGTCCAGCCTGCGCCGAGACGGGGGGAGAGCTGGGATCCCCAGCGATCGGCGTCGTCCCACCGTGCGCCGGCGAGGAGGCGGACGCGGTCCGTCACCAGCCACATGTCCTGGACGAAGGCGCTCGTCGTCGTGACGGAGCGGCCACGCAGGTTGATCCCGAACGAGGAGCTGTCGTCGACAGTGTCCTGCCGCCACGCCCCGCCCCAGCTCACCGTGTGGCGCCCGAGACGGTGGATGCTCACAACGCGCGCCTGGTTGGTATCCGGGTTGGTGTCGGACCTGGTGAACCCGAACGCATCGTCAGGGTCGCGAAATGCGAAGCTGCGGTCGACGTGGGAGACGGTGGCCGTGAGGGTCCACCGCGGAGAGATATTCCACCTCAGAGGAACAGCCGTAAGGGTTTGGCTCGAAGATTGATGGCGCCTCGGCGTGAGGGCCGCCCCGGAGAACGGAATCTCCGTGTCCCCCTTCACACCCTGGACGACCAGCGCGACGCGGCTTCCACGGCCCCAGCTCCAGCCCAGATCCATCAGCCCCTGGGAGAGGTCGAATCCGCTGTTTGCGAGCTGACCGCGGCCATCCCGGTGGAATCCGGAGACGAAGAGGTCGATGCCGTGCTCCGCGTAGGCGAGCTGCCCCTCGAAACGCGACCAGCTGTCTTCGCCGCCCTCGGTCAGCACCGAGCCCGACACGCCCCTGTGCGCCCGTTCGGGGATCAGGTTGATCACGCCACCGACCGCATCCGCGCCCCACAGGGCGGAATACGGTCCTCGGGCCACCTCGATCCTCGCGAGGCCGGCCGTGGAGAGCTGACTGAAGTCGTAGCCGCCGAAGTACGGCGAGTTGAGCCGCACCCCGTCGAAGAGCACGAGCGTCTGGTTCGAGTTGGTGCCCCGCGTGAAGACCGACGTCACGGAGCCGAAATCGCCGGATCGTATCACCGTCAGGCCGGGAACCCGGCGGAGCAGGCTTGCCACGGTGCTGGCCTGGGAGTCGTCCATTTCCTTGCGTCCGATGACGGTGACGGCGGCGGGAACCTCGTCGGCCGGCGTGGCTTCACCGGTCGCGGTGACCGTCACCCGGCCCTGAAAGACCTTCTTTTTCTTCTTGGTCTGTGGAGTGGTTGTGGTCCCGGCCGAAGCGCTGAAAGCGCCGGCGAGCACGATGGAAAAAACTGTGACAATGACCTTGAGACGTGACATGAGAAACCTCCCGTTTCGTGTCGGAACGGCAGGTCTCCTGACTTCCGGATCAACCGGATCCGTTCGCCTTCCCAGCCGGTCAACCCTTGCGGATCGAGCCGGCCAGTGGCCGAGCCGAGCTCATGAACGGTCCGTCCCCGGTCACAGTGGCGGGGGCCGTGCCGGATTTCCACCGGCTTCCCTTCGCCGTTCCGTTACGCGTACGATAAGACTTTCCGCCTGACAGATCAAGCGGCCCCGCCGGGAAGGGGGCTGGACGCGTGCCTCGAACACGTCGACGGTTGCCGATCCTCTCGATTCCGCCGGCGTTGGCGCAGCGCCGCCGTGTGGCCTGGTCCGGTTCGCGCACGGAGCCGCATCGGTGTGAAGGGCGCCTCGGGATGCGAGGCGGCGGCGAGAATGCACGGGAGGCAAGCCGAAGAACCACGTGGCCGGCGTGGCGTACCACGGTACACTGGGTCTGATATGGAAACCCGGCACGGACTCCCCCGGAATGCGTGACTACTTCAGACGCTTCGTGCACAGCGAGGTGACCAGCAGCATCGTTCTGCTGATCTGTACTGTGACGGCGCTGGTATGGGCCAACTCGCCCTGGGCCGGGAGTTACCAACACATGCTCCACATCAAGGCGGGAATCAGCTGGGGCGGCTGGAGCTTCTCGCTGAGCTTGCACCACTGGGTCAACGACGGGTTGATGGTCGTGTTCTTCTTCGTCGTTGGCCTGGAGATCAAGCGGGAACTGCTGGTCGGGCGGCTCTCTTCCCTCGACCGGGCCATTCTGCCCGTCACGGCCGCTCTCGGCGGCATGATCGTTCCGGCGCTCCTGTATTACGGGATCAATCACGGCGGGCCGGCGGCGGGAGGCTGGGGCATCCCGATGGCCACCGACATCGCTTTTGCCATTGGACTTCTCGCCGTGTTCGGCAAGCGGGTTCCGATCGGGCTCAAGGTTTTCCTGATGGCCTTGGCCATCGCGGACGACCTGGGCGCGGTTCTCGTCATCGCGCTGTTCTACACGGAGAAGATCAACCTGACGGCCCTGATGGCCGCGGCTGTCTTGCTGGTTGTGCTGGCCGGCATGATCAAGGCCAGGGTCAACCGGGTCGGCCCGTTGGCGGCCGTGATCGTCGCCTTCTGGGCCGCGGTCCTCGTGTCGGGGGTCCACGCGACCATCGCCGGGATCCTGGTGGCGCTCCTCGTTCCGGTCAAGGCGAGCATGGAGCCGGACACGTTCATCGATGCGCTGCGGACGAGCCTGGACGAGCTCACGGCGCACGGCGATCTGACCCGCGCGAGCATGATCGAGAAAAGATCCCAGCTTGGCGCCATCGACAGGGTGTGGAACGCGGGGGCTCGCATGTACCCCTCGGGGCTCGCCCTGGAGCAGTACCTCCACCCGGTGCAGGCATTCTTCGTCCTGCCTCTCTTCGCCCTTTTCAACGCCGGAGTGGTGCTGAGAGGCGATCCCGTACGGGTCCTGATGAGCGCCGAGGCCCTCGGCGTCATCGTGGGTCTCGTCCTGGGCAAACAGCTCGGCGTGGTCGGTTTTACCTGGATCGCCGTCAAGAGTGGGCGGGCCCACCTGCCCGAGGGCGTGACCTTCGGCCAGGTCTGGGGCGTCGCCGCGCTGGCGGGTATCGGCTTCACCATGTCGCTGTTCGTCAGCGACCTGGCCTTCGAAGCGCCGGGGCTGCTGGCGGGCGCCAAGCTGGGGATCCTCGTCGCCTCGCTCCTTTCCGGCATCTTCGGAGCGATCCTCCTCTTCCGGGTGCTTCCCAGGGCGGAGTCAGGATGATGCCCGGGACATCGCCGCGAGGGGCGGGAGGCGGTAGAAGACCCTCTCGAGCGTCAGGCCCCGGGCCGGCGCGGTGGGCAGCGGGGCGCCGGGCGTCGGGATCTCGATCAGGCGCATGAAATCGGCGGCGCTCCGTTCCCCGGCGCCGACCTCGAGCAGGGCGCCGGCCATCCTCCGGACCTGGTACCGGAGGAACCCGCTCCCAAAGAAGTCCACCTGCAACGTGGTGCGTCCCCAGGAGGCGCGGGCCGCAAAGATCGTCTTGACGGTCGGCCCCTGGGCGGGATCGGGGACGGAGAACGAGGCCATGTCGTGGCGGCCGACGAGGGCCTGGAGGCAGCGCTCCAGCGCGTCGCGGTCGGCCGGCTCCGGCATCCGGGCGGTGCGCAGCGCGCGCCACGGAAGCGGGACAGGGCCCCACCCGACCCGGTAGGCGTATCGCTTGCCGCGGGCGCTGAAACGAGCGTGGAACCGGGGGGGGGCCGGGACGGCGGCCATGATGCGGATCGTCTCCGGAAGCCTGGCGTTGAGCGCTCTTGGAAGCGCCTCAGGGGGGAAGCTGTCGGGGAGGTCGAGATGCGCCACCTGGCCCCGCGCGTGGACGCCGGCGTCGGTCCGTCCGGCCCCGGTGACGGCGACGCCGAGACCCCCGGTCACGGCCGCGACGGCGTCTTCGATCTCTCCCTGGATGGTTCTTTGCGCTGGCTGCCGCTGCCAGCCGTGGTACGGCGTCCCGAGATACGCGATCGTCAGCTTTATTCGGCGCACCATCCCCTGTATCCTCTCACAGATGATGCAACGATGTGAGCAAGTTGTGGCCGCTGTGTTCCTGGCCGGGTTGCTGACGGCGGTGGCGTCCGCAGCACCACCGGCCCGCCTCCCGGTGCCGGCCGCGGCTGCGTACTTCCCTGGAGATTTCTTCAGGCAGGAGGGCCGCGTCAACATGGCCCGGTTCGTATTATCACGCTGGCCCGGGCCGTCGCGTCTGATCGGGCTGTGGCGTTCCGGGCGCCTCGACGAGTCCGAGCGCGTGGGGCTCCTGCTGGGTGGTGCGGCCTTCCACGACCCGGTGTTGCTCCCCGTCTACCGGGCTGCGCTCGGCGACTCCGACGAGAGGATCCGCGAGGCGGCGGCGTACGGCTTCCGGGATCTCGTCGCTGCCCCGCTTCCCAGGGTGGAGCGGGGGGTTGACAGGGCTGCGGCCATGCGGTTCCAGTGGGAGCTCGCCGCCGTCGAGAAGCAGCTCGCGACGCGCGACCTGGTCGGGTTCTGGCTCGACCGGCTCGGACAGC
The DNA here is from genome assembly GCA_013152895.1 of Acidobacteriota bacterium. Classification (GTDB taxonomy): domain Bacteria; phylum Acidobacteriota; class Thermoanaerobaculia; order Thermoanaerobaculales; family Sulfomarinibacteraceae; genus JAADFN01. The sequence continues at coordinate 53,392 of JAADFN010000104.1, read as the reverse complement.
CGGATGACGCGGCAAGCGGAGTCTACCGGCATGCCGCGGCCCTGCGGGCGCTCGATGCGTTGCTGAGGCCGGAAGATCTGCCGGAGCTCGTCAGAGGATATTGCCGGTTGGGGTCGCGTGCGGAACGGTTGAGCATGCTCCCCCTGATGCAGGCGATGACCTGCCGGCAGATCATCTTGATGCCCAGGGGCCAGCGGGCGGGCTGGGGCCCCTCGATCTACGACTTTGCGATGACGAGCCTCGAGGGTTGGCTTGCCCGGCGGTGCGACTTCAGCCCCCAAGCGGTGCTTCGGATCAACTTGGCGCCGTACGGCATGCGGCGGGTCGATCCGATGAGCCCGCAGGCGTGCCCCGCCTGGCTCGAGGTTCTGCGCAGGGGGCCGGCGTTCCAGTGGCCGCTCGCATCCCGCCAGCTCTACCGGTGTGGCGGGCCGCCGGTGTTTCTTTCGATGCTTCACCCGGGGTCGAAACGCGCCCGTCGCCGCCGGAGTCGGCTCTTGAAATGGTTCGGGGTGCACCCGCCCAGGGCCGTCCGGCGCCGGCGCGGCGCTCGTTGAGCTGGAGGGCTCTGCCACGGTAGTATCGTCATAGCGATCTTTCGGGGGGATTATGGAAACGCTTCGAGACCTCTTCGAACATGTGCTGTCGATTTCGGCGGGCCGCAAGAAGCTCCTGCGGGCCAAGCGCGGAGGGAAGTGGCACGATATTTCAACCGAGGAATTCGGGCGGCGAGTCCGGGAGCTTGCCGCAGGCTTCATCGCCGCGGGAGTCCGGCCCGGAGACCGTATCGCTCTGTACTCCGAGAACCGGCCCGAATGGCATATCTTCGATTTCGCGTGCAGCCTGAGCGGGGCGATTTCCGTTCCGCTGTATCCCAACCTGATCGCGGACCAGGTCGCCTACATCCTCGAAGATGCCGGTGCGCGGCGCCTCGTCGTCTCGACGCCAAAGATGTTGCCGGTGGCCGCACGGGCCGCCGGGCTCGCGGGGGACGTCGAGCTCATCATCATCGACCCTCCCGAGGATGGCGACGGCGGGCTGACGACGCTCGCCAGCCTCGAGGCGCGCGGCCGGGAGTGGTTGAAACGGCTCGACAAGGGCATGGATCCGTTCCACCATCCCGAACGCGACGATGTCGTCAGCGTGATCTACACGTCCGGCACGACCGGCGATCCCAAGGGTGTCATGCTGACGCACTGGAACTTCGTGTTCGATTTCACCCAGGCGCTGGGGCCGTTCGATATCAATGAACATGACGTCTCGTTGTCGTTCTTGCCGCTGTCGCACGTGTTCGAGCGGCTCGTGGACTACGCGCTCTTCGCGCGGGGGACGCAAATCGTGTACGTCGAGGCCATCGAGCGGGTTCCGGGCCGCCTCGTCGAGGTCAAACCGACCATACTTGTCTCGGTGCCGAGGGTGTTCGAACGCTCCTACATCAAGATCATGTCGGGAATCCGCCAGCAGGAGGGGATGAAACGCCGGTTCGTCGAATGGGCCCTGGCGACCGGGCGCAGGCGGCTCGACGCGATGGTTGCCGGCAAGCGACCCTCCGCGTTCGTCAGGGCGCAGTTCAGGCTTGCGAGGGGGCGGGTATTTTCAAAGATCATCGACCGGCTCGGAGGCAGGTTGCGTTTTGCCGTCTGCGGGGGCGCCCCCCTGTCCCGAGAGGTCGAGGAGTTCTTCTTGACGATCGGGCTTCCCATTTACAAGGGATACGGCTTGACCGAAACGTCGCCCGTCATCTCGGTGGACACGCCTCAAAACCACCGGATCGGCTCGGTCGGGCTTCCGGTCGCCGGCGTCGAGGTCACGATCGCCGAGGACGGCGAGATCCTGACCCGCGGCGATCACGTGATGAAGGGATACCTCAACCGCGAGGCCGAAACGCGCGAAGTCATCGACCCCGAGGGCTGGTTTCACACCGGCGACGTGGGCTACCTGGATGCGGACGGTTTCCTGTTCATCACCGACAGGAAAAAGGACATTATCGTCACGTCGGGTGGGAAGAATGTGGCGCCCCAGCCGATCGAGGGCAAGCTCCAGGCAACGCCGTACATCACCCAGGCCGTGGTCGTCGGCGACAGGTTGCCCTACTTGACGGCCCTGATCGTTCCGAACTTCGAGAACCTGGCCACACACTTCTCCAAGCGGGGGGACACGAACCTCTCGGCGGAGGAAATGGCCCGCCATCCGGACACCTTTGCGCTGATCAACGAGGCGATCGCCGGGATCAACCGGGGCCTGTCGCAGCATGAAAAGGTGAGGAAGTTCGCCCTCTTGGACCGGGAGCTCTCGCTCGCCGAAGGCGAGATCACGCCGACTTTGAAGGTCAAGCGGCGCGTGGTGACCGAACGCTACCGGGACCTGATCGAAGGCATGTACCTCAAGACCCAGCTGACCGACCGGTACCACGAGGAGTGACCGCGCAAAGATCGCGATATAATGGGCGGGCATGCTTTACTTCGAATTCGACGACCAGGGGGTGACGCGGCGCGTCCCGCTGCGCGATGGGACGACCATCGGGCGAGCGACCGACAACGAGGTTCTGCTTGCCGACTTTTCCGTTTCCCGGCACCATGCGCGCGTCGAAGGTGACGAGGGCGGCAGCCTCCGCATCGTCGACCTGGAGTCAACGAACGGGATCAAGATCGGCGGTGAGTTCGTGACCGAGGCTGTCCTTGCGCCCGGAACGGTGCTCGACGTTGGTAGTTTCCGGTTGACGGTGGTGGAAGGCACGGGCGACGTTGGGAGCGAGGAATCGGCCACCTTCCTCAGGCCGCTCGACGAGTTCAAACGCGAGTACGGACTGGAGCTCGACCGAGAGACGGAGCGCACCCAGGGCGGCGAGGGAACCCGGGTCCTGGCGGTGCTGGCCGAGGTTTCCAAGACGCTGCTCGAGGTGGAGGAGCTTTCCCCGGTCCTGGAGAAGGTGATGGACCTGATCTTCGGCCATCTCGCCGTCGACCGGGGTTTCATATTGCTGGACGACGGGACGGGAACGCCCCAACTGGAGCTGTTCCGCTCGCGGCAGACGGTGGAGGGTGAGCCGCCGCCGGTACCCCTGTCCAGGACGATCCTCGACACGGTGATGCGGGACAAGGTGGCCGTCCTGACCCACGACGCCCAGGCCGACGTCCGGTTCGAGTCGAGGAAGAGTATCCGTATTCACCAGATCCGCTCGGCGATGTGCGTTCCGCTGTGGCACCGCGACCGGGTCATCGGCGTGATCTACGTCGATTCCCCGCTCCACGTCGGATCGTTCTCCGCGTCGGATCTCGACCTGTTGACGGCCCTCGCGAACTCCGCCGCCGTCGCCATCGAACAGGCGCGCCTTCGCGAGAAGATACGCCGGGAACAGGAGGTCCGCCGCCGGCTCGAGCGGTACCACTCCCCCGCCGTCATCGACGCCGTGCTTTCCGGACCGTCGGGTGTGGCGCCGGAGGCAACGCTTTGCGAGGCCACGGTGCTCTTCGCCGATATCGTCGGCTTCACGCCGCGGTGCGAACGGCTGGCGCCGACCGAGGTCGCCGGGCTGCTCAACGAGTATTTTTCCCTGGCCGTCGACGCCGTGTTCGCCTTCGGCGGCACGCTCGACAAGTTCATCGGCGACGCGGTGATGGCATTCTTCGGCGCGCCGCTGCCGCAACCGGACCATGCGGAGCGCGCGGTGCGGGCGGCGATCGCGCTCCGCCAGGCGCTGGTGGCCTGGAACCGCCGCCGGGCGCTCGAAGGACTCGACCAGGTCGAGGTCCGGCTCGCCCTCAATACCGGCCCGGTCATCGTCGGCGAGATCGGCTCCCAGACGCGGGTCGATTACACGGTCTTGGGCAACGCGGTCAACGTTGCGGCGAGGCTGGAAGAGCTCGTCGCCCAGCCGGGCGAGATTATCCTCGGGGAGAGAACGCACGCCTCGGTCGCCTACCTCTTCCCCACGGAGCACCGGGGCAATTTCCGGCTCAAGGGGCTGAGCCGGGAGACGGCGGCCTACCGGTTGAAGGTGGAGGAAATGAGCGGGCCGTCGGGGAGCGTGGGATGAGGATCGCGAGTCTCGTCTTCGTCACGTCGAATCTCGGCAAGCTCCGGGAGGCCGAGGAGGTGCTGGGCGTGACGCTGGAACACCAGGCGCTGGATCTCGTGGAAATCCAGTCGCTCGAGCTCAGAGAGATCGTCCGTGACAAGGCGCGCAGGGCGTACGAGCGTGTCCGCCGGCCGGTGCTCGTCGAAGATACGTCCCTGGAGGTCGTCGGCATGGGAGGATTCCCGGGTCCCCTCGTGCGGTGGCTGCTGGTCAGCGTTGGACCGGCGGGAATCGCCCGGATTGCCCACGCGTTCGCCGATCCCCGCGCGATCGTCAGGTGCATGGCGTGCGCCTTCGATGGGCAGGAGGAGGTGTACGGTCTGGGCGTCGTTCGCGGCATGATCGCGGGGGCGCCGAGGGGGCGGCGGGGATTCGGATGGGACAGTATCTTCATCCCCGAAGGCGGTGGCGGGAAGACGTACGGGGAGATGACGCCCGCGGAGAAGAATGCGATATCGCACCGCCACCGTGCCCTCGAAGCGCTGAAACAGGCCCTGGCCACCAGTTGACCCGGGCGTCCCCTGGAGGAAGCGTTCGCACCGCGGTCCAAGGCATTGCCTGGACGTGCTCGTGTGGTAGTCTCACGGCCGTGCGGGAGGAGCTCGAATCCAAGCGTTCGACGGAGATCCGGGGGATGTTCGGGCGGATTGCACACCGGTACGACCTGCTCAACCGGGTGCTTTCGCTGGGCCAGGACGTGCTGTGGCGGCGTGTGATGGCGCGGCGGGTGCGGCGGGCGCGCCCGGGGCTCGTGCTCGACGTCTGCACCGGCACCGGGGACGTAGCGCTCGGCTTTCCGCGCGAGATCCCGGCGATGGCCAGCGACTTCTGCGTGCCGATGCTGGCGCTGGCCTCCCGGAAGGCGCGGGAGAAGGGCCGGAGGCTGCCACTGTTCGCGGGCGATGCGCTGCGCCTGCCGCTTTCGGAGAACGCTGTCGACATGGTGACGGTGGCGTTCGGGGTGCGAAATTTCGAGAGCCTGGAGCACGGCCTGGCCGAGCTGGTCCGCGTGCTCCGGCCGGGGGGATGGCTCGTGATCCTCGAGTTCTCCCACCCGCACGGGCCGCTTGCGCCGGTGCTCGGCTGGTGGACGAGAACGGTCCCCCCCCGCCTGGGCCGCTGGCTCTCCGGGGACCCGGAGGCGTACACCTACCTGCCGGCCTCCGTGGAGAGTTTCCCCGACGCCGGCGCCATGTCTGCCCTGCTTGCAAGGCTCGGGCTGACGGACGTCCGGGCATCGGCGCAAACGGGGGGCGTCGCGACGCTGTACGAGGGCCGCAAGGCTGATCGGACCGGAGGTGAGAGATGAACGAAAAGTTGCTTGACGGGAAACGGCTCGCCGCGGAGATTCGCGGCGAGGTCGGCGAACGGGTCGCGGGCCTCGCGGCCCGGGGGATCGTGCCACGGCTCGACGTCATCCTGGTCGGAGACGACCCGGCGTCCAGGGTCTACGTCGGCGCCAAGGCGCGGGCGTGTGAAAAGCTCGGCATGGCCTCCGGGACGCACCGGCTCGAGGCGGGCGCCGGGCAGGCCGCGGTCGAACGGCTCGTGGACGATCTCAACGCCGATCCCGGGGTCGACGGCATCCTCGTCCAGCTGCCGCTCCCGGACGGCTACGACACGCACGCGGTGCTCGACAGGATCGATCCGGCCAAGGATGTCGACGGCTTTCACCCGCTCAACGTCGGTCTCCTCCAGCAGGGACGGCCCGCGCTGGTTGCGTGCACGCCGGCCGGGATCATGGAGCTGCTGCGCCGGGAGAAGATCCCGGTCGAGGGCCGGCGCGCCGTCATCGTCGGGCGGTCCGACATCGTCGGCAAGCCGCTGGCGATGCTCCTGCTCCACGCCCATGCGACCGTGACCCTCTGCCACTCACGGACCCGGGACCTGGCCGCCGTCACCGGGCAAGCCGACATCCTCGTGGCCGCCGCCGGCAAGCTGGCGCTGATCGGCCCGGAGCACGTCAAGCCGGGCGCCGTCGTCATCGACGTCGGGATCCACCGGATCACGGAGAGGGAAACGGTCGAGCGGCTGTTCCCCGGCGACGAGGCCCGGATGGCGCGTTTCGAGGCGAAAGGCTCCGTGCTGGCCGGGGATGTCGATTTCGTCCGGGTTGCGCCGCTGGCCTCCCGCATCACCCCGGTGCCGGGAGGGGTCGGTCCGCTGACGATCGCGATGCTGATGGCCAACACCGTGCGCGCGGCGAGCCTGCGCCGCGGCATCGAGGCGTGATGAGCTCTCGTGCGCCTGTCGGCGACGAGACGGGGCGCAAGAAGATCTGCACCGTCGGGCTGACCGGCGGCCTGGCCAGCGGCAAGAGCACCGTGGCGCGTCTGCTGGCCGCGCGGGGCGCGCGCGTCATCGACGCCGATACGCTCGTCCACGAGCTGTACCGGCCGGGCGAGCCCGGCGCCGCCGCCGTTCGCACCCTGTTCGGCGCTGCGGCCCTCACGGTGGATGGCTCCGTGGACCGGGAGGCGCTGGCGCGGTTCGTTCTCGGCGATCCGGGCAGCCTGGGCCGGCTCAACGCGGCCATCCATCCGCTCGTCCGCCGGCGCGTCGCCGCCTGGCTGGACGGGCTGTCGGCGTGCCACCATGACGAGACCGTCGTGGCCGTCATCGAAGCTGCCCTGCTCGTGGAAACCGGCGGGTTTTCGAGCTACGACCTGCTCGCGGTCGTCTGGTGCCGGCCGGAGCAGCAGCTCGAACGGGCGATCGCGCGCGGCATGCCCGAGGCGCACGCCCGCGCCCTGCTGGACGCCCAGGCGCCGCTCGACGAGAAGCGCGCCGTGGCCGATATCGTCATCGACAACTCCGGAGACCGTGGAGCGCTGGACGCCGAGGTCGATCGCTCGTGGACCGAGATCCTCGCCCGGTGCAGGACGCTTCGGGGCTGAGGTCTACTCGACCACCGGCTCCAGCCACTCGGTCTGATAGTCCGCGGTCACTGGCACGATGCAGAGAAAGCGCACCGGAACATCGCCGCGGTTTTCGTACCAGTGGGCGGTGCCCGGGGGGATCAGGACGCAGTCGCCGGCCCGGACCGTGACGGCGTCGTCATCGAGGCCGAGAACCATCTCGCCCTCCAGGACGACCTGCTCGTGCTCGATCGTGTCATGGCGGTGCGTGGGAATCCGCCCGCCCGGCTCGATCGTGAAACGGCGCGTGATGAAACTCGGCACGCCTTCGTCCGGTCCCAAGAGAACCTGGATGCTGACGCCGCGGGTTCCCGGGACCGCGTCGGATGGCACGTCTTCCATCGAACGGACGATTGGCTTGGCTTCCTGACTCATCGCTCCTCCCGCCGGAAAGCCTATCACCGATCGTCACCGCCGCAAGCCGGGATGGCGACAGCTCCGGAGGTGTTTGGCGGTGTGCGGTATCCTGGGTGAGAACTTTGTCGAGGCGGCCGAGGGGACCCGTTCCAGGAGCACCGGTGCGATTGGCACCTTCTCCAAGGAGTGGTCCTGCGCAGGGGGGCGGTGACGATGTCCAGTTCTTCGCAGATGGCTATTCTGGTCGTGGAATACCAAAAGACGTGGACCGAGCGGAGCTTCTTTCACCGGCTCATCAGGAAGCAGTACGAATCCCGTAACGTGTACCCGAACACGCGACGGCTGTTGGACGTTGCCAGGAAGCGTGGCCTGACGGTGATCCAGTCGCCCTTCATCCTGGACAGGAAAGAGAAAGCCACGTACAGGGCCATCCCGTTCCTTCCGAAGCTGTTCGGGCAGTTCACCGCCGGCACGTGGAGGGCCGAGTACACCGAGGGCATCTTCGACGAGTCAGACGTGGAGGTGCACGGTCGGACCGGATTCGACAACACCAAGGGGAGCGATCTGCGGGCCATCCTCGAGGAGAGGGGAATCAAGACGATCTACTTCACCGGCTTCACGACCGATCACTGTGTGGCGAAAACCATGGATACCCTCCAGTCGGACGGTTACGAGTGTATCCTCGTGTCCGATTGCACGGCCACGCGGAACAGCAAGGCGCAACAGAAGGTCGAAGGCATGTACCGGTGTATCACGGCTGCAGAACTGATCGAGAAGCTCGAGGCCCTATAGTAGCGGGACCACGGAAGCTCTCTCGCCCGGCGCACGTTCAAAGCTCAAGGAGCAGCTCAACATGAAGCCAAAGAAACTGAGTCTCGTAGAAGTGATTTCCATGGCGGTAGGCACGATGATCGGTGCCAGCATTTTTTCCATTTTCGGCTTGGGAGCTGAAATCGCGGGACACGACCTTCCGGAAGCATTCATACTTTCCGGGATCTATGCACTGGTTGTGGCGTATTCCTACGCGATACTTGGATCCCAGATCATATCCAATGCAGGACCCATCGCTTTCATACTCAGGGGTATCGGGGACAATGTCGTCACGGGCGCGTTGAGCATCTTGATGTGGTTGACGTATGTCGTCTCCATTTCTCTTTTTGTGAAAGGTTTTGCCGGTTACCTGCTTCCATTTATACACGTTGCATCAACCACTCTTGCAATCGGCGTTGTTGAGATCATCGTGATTTCATTTTTTACTGCATTGAACTTTTTCGGAAGCAAGGCCGTTGGCAAGGCCGAATTCTATATTGTCCTCACCAAGCTATCAATTCTGCTCATTTTTATTGTTGGCGGGTTTATGACAATCAAATGGGGAATGACCCGGCCTGTCTTTGACAGTAGCCATACGGCGGGATTGCTGAATGCTTCGATCATCTTCTTCCTGTCCTACATGGGCTTTGGTCTTATCACAAACGCATCAGAGAACATAGAAAACCCGAAAAAGAACGTTCCGTTGGCGATATTTATCAGTATCCTGTTTGTGATGGGCTTCTATATTCTGATCTCACTTGTGACAATAGGGAACCTGCCCCTGTCAGACATTGTCAAGGCACAAGAGAACGCGCTGGCAATAGCAGCAAAACCGTTTTTGGGCTCTTTTGGTTTTGTGCTTATATCAGTTGGTGCACTGTTCTCGATTTCATCCGCTTTGAATGCAACGATCTTTGGTGGCGCGAATATCGCGTACTCGTTGGCAAAGGACGGAGAGTTGCCGGAGAACTTCGAAAGAAAGGTCTGGTTCGGTTCAACAGAGGGTCTATATATCACGGCTGGATTGGGTCTTTTCTTCGCGCTATTCTTTGACCTGGGCGAGATTGCATCGATCACAAGTACGGTTTTCACTGTTATTTACATGTTTGTTGTCATCGCTCATTTGAGATTACACAAGCGCATGGGAGGGAACAGGATCCTCCTTATCGTAAATCTATTGATTCTCCTTGTCGTCTTTATCGCCCTGATGAAATATCAATGGGTAACTCAACGAAGCGCATTCTATGCCAGTATCGTGACGTTTGCCGGTTCGCTCGTTGTTGAATACCTTTTCAGGACATTCAAGAATCGAGGAATCGTGCTGTAGGCGGTGACGTCTCGGGGGTTCACGCCTTTCCAGCGGCGTCGAGCGCTTGGACCAGGTCGGCTTCCAGGTCTTCGAGAGCTTCGATCCCCACGGAAAGGCGAAGCAGCCCGTCGCCGATGCCCAGGCGTTCCCGTTCCGCCGGTGGTACCGCTGCGTGCGTCATGGTTGCGGGATGGCAGACCAGGGACTCGACGCCGCCGAGGGACTCGGCGAGGAGAAAAATTCCGGTGGCGTCACAGAACGCGCGCGCCCTGGCGAGGGTTCCGAGGTCGAACGAGATCATCGCGCCGAAACCACCCTGTTGGCGGCTCGCCAGGTCATGCTGGGGATGGCCCGGCAGTCCCGGGTACAGGACGCGCGCAACGTCCCGCCGATGGGCGAGCATGCTCGCGAGGGCCCGACCGTTGGCCTCGTGGGCGGCCATGCGGACGGCGAGGGTTCGCAGACCTCGAAGAACGAGGTAGGCGTCGAACGGTCCCATGATGGCGCCCACGTTGTTCTGAATCGTGTGCAGTCGTTCGCCCAGCTCGTGCGTCCCCGCGACCACGATACCGCCCACGCTGTCGGAATGGCCGTTGAGGTACTTGGTCGTCGAGTGTACGACGAGGTCGGCGCCCAGCTCGAGCGGGCGCTGGAAGACCGGCGTCAAGAAGGTGTTGTCGACCACCAGCAGGATCCCGCGTTCGTGGGCGATCCGGGCCGCCGCGGCGATGTCAGCAAGCTGCATCAGGGGGTTCGTCGGCGTCTCCAGGAGGATGAGGCGGGTGGTTCCGGTGACGGCGGCGGACAGGAGGTCGCTCGTGGAGGCATCGACGAAGGTGGTCGCGATGCCGTGGCGGGCGGTGATCGTCTCCAGGAGACGGTAGGTGCCGCCGTACAGGTTGTCCGACGCGACGATCCGGTCGCCGGGCTGAAGGAGGTTGGTCACCGCATCGATGGCGGCCAGGCCGGACGCGAACGCCACGGCGTCGGCGCCGCCTTCGAGCTCGGCGACGGCGCGCTCGAGCGCGCTGCGGGTCGGATTGGCCGTGCGCGAATACTCCCAGCCCCGGTGTTCGCCGAAGCGGCGGTACGCATACGTGGAGGTCGCGTATATGGGAACGTTGACCGCTCCGGTGGCTTCCTCGGGTTCGTAGCCCGCCCTGACGCATCTGGTCTCGATCTTCACAGTACGGCCTCCGGGAAAAGCTCGAAGATGGACTTGGAAAGGTAGCGTTCGGCCGAGTCGGGGATCATGGTCACGGTTCGCGTGCCCGGCCCGAGCCGTCCGGCGACCTGTATGGCGGCCCAAACGTTGGCGCCCCCGGATGAGCCGGCAAGGACGCCGCACCGGGCGGCGAGCGCGCGGAGGGTGGCAAAAGCATCGGGGTCGGAAACCGCCATGACCTCGTCGATGAGGTCGAGGTCGACGATCGGATGGATCACGTCCATCCCGATGCCCTCGATCTCGTGGGGCCCGGGCTCGCCGCCGCCGAGGATGGAGCCGACCGGCTCCACGGCCACGGCGTGCAGGCCCGCAACACGCTGCTTCAGGTAGCGAACGGTGCCGGTGAACGTGCCCCCGGAGCCGCATCCGATGACGATGGCGTCGAGCTTCCCCGCCGTCTGCTCGAAGATCTCCGGACCGGTCGTGGAAGCGTGAACGTCCGGATTGGCGGGGTTGGCGAATTGATCCACGTAGAACGCGCCGGGAGTTTTCTCCGCGATGCTCCGCGCCCGGCGCTGCGCCCCCTCCATTCCCTCCTCGGCAGGAGAGAGGATCAGCTCGGCGCCCAGGGCGCGCATGATGACCTGCTTTTCGGTCGAGAACTTCTCCGGCACGACGAGAATGACACGGTATCCGGACCTGCGCCCGGCGAGGGCGAGGGCAATCCCGGTGTTGCCGGCGGTGGCCTCCACGATTGTTCCGCCGGGTTTGAGCCTGCCGTTGGCCTCGGCCGCGCGGACCATGGCGAGTCCGATGCGGTCCTTGACGGAAAACCCGGGGTTGAAGGCCTCCAGTTTGGCCCATACCTCGCCGCTCCCGGCGGGCTCCAGGTCTCCAAGCCGCAGGAGGGGGGTGCCTCCGATGAGGTCGAGGATCGATTCTGTGGTCTTCATGCTCCGCTCCAGCTCTATCCGAGGTAGATCACGCTCGCGTTGGGGATGGTATCCCATCATGCATTGCGGAACCAGACCTTCCAGGCGCCGCCGCCGGCCGGTTCCGCGTGAAGGTTGAAGCCCTGGTGCTGCAAGGCCTGTATCAGGGGCTCCGGCTTGAACGAGACCTCGAGCAGCAGCACCTGGCCGGGGGCGAGCTCGCCGAGCCGGCGGCGAACGGCATTGACCGGCGTGTGCCCCTGGGCCATTAGCTCGTCGCCGTTGAGGACCACCGAAGGCTCGGTGACCTCGACCCACGTGGGCCGGGGGGATGGCGATACGTCTTCGGAAACGGCGGCCGCCTCGCCCCCCGCTTGCCCGAGCTCCCGGCGGAGGGCCATGACGAGCTCGGGCGCCGGCATGCCGGCGATCGCGGCCGCCTGGGCCACGGTGGCCATGCGGCCGACGGTTCGCCGCATGATCGGGTTCTTCAACGCAGCGAAGCGCGGGGAGATCCTGACGAGAAACGCCTCGATTTCCGGATGCTCCGAGAGGAGCTTCCCGATGCGGGTATCGGGCGTCACCAGCTCCTCCCTCATCGTTTCTCCTCCGCTTCGTCGTCCAGGAGGCGCCGCTCGCCCTCGAGAGCGCGGATGGCCGTGACGTCCTGGGTCATCTCGAGGGTGCCAAGGAAGCGTCCGTCGGCCGCCCGCACCGGGAAGTACCGGATGTGCACGAAACGTCCTCCCTGCTGGATCCAGAACTCGGCGACGTCCCGCGTGCCTTCGCGAAACTCGTCGACGATTCGCTGGACGATGTGCAGGCTCTTGGGCGGATGGCAGTTCTGCACCTTTCTTCCCAGCACCGTGCGGCTCCGGGCGAAGACGCGGTCCGGGCCCTCGGAGAAGTAGGCGACGGTGTCCTCGGCGTCGACGAACGTGATGTCGACCGGAAGGGTGTTCAGCATGGCCGTCAGCTGTTCCACGCTCAGCCCTCCCGAGGGCAGCGCGATCGCTCCGGCGCTATTTCGAGCAGGATCCGGTCCTGGGGCGGGCGAAACGCCTGTGGCCAGGGGTAGCCAGATGCCGGCCGGCTCGGCGAGCAGCTCCCCGAACTCCCGCCAGCCGGCGACGACCTCCTGCCAGTCGTTCTGAGACAGGTGTTCGAGCGCCATCGGCCAGAGGATCCGGTCCTCCTTCTCGACCATGCTCTCGATCTTGCGGAGCATGGGTTCGATCAGCGTCTCCACGGCCAGGTCCAGCTCCTGGGCGTGCAGCTCTCCGGCCGACTCCAGCAACTCCCCGACCGCCTTGAGCATGCTTCGGATCTCGTCATCGACGCCCCACATGACCTTCGGCGGCCCGGTCAGCCCGGCTTTCTCGAGGTAGGGGAACACGAGGTGTTCCTTGCGCTGGTAGTGGTTGTCCACACGTGCCAGGCTGTCGTGGACGCGCCGCCATTCCTCCAGGAGATCGACATTCGCCGCGCCGTCGCCGGTCCTGAGACCCTGGAGCACCTCGCGGTACCGACCGACGATCTCGATGATGGCCTGATTCTCGAGGCGAAAGGTGTGGACCGGGTGGCCCGGAGTCATGGTCACGTCGCCGCCGCCGCCAAAGCTGCTCCGGAAGAGGAGGGCGTGCACGTCGCACATCCGCTGGACCTCCTCCTGGGGAAGCCCTTCTTCCATCAACTCCGTCTCCATCGCGGAGAGCTCCGCGGTCCCGACGTCGGCCAGGATCTCCCGGAACTCCTCCTTGAGCACCTCGGGGTCGGCCCCGTCGTGGAGCCTCCGGATCATCTCCTTCAGCTTCTCCCTCCGGGATCGCCTGGTATCAAGCAACTCGCTCATCTCTCGCACCTCCGCAACTTCCAGCCCGCATCCCCGGCCGACCAGAGTACTGATAGAAGCAAGAACGCGGCCTTGTCGCAGAATAATCCCCGGAGTGCGTGAGCCAAGGTGTGCCGGACATCCAGAAGCCCATGATTCGCTAAATGACTACATAGTAATATCTTGACATCCTTCAAGGCCGGATCTAGATTACATATGGGAGTTATCCCAGGAAGGGCAAGTGGGAAACAGCTTGTGATTATATGTGCAATTTCGCAAACCAGCCACTTCCCGCGAACAATGCGAGAATAATGCAGGTTCAAAGCACGCCATCGCTTGAGGCCTTTGCGCATCCGTCCGCCCGGGCGCGGATGCCCGGACCGGCACATTCCTTCAAAATCTCGACAAGGCATCCCGATACGTATCACCATTGCTTCCGGGAGGTATTCCTGTCGTTCCGCTCGTGCGCGGTCCTTTCGAGTACCTCCCCCATCCCAAGAAGGAGGTCGGAATGAGACGAAAGGCAGTTTTAGGGACTCTCGTGGTCGCGGCTATCGCAACGATCGCTTCGGCTGCGGGACCGCAGCTCCGGAGCAGCCACGCCATCCGGGGCGTTCGTCACGTCAAGCGAACCGTCAACGTCAACGATGTCATCCAGAAGCTTCAGCTGACCTACACGATGGACCAACTCCAGACCGGCGTCGAGGTGGGCGCTGAATACTGCATCGCGTGCCACCAGGACGAGGCCGATTGGCGCGAGAACACCCACGCTCACGAGCTGCGGCAGGCGCTGACCCAGTACTCGATGAAACGCGGCGAGGGCGTGATCGCCGATTACGACGGCGACGGCGTCGATGACTTCGCCGAGGGGCTCGACTTCAACAAGATATCTTCGGTCTTCGACCCCTACAAGCCGAACGCACCAATCCTGTCGGTCGAGAACGGACGGTACTTCATCACGATCGGCCAGGACAAGATGCCGGTGGTCTTCACCATCGGCGGCAACGGCAAGGCCGCCCAGATGTTCGTGGTGCGCGTTCCGGTGACCGATGCTTTCGACTCCCTTTCGACCGGTAACTACGTGTCCCCGATCGAGTTTGACGAGCGGACCGGACGGTACACGCTGTACAACCCGGACGCGTGGTACGACCCGAGCACGGACCTGCCGAGATTCGATCTGACCACCGATTCGGCGACCCTGGCTTCCGGAAACTCGAGCTCGTTCGCCGAAAAATGCGCCTCCTGTCACGCGTCCGGGGTTCGCGACCTGCACCAGACCACGTCGGGCGAATGGACCTACAAGCCCTACCCCGCCACGCTCGTCGAACCGGGCGATCCGAGCTACTTCGACGTGAACCACGACGGGATCCTCGACGTCGTCAACGTGCAGTGCGAGTCGTGCCACGGGCCTGGATCGGAGCACATCCTCGGAGGCGGCGATCCGGCCAAGATCATCAACCCGAACGATCTCGATACACAGAAGTCCGATGAGCTTTGCAGCCAGTGCCACTGCGATAGCAAGATCAACGCGCCGGATCATCCGGCCGTAGAGGCGTGTCCCGCGGGTGTGCATCACGAGACCCAGGCGGACGTCGCGGACGAGCTCTCCGACGAGCGCGTCGGGCAGACGCCGGACGACGTCATCAACGGCGCCGATGCCGAAGACTGCATCGCCTGCCACGCCCCGACGGCCGTGCTGAAAAACGGCGGGATGAACGAGACCGAGGCGCTGGACCACTTCTTTACCACCACGGGCGGCGTGTTCACGGCGGATACGGCGCCCGACAACACCGCCCAGTGGCCGAACGTGTCGTGCATCGTCTGTCACAACCAGCACGGCGCCAGCACACCGGCCTACTTCAACTCTTCAACGAAGGCCTACGAGCCGATGTCCAGCTCGAGCGAGCTGTGCGGCCAGTGTCACGGCAACCTGCGCTTTGCCGACACGGATCACGTCGTCTACAACACCTGGGCGGGCGGTCCCCACGCGAGCACCCAGGCCGACGTGGCGGACGAGCTTTCCGAAGAGCGCGTCGGACAGACGCCGAACGACGTGCTGCATGGCGATGATGCCGAGAATTGCATCGCGTGTCACGCTCCGACCGCGATCCTCGCCAACGGGGGCATGACCGAGACGAAGGCCCTCGGGTACTTCTTCACGACCGAGGACGGCGCTTTCTCCGACAGCACCGCGCCCGCCCACACGTCCGACTGGCCGAACGTCTCGTGCATCACCTGCCACGACCAGCACGATCCGGCCCATCCGGCCTACTTCAACTCCTCGACCGGCAAGCACGAGCCGATGTCGAGCTCGAGCGAGCTGTGCGGCCAGTGCCACGGCAGCCTGCGCTTCGCGGACACCGATCACCTGACCTATGACGCGTGGAAGACGAGCAAGCACGCCAAGACGCAGGCGGACGTCGCGGACGAGCTCTCCGAAGAACGCGTCGGGCAAACGCCGGACGAGGTGATCAACGGCTCGGATGCCGAAAACTGTATCGCCTGCCACGCGCCGACGGCCGTGCTGGCGAACGGCGGAATGAGCGAGGCCGACGCGCTGAGCTACTTCTTCACAACCACCGACGGACAGTTCACCGCCGACACCGCGCCGGCCAACACGTCGGAATGGCCCAACGTTTCCTGCACGGCGTGCCACGATCAGCACGATCCGTCCACGCCCTCCTACTTCAACTCTTCAACCGGCGAGCACGAGGCGATGGACGCGAGCGAGCTGTGCGGCCAGTGCCACGGCAACCTGCGCTTCGCCGATACCGACCATCTGAGTTACAACATCGAGCAGGGCACCGGCGGAACCGGCGTTCCAAACCAGGTCACCATGCCGGGCGCCACGTGCGTCGACTGCCACATGTACACCAGCTCCGTGGACGGCAGCACCTCGAACATGCTCCACGGCCACTCCTGGGCCGTCGCCGTCCATGAACCGGACGGGAGCGACACGATTTCGTGCACCAAGTGCCACTCCGAGCTCGATACGATCGATGATCTCAATCTCATCATCGACCTCTGGCGGGACAACTTCAAGGCACTCGATGCGCAGGCACAGAAGAACGTGGAAGCGGCCGCCACGGCCCTTGAAGGGGTCGACAACGATACGCTGAAAGCCAAGCTCGACGAGGCTCGGCACAACCTGACGTACGCCGAATCCGACGAGAGCAACGGCTTCCACAACCACCTCTACCTCATGTCCCTTCTCTACGATGCCAACAACAATGCGACGGAGATCCTCGATGCCCTGAAATAAGAACGCCGCCGATCAGGGCGGCTCATGAAAGCGCTTCCGGGCCCCCGCTTCGCGGGGGTCCTTTTTCGGATCGGGACGGGGCGATGGCGGTGGCGAAGGCCATGAGAATGCGTACCATCCGCTTCCCCGGCGTCCCGTTCCGCGATCTCCGGCGCCCGCGCAGACTCCTCCAGCCGTTCTCCAAGGAACGAGGGATGCGCCCGGAGGGATTCGGATCGTTACTCTGGAGGGCTGTTCCCAACGAGCCTCCACACGCCCGGTGGAGCCCCACGGCCGACTGAACGTCGCGCTCGCTGCACACACCGGTGGGCGCGCTCGGCAGGAACCAGGAGCCTATCTCATACGCTTCCTGCTGCGGCGTGGATACGCCCGCGCGATGTTGCGGCGGCGGCGACGTGCCTCGAGCACGCCTTGGCGCTACCTTGCCGAAACGCCACATTGACGGACGTCTCGACGGTCTCGCGACGAAGGTCCGTGAGACATGGGCTCGCCGCGGTTGTTGGGAACGGTTGAAGCTTCAGGTTACCCGGGTTCGCCTGGCTCGGGCGGAGCCTGGTCGCCGCCGGCGTCCGGCGGTCCGTCCTCGTCGCCGGCGTTCTTGTTATGCTTGCGCTCGAGCTTTTCGCGCCGTTTCTTCTGCTTGGCGAGCTCTCTCTGCCGCTTGTCGATCTTGTATACGCCTCGTCGCGCCATGGGCCTCCCCTCTCAGCCGTTAAATGATTCGAGTGCCGCGAGCGCCTGAGCGACGTCGGCCTCGGTATGCGCTGCATTGATCTGGAACCGGATCGTCTCGTCGCCGCGCGGGACGACCGGGTACGCCAGGCCGACGACGAGGACGCCATGATCGTAAAAGTGTCGTACGAGCGTGCGTGTCCGGGCGGTGTCGCGGACGAGCAGGGGGACCACCGGATGCGGTCCCGGAATCGATTCCCAGCCGAGGCGTTCGATGCCGGCCCTGAACTGGGCGATCCGCGCCTTGAGGTGGGCGAGCCGTTGCCTGCCCTCGGAGCCGTCGGCGATGTCGAGCGCGACGAGAGCCGCCGCACAGTCGGCGACGCCCAGCGGGTTCGTGTAGATGTACGTGTCGGCCTTCTGGCGAACGGCCTCGACGACCTCGGCGCTCGAGGCGACGAAGCCGCCGTTGACGCCGAACGCCTTCCCGAAGGTACCGACGACGATATCGGCACGGGCGCCGGTGAACTCCTCGGTTCCACGGCCTGTCTCGCCGTACGCGCCGATCCCGTGGCTGTCGTCGATGACCGTGACCAGGCCGTCAGGGAAGCGGTCGCGGTAGGGCTCGCAGCGGCGCACGATCTCGTCGAGCGGCGCGTTGTCCCCGCGCATGGAAAAGATGCCGTCGAAGATGACGACGACGCGCCTCGTGCCGGCAGGCACGTTTTCCAGGCAGCGCGAGAGCTCGTCCATGTCGTTGTGCGCGAAGATCGCCTTGCTCTCCTTCGGAACGCCGGCGATCCGCATGGCGCGGATGATGCTGTTGTGGTTGAGTTGATCACCGATCCAGTACGTCTCGGGGGTCCCCAGGGTCATCGCGAGCCCGAGGTTCGCCGTGTACGCCGAGTTGAATATCCGTGCGGCCGGGCGCCCGAGGAATGCGGCGATCCGGCGCTCGAGCTCGACGTGATGCGTGAAGGTCCCATCGATGAAGCGAACCGCTCCCGGACCAACGCCGAAGTCGTGCGTGGCGCGGTCGGCGGCCTCGAGAAGCTCGGGATGGTTGGAGAGCGACAGGTAGCTGTTCGAATTCATGCGGATGAAGAGCTGATCCGCACCCTGGAGCCGGTAGCGGGGGCCGCGGTCCCCCTCCGGCTCGAGGTACCCCGTGATCACGCGCTCGGGATCCTTGGCCCGTCCCTCGCGTTTGAGACCCTCGATCTCGGCGGTCAATGCGGCGTTGAGCTTATCAAGCGACACGGTGCACCTCCTCTCTCGCCCCTTGAGCGTATCACTCCCCGCCGGAGGTTTCAGGTCCCCGTGATTCCCTTTTGCAAGACGGAAGGGGGCCCGTCGTGTGGGTGTGTCGAGGCGCGGGTGGATCACGGGGCACGGTCGACGGTGCAGGAGACGGGACCGGCGATGCGGGGAACGGGTACAATGAGCCCATGGTGGCGATGGCGGTTCGTCGTGTCGGCGTGGTGTTGAAGGGCTCGAATGCGGAAGCTGTCGATCTCGGCAGGCAGCTGGTCGTCGAGCTGGAGCGGCTGGGCCTGGAAACGGTGGTCGACTCCGAATCGGCCTCGGTGATCGATGCGAGCGATGGCCCGACGCGGACGGAGCTGCCCTCGCTGGTCGATCTCGTCGTCGTGCTCGGGGGAGATGGGACGCTCCTGTCCGTCACGCGGGGGCCTGTGGGGAAAACGCCGATCCTCGGCATCAACCTGGGCACGCTCGGGTTCCTGACGGAGCACCGGGCCGAGGCGCTCTTCCCGATGCTCCACGCGGCGCTCGAGGGCAAGGCGCCGGTCGAGGAGCGGGAAAGGCTGGAGGTCGCGGCGATCACGCCGGGCCGGGAACCGGTAACCAGTCTCGTGCTCAACGATGCCGTGATCAACAAGTCGGCGCTGGCGCGGATGATCCACCTGTCGGTTCACGTCAACGGGAACTTCGTCAGCCGTTTTCGAGCCGACGGTCTCATCGTTGCGACGCCAACAGGATCGACGGCGTACAACCTCTCGGCCGGCGGCCCGATTCTCTACCCGACCCTCGACGCCCTCGTGATCACGCCGATCTGTCCCCACACCCTGACCAACCGGCCGATCACACTGCCGCTGGACGCCGTGGTCGAGGTTCGGCTCGAGAGCCTCGCCGAGGAGGTCTTCCTGACGCTGGACGGCCAGGAGGGGTTTCCGCTGACACCGCGGGACCTGATCCGGATCAAGCGTTGCGACGAACCGGTGCGCCTGATCACCAGCCATGAAGGCTCGTTCTTCCAGATCCTCCATCGCAAGTTGAAGTGGGGAGAACGGGGCGGGTGAGATATCGCCACCTGCGGCGGACCACGATCGCCGTTCTGGCGACCGTAGCTTTCCTGCTCCTCCTTGCGCTCGGCGCGGCCCGGCTCTTGACGAGCGCCCGGGTGCGCGCCGCTGTGGCGCGGTGGGGCGCTGGACGCATCGAGGCTGCAACCGGTGCGAAGGTCCACGTCGAGCAGTTGCAATGGGGCCTGTTCCCCCCTCGTGTGATCGTGCGCGGGCTCGATATCGAGAGCCGGGGCTTCTCGTGCCGCGCCGCCGAGGCCAGCGCCACGCTGGGCGGGCTCTACATGGCTCACCGGAGCCTGGAGCTGGAAACGGTGTCCGCCCGGCACGTCTCGATCACGCTGCGGGGCGTCAGGCTGCCGGCGAAACGCTCGCGGCCATGGTTTACGGTCCGCATCCGGCATCTCGCTCTCGATGACATCGATGTTGCCGGAACGAATCTCCCGGGTGGCCTGGGGGTCCGGGCGGACAACGTCCGCGCAGCCTGGGTGGGTAACCGGCACCTCTCGCGCGGGTTCGCCATCGTCCCGCGGGGCGTGCTGACGATCCCCGGGTTGCAACCTCTCACGCTCAGCGCCAGGGCGCGGTTCGCGATCGGGAAGACGCTCACCGTGCCCCGCTGGCACGTCTCCAGCGCGGGGATCTCGCTCGATGGAACCGGCCTGGTCGCCGGGGATACGATCCGGCTCACGTGGCGGGGGAGAGTTGACATGGCCGCCGTCGACCGGTTCACGGACCAGGCGGGGCTCCTCCACGGCGTCTGTACGCTGGACGGGAGCTTGAGCAGCCAGCGCCGGCCGTTGATCCGCACGCGGATCCGTTCGCGCCGCCTGGTGGCAGCCGGTTTCGAGGTTCGGAACCTGGCCGGACGTGTGAGCATCAGTTCAAGGGGCCTGGTCGGAAAACTTGACCACGGCGAGATCTTCGGCGGTACGATTCGCGGGACGTATACGCTCGCCAGGCTCGGCGCGCCGTTTCCCCATCGTGTTCATCTCGACGGATCGGGCATCGATCTTCGGGCATTTCTCGCCCACATCGGGGTGCCGGACGCCGGGCTGCGCGGACGGGTGGAAACCGGCGCCGATCTTGCGTGGGACGGCGGCTGGATCAAGGGGGGACATGGGCGTGCGACCGTCCGGGTCACACCCCTTGCCGGGGAGCTTCCCGTCCGTGGCACCCTTGGAATCGGCCTCGACGGGAAGGGTGTGCTCGAGTTTACGGCTTCCGGTCTCCGGATCGGATCCGCGGATGTTGACTGGCAGGGTCCGCTGGCGCTGGGCACGTGGGCGCCCGCCTGGTCGATCCATGCCCGCCGGGCCCCGATTCCACAGCTCGCACGGATGGTCAACGGGTGGGTTCGCTCGCGGGTGATCCCGCCCGGGCTCGGCGGAACGTGCGACGCGCAGGTCAGCCTGGCGGGTCCGTGGGATGCCCTCCGCGTAGGTTTCCGGATCGAGGCTGCGCCGATGACGTTCGCACCGATCCGGCTCGACCATGTCGTTTTCGACGCGTCCATCGCGGGCGGCGAGTTGACCGTCAACCACGCCGCCTATCGCCTGGGCCCCGGGAGTGGCGAGATCACCGGCCGGATCGCCTGGCGTCCCTCCGCCGGGGAACGCCAGCTCGACCTGACGATCAACGGGCACGGGCTTCCGGCGGCGGACATCGCGGGATGGCTCGGCGCCGGGAACCTGGTTTCGGGAAACCTCGCCTTTACGGGCGGGCTGCGTGGGCCGATCGCTGCTCCGACCGGGTCGTGGGCGCTGGGATTCCAGGGGCTCACCGTTGGACCGGAGCGGGTGGGCAACGGGACCGCCACGATCGACCTGGGCGGCGGGGTGTTCTCCTTTCACGGTTTGAGCTGCGATGCCGGCATCGGCGGGCGGTTCTCGTGGAACGTACCCCGGATGGCGATTCGCGGCGAGTTGCATGCGGCTGACATCGCGGCGAAGCCGTTTGGCCCCGTGGCGGAAGCGTTGTTGGGGTCGAAGCTCAGCCTGGAGACCGCGTTCAACTGGAGCCCCGGCCACGATCTGATGGGGCGCATCACGGTCCGGGGGCCGGGAGGGACGGCCGCTGCGGATCTTGGTCCGGGCCGCCTCGACGTCGACGCGACGCTGAGTGGGGCAGCACGAGCCAGGGTGCACCTCGTCCGGGGGCCGGACGGCCTCTATACCGGGCCGGCAACGATCGACGTTTCATCCGTCGCGGCTCTGCTCGAACGTTTCGGGGGGCCTGGGTCCCGTGCGGTGCTGCACGGCCGGGGCCACGGGTCCTTCAGGGTCAGCTGGAAGCAAGGAGAGATTCCCCGGATCAGCGGTACCTTCGACCGGCTCGATCTGGCGCTCGGGAACGTTCACGGCGGCCTGGCCGAACCGGCCAAGGTCGCTTTGGACACGGGTGGATTCTGGCTCACAAACCTCTGGGTCAAAGGCACGCAGGGGCACGAGCTTTTTCTTACGGCCCACATCGGCCTCGATGGTTCGCTTGCCGGCCACCTGACCGGGAGCTCGGACGCCCGGCTGCTCCAGCTGTTCCTTCCCGCGTGGGAGCCGGCGGGCCGCGTGCGTGGCGTCCTCGAGATGTCCGGATCGATTCGCCATCCCCGGTTCGACGGGATCGCCGACGTTTCCGAGGCGTCATTCCGCTTCCCAGGTTCACAGATGATCGTGTCCGGGATCAAGGGCACGCTGCTGCTGGCGCCGGGGCGGGCCACCGTGGATGGGATGACGTTTCGGATGCTCGGCGGGAGGGGGACCGCCAGTGGCAGCCTCCTGCTTGGGAAGGGGGGGCTCGACCTGAATCTTGCGGGGCGGATTTCCCGCGTGCAGTTCCCGCTTTTCCCGGGATTGAGCCCGCGCCTGAGCGGGAGCTGGTCACTGCAAGGCCCCCCGGCCACGCTCCTGCTGAGGGGAGACCTCAAGGTCGAGCATACGAGACTGAGGCGCAGCGACACGCTCCCGGAGATTCTCGCCGACTGGTTCGGCCGCGCGAGGGGCGGAACGTTGCCCGATGTGCCTCGCCTCGATCTGACGGTTGCCGCCGACCACACGATCGAGGCGAGGAATGCCTTCATGAGGATGGTGGGATCGGCCTCGCTTCACATCACCGGGACGCCGGCCGAGCCCGGTATGGTGGGCAAGGTGGAGATCGCCGAGGGCGGGCAGCTCACCGTCCAGGGCGTCGAGTACGACATCGACCGGTGCGTCATCACGTTCGCCGATCCGTCGCACATCGCTCCCCACTTCGACGTCCAGGCACAGGCATCGGTCGACATGTACGACATCATGATTAACCTGCGGGGAACAGCTGACCGCTTGATCCCGACGTTCAGCTCGGATCCGCCCCTGCCGCAGGAAGATGTCATCGCCCTGCTGGCCACCGGCCACAGGAGCAGCCGGGAGGGCGGGGGCCCCGGTCTCGGCATGGCGGGGGCGTTGCTGTCCAGATCGCTGACCGAGGCTCTCGACCGGAGGGCGCGCTCGCTCCTGGCCGTCGACCAGGTCCGTATCGATCCGTTCGCCGAATCGAGCACGGGGAACGCCACTGCCCGCGTGACCGTGGTCAAACAGCTGGGGCCCCACTGGACGGTGGCGGTGGAATCGAACCTGACGGCGAACCGGGAAGCCGTCATTTTCAGCCGGTGGACGCTGGCGCCGCAGGTGTTCCTGGAGGCCACGCGGCAGCGTGACGGGAGCATGGCGCTGGACCTCAAGGTTCGCAAGCGGTATTGACGTGGTGCGCAAGATCCTCGTTTTCGCTGTTCTGGCCCTCGGTATGGTGACCGCGCTTCGGGCGGCGCAACCCGTTGTCACTGCCATCGAGGTGCGTGCCGACACGAAGATCGACCGGGCCGAGATGCTTCACGTGCTCGGCCTCGTGGCCGGCAAACCGGTCGACCGGGTACGGCTGCGTCAAGGGATTCGCGCCCTGTACGCCGGTGGTAGCTTCGAATCGCTGGCCGTGACCGCGAAGCCGGCACCCGGGGGCGTGCTAGTGACGATCGCCGCACGTCTGAGGCCGCGGGTGGCGTCAGTCCGTCTCGAAGGGGTGGGCGTGGTGTGGCGGGTTCGCATCCGCTCGTGGGTCCACGTCCACCGGCGGGATTTCTTTTCGCCCGCAGCGGTCCGGACGACGGTGGACCGCGTGAAACGCGAGCTTGCGCGCAGGAGCTACATCGATGCCGCCGTCGATCCAGAGGTCAACTATCGGCCGGAGACCAACACCGTCGATGTGATCTTCCACATCAGCCTCGGTTCTGCGGCGCGCGCTGCGGGCATTACGCTGAAAGGAGCTCCGGAAGGAGCGGCCGGTATCGCCAAGGCTGCCCGTCTCAAGCGGGGGAAGAAACTGACGGAGGTACGGCTCGACCAGGTCCGGGATCGGATCGAAGCCGCCCTGCGCGGGGCGGGCTACTGGGAGGCGGAGGTCCTCGACACCCGCGAGCTCAGGGAGCCTCACGGCTTTCGCGTCGTGGTCAGGGTTGACCCCGGACCTGCCTACACCTTCGACGTCAGCATGCCCGGCGCACCGAAACAGAAGAAGGTCATCGAGCGGGCGCTTCCGGATCCCGCTTCAGAGCCGATTCATCCGGCCCAAATCAATGCCGTGACCGAGAAGATCCGGACGAACGTGCAGTCGATGGGCTACCTGCTCGCCCGGGTGCAGGCCCGCCTGGACACCAGCCGCACGCCGTACGTCCTGGCGTTGAAGATCGATCTCGGACCCCGCTGCATCATTCGCAAGGTTCTCTTTCCGGGGAACCACCATCTGCGGGTGAAAAAGTTGCGCGAGGCCGTCAAGGTACATCCCGGCAAGACCAGCGGCCTGCTGGCCCAGACCGTCAACGATCAAACCCTGGAGGACGACAGGGCGGCCCTGGAAGCGCTCTACCGGCACAACGGTTTTGCGAAAGTCTCGGTCGCGACGCCGAGGATCGAAGCGCTTGGCGGCGCTTTGGTGGCGATCAGTTTTCCCATCGCCGAGGGGCGGCGCTGGCATGTCGAGAGGATCCTCTTCGATGGATTCCCGGTCGAGGCCGCACCGGTCATCGAGTCGGGAACTCTCCCGCTCGGCGAAGGGCGCCCGTGGGATCCCAGTCTCCTCGAGCCCGAGCGGCGTGCACTGGAGACCGCCTTGGAAAACCGGGGATATCCCGATGCCGCCGTCCGCGTCACGAAGAACGTTCCGCAACCGGGCTCGGTGATCGTTCGCTTTGTCGCCGTTCCCGGGGACTGGGTGACGATCTCGGAAGTCGTCATCTCCGGCCTGTACGTCACGCGGGACTCGGTGGTCCGCGGCGTCTTGAACCGGGCGGGCCTGAGAGCCGGCATCCCGTATTCCCTGGAGACGATCCTGACGGCGCAGCGGAAGCTCTACGAGCTCGGGATCTTCCGGATGGTGGATATCGTTCCCATCCCTGGGCAGGACCGGGGGCGCCGCCGCGGTTTCGTGGTTCGCTGCACGGAGGGCTTGCAACGCTCGTTCCTGATGGGCGTTGGCTGGGATACCACGAACAAGGCCCATATCACCCTCGGCTGGTCGGACCTCAACCTTTTCGGTGGCGCCCATGCGCTGTCGGTACAGATGAGGTTCTCCTCACGCGAGGAGACGTACCGGGCCACGCTTCGCGAGCCCAACGTTCCGGGGCTCGGCGTTCCCGCGTATGCCAGCGTGTACAGGACGTACGAGAAGTTCACCTCGTTCTCGCAGACGCGCCACGGCTTCTGGCTTGATCTTGGAGATCGCAGGAAACGGCCGTTCCGCCTGTGGTGGCGGGCCGAGTACCAGATCGTCGAGCCGAACGCCCCGCCCGACATCCTGTCCGATCTCGAGCGTGAAAACCAGAAGGCCCGGATCGCCTCCCTGAGACCGACCCTCGAGTGGGACACGCGCGATGATCCTTTCCTGCCGACGAAGGGGATCTTCGCATCGGCGAGCGCACAGTACGCGTTCCCGGTCCTCAACGCGGATGCCAGGTTCTTCAAGGTGCGGACGAGCTTCTCCCTGTACGGCCGTCTGCCCGGCGGTATCGGCGCCCTGGGAGTTCGTTTGGGCGCCATCTACCCGATCGCCAATCACTCCGCTCAACCGGAAAACCTCCAGGTACCGATCGGGGTGAGGTTCTTCGCCGGCGGCAGCGCGTCGAACCGTGCCTTTCCCACGGACGACCTGGGGATTCCCGGCCAGACGCTCGACACGCTGGGAAACCCCATCGGCGGGAACGCCCTCGTCCTCATCAACATGGAGTACCGCCGAAAGGTACACGGGATCCTGTCGGCCGTGCTCTTCGTCGACGGGGGAAACGTCTGGGCGTCGCCGAACCGGGTCAACTGGAACGACATGCGATGGGGCGTCGGTATCGGTCTTCGGATCGATACGCCCGCAGGTCCACTGCGCCTGGACTACGGACGCAAGGTTCATCGCCGCAACGGCGAGTCCGCGGGCGAGCTGTTCCTCGCTTTCGGCGTTCCTTTCTAGCCCGGCCGATGCATCAGTGATCTACCGCGCAGCGCGACCCGGGTGGCGGGGCCGTGCCCTTCACGATTCCCGGCCTGCGACGTCCCGTCGGGTTCGCCCCGGCCGCTCACCGCTTGAGCCGGTAGCCCTGACGGCCATCTCGCGCCGCTCGCCACGATCGCTGATGCATCGGCCGGGCTGGAGGCCGGCTCGACGCGCAGCTTACAGGCGTCCCTCCTCCACATCGCGAATGATGGCGGCGAGCTCGACGAGGAGCGCCTCCGCGCTGGGGAAACGATCGTCGGGGTTGCGCGCGACCAGCCGGAGAATGAGATTCCAGATGGCGTCCGGCAGCGGCCGGACGAGCTCCGAACGGTCCGGGAATCTTCCCTCGAGGTGTGCCTGGAGCTGTTCCAGCGGACTTGCGCCGGGAAACGGGCCCGCGCCCTCCAACATCTCGAAGAGGATCATCCCGAGCGCGTAGAGGTCGGCCCGGTGATCGACCGGCTCCCGGGCCAGCGACTCCGGCGCGGTGTAGGCCGGGGTTCCCATCACGACGGACGTGCTGGTCAAACCGCCGCCGCCCTCGATGCGGGCGATGCCGAAGTCCATCACCATCAAGCGATTGTCCGGAAGGACCATCAGGTTTTCCGGCTTGAGATCGCGGTGGATGACTCCCTTCGAATGGGCGTAGTCCAGCGCCTCGGCGGTCTGGCGGGCGAGGTCGAGCGCCCTGTCCAGGGGGAGCTGCCCCGTCATCGCCAGCACGTCGCGAAGGGTGACGCCACGGACGAGCTCCATGACGATGAACGGTATTCCGTGATCCTCGCCCGCCTCGATGATCCGTACCAGGTTCGGATGATGGAGCTGGGCGCCGAGCGCCCCCTCGCGCAGAAACCGCTTGCGGAACGTTTCGTCCTCCAGGCAGGTGTCGTGGGGGATCTTGAGCGCAACTTCCTTGCCGTCGCTTGAACGCCGCGCCCGGTAGGTCGTCGCCATGCCTCCGCTGCCCAGCTTTCCCACGATCTCGTACTGGCCGAACGTGTACCCGGTCAACCCCCCCGGTGGCGAGGCCAGGCGCCGCGTTCGCGCCGCCTCCAGGTTCGGCCCGCGGCGGCGCCTGCGCCACGTGAGCAGGCCGAGGATGACCACGAGCACCAGGACCAGCGCGGCCAGAGCGATCGCCAGGAGGGTGCGGCGATGCAGCGACCCGCGGCGTGGCGCGGTTCCGGGGCTGGACGCCGCCGGCGGGACGGAAGCGGGGCCCGGAGATACCTGGGGGGCCGGCGTGACAGTCGGTACGGGAGCCGGGGTCCTCGTGGGGGGCGCCGTGATCTTCGGCAGGACGACGGCGAGCGTTTCCCCCGGCGCGAGATCGAGCCTCCGGTCGTAGAGGGACTTTCCCCCGCGAAGAAGCCGGACGCGGTGCGGTCCCGGGGGTAGCGTGAGAACCGTGTGGCCGGTGCCGCGGGGATGTCCGTCGACGTCGACCGTCACGGGCGCGGGAACCGCCCTCAGGTCGAGCCTCGCCGGGGCCGGGGTTGGGCTGGGCTGCGCCCGCGGGAGAGGCGGGCGCCGACGGCGCGGACGCTTTCCGGGTGTTTTCAGGCCACGTGCCCACGGCGCGCCGAGGTCGTGGGCGAGGACGTAGTCCCGCAGCTCCTCGAGCTTGCGTTTGGGCGTGACCCTGGCCTGCACCGACCGCTGCGCGAGCTTCTTGATCACGAGAGGCGCGCCGCCGGAACGGGCGAGGCAGTACGCCATGTGATAGTACGGGTCGTAGCCGAGGCGTTGGCCGGACGGGAAGCGGACGTCTTTCCGGGGATGGGGCTGGAGGGCCCGTGCGAAGCCGAACGCCTTGAGGGCCGCATCGTAGCGGCCATCCCGTTCGAGCTGGAGGCCGCGGAGGTACTCCCGCTGCCAGGTGGGGGCGAACTGTGCGGACGCGAAGCGCGGCAGACCCAGGACGATCACGGCTGACGAGATCAGCACGGCTACGAGCCTCACAAGGGCTTCGGCGCGATACGAGTCGGACATTCTATGAGAAGTGTACCATCGGGATATGAATGACGCCGGTCCCGTTCTGGTCGCGAACGCTCCGCTACGCTGGACTCGTGCGCTTGCCGCCGTCGCCGAGGCTGGCGAGCCCCTCCTCGCGGCAGATGGAGGCGCCAACCACCTGGCCCGGCTCGGGCTCAAGCCGCAGGCCGTGATCGGCGACTTCGATTCGATCATGCCCGGCACACGCGCCTGGGTCGGCGAGGAGCGCCTGGTCCACCGGCCGGACCAAGACCGCACGGATCTGGAAAAAGCGCTCACCTTCGCTTTTGACGGGCTCAAGCTCGACAGGTTGACCGTCCTGGCGGCCCTGGGGGGCCGGCACGATCATGCTGCCGGCAATCTTGGGCTGCTCGCGCGGCTCTGCCTCGGGCTGCGGCTGGTGTTCCGGGGCGACGGTTTCGTCAGCTTCGCCGTGACGGGCCGGCACGAGCTCGAGGCCAGCCGCGGAGAGACGTGGTCGTTCTGGTCGTTCGATCCACGGGTTCGCGTGACGCTCGACGGCGTCCGCTGGCCGGTGCGGGAGGCAGATCTGTCGGTTGCCGCACGGCCGTCGATCTCCAACGTCGCGGAGGGCGGGACGGTCGTTCTCCTCGCGGAGCACGGTCCGGTGGTCGTCACGCGCTTCTTCTGAGAGGGAAAACGGGAGCGGGGCGCCCGAGTGGCTGGGGAGCAGGGATTCGAACCCCGATACTACGGTCCAGAGCCGCATGTCCTGCCATTGGACGACTCCCCAGCAGGACCCCGCATGGGGAGCGCCATTATAGCAACGGCCCGCTCGACGTCAACTTCCTCCCACCTGTACGCTGGTACGGCGCTGATCCGGCCGTCCGGGAGGCACGCCCCGCGCCCGGGATGGTGGCTCACGCGGGTTCGAGGAGCTCTCTTCTCGTGGCGCTCGGCGTCTCGCCCGCCGGGTCGGGGCCGCGAACATGCGGAGAAAAGGTAATCCGTGGTTGCTTCTTCTTCGGCGGCAGCGTGGGCCGCGTGCACGGCGCGGCAGCTTGAGCCCGGACGATGACCAACGGTCGTCGCGAGCGACGCGCACGCGTCCGGTGGTGAATCACCCGGGTCAGGCTTCTTTCAGCCAACGGGCGATGTCCCGGAGCTTTGGCTTGGCGCCGTGCATCAGGATGCCGACGCGGTAGATCTTGCCGACGACCCAGGCGGCGCCGAGGATCGAGGCGAGCAGCAGGAGGACCGCGGCGGCGACCTGGAGGGCGGGGACGGAAACGAGGGTCATCCGCAGGAACATCAGCATCGGCGCGAAGAACGGAATAAGCGAGAGCACGACCGAGAGGGTCCCGTTGGGCTGGTTGAGGATCTGGACCATCAGCACGAGTGGAATGATCAGGAAAATCGTGATGACGCCCTGGAAGTTCTGGGCCTCCTGCTCGGTGTCGAACGCGGCGCCGATGCCCGCGTAGAGGGTGCCGTAGAGAAGGAAGCCGAGCACGAAGAAGACGACGAAGAAGACCATCAACAGTGGCGGGACGGCCGGAAGCTGGAGGCCGGACAATCCCAGTATTCCCGCCGCTCCCGGGGCGGTCAGCGCGAGGAGCATGACCCCCCACAGGACGAACTGCGTCAGCCCGACGGCGCCGATGCCGAGAATCTTGCCGAGCATCAGCTCGAACGGTTTGACCGTGGCGATGATCACCTCGACGATCCGGTTGGTCTTTTCCTCGAGCACGCCGCGCATGACGTAGATCCCGTACATCAGCACGCTGATGTAGATGATCAGCATGAACCCGTACGACAGCAGGAAGCCCTGGCCCTCGTCGCGGGTCTCCTTGCCCTCCGCGCCAAGCTTCATCGCCTTGAGCCCGACGCGTTTGGTCAGCTTTCCGACAACGCTGGGGTTGAGCCCCGCCGCGGTCAGGCGGGCCTGGACGACCGCGTTGTTGACCGCACGTTCGAGCACGGATAGCAGCTTGAACGCCGCGACGTTGGGGGCGACGTACTCCGGCTTCCCCGCGTCTGGCAAGGTCGCGGGTAGAACGAGCATCCCATCGAGCTCGTGATGCTGAACCTGGCGCTTGACGGCCTCGCGCGCCGCCTGCGGATCTGTCCCAACGGGTTCGACGACGAACGTGATGTGGAGCTTCTCCTGATCTTCCGCAAGCAGCTTGGCAGCGGCTTCCTTGACCGGTTCGGCGAAGCGGCGGCTCATGTCGACGATCCCCACCTTGAACTGGCCGCCCCCGCGGGCAGCCAGCCATGCCGGGATGATCATCATGGCGCCCAAAAAGACCGGAACGAGAATGGTCGAGATCCAGAACGCCTTGGTACGGATACGTTCCAGGTACTCGCGGCGGATGATGGCGTACACCCTATGCCACATGTTGACGATCCTCCTCCACGGCGCGAATGAAGATGTTCTCGAGATCAGGGACGAAACGGACGAACGTTTCAACGTCTCCGAGCTGCAGCAAGCCGGCGAGGAGCTCCCGCGGCGCGGCGTCCGGCGCCAGCTCCGCGAGGATGCGTTCCCCGAGCTGGTGGACGGCCGCAACGGGGCCGAGCTGTCCGACATCGGCGGCTCCAAACGTCCCGGCCACCTCCCAGGTGTTGCCGCCGTACCGCGTGCGGACGTCCTCGAGGGCGCCG
This sequence comes from Acidobacteriota bacterium, assembly GCA_013152895.1. GTDB lineage: Bacteria > Acidobacteriota > Thermoanaerobaculia > Thermoanaerobaculales > Sulfomarinibacteraceae > JAADFN01. The sequence continues at coordinate 22,607 of JAADFN010000104.1, read as the reverse complement.
GTGAGAATCGGGCGCGCGCGGTTGATCAGGCAGATGTGGTCGCACAGCTCGTCGACCTGGGGCAGCACGTGGGTCGAGAGCACGACCGTGACGCCTTCCTCCCGCATCGCGATCAGGAGATCCTTGATCTGCCGCGCGTTGATCGGGTCGAGACCGGAAAACGGCTCGTCGAGGATGAGGAGGCGCGGGCGGTGAAGGATCGTTCCGATGAACTGCACCTTCTGCTGCATCCCCTTGGAAAGATCCTCGACCTTGTGATCCGCCCATTCGCCGAGCTCGAACCGCTCCAGCCACGCCGATGCGCGCTTTCGCGCCTCGTTCGATGGCAGGCCCCGGGTCGTCCCCAGGAACACGAGATGCTCCAGGACCTTCATCTTCCTGTAGAGCCCGCGTTCCTCCGGGAGGTACCCGATCAACCGTCTCCGGTCGTCGTCCACCGGCTCGCCGTCGAGAAAGACCTGGCCGGCGTCGGGCAGGATGATCCGCATGACCATGCGGATCGTTGTCGTCTTGCCGGCCCCGTTGGGACCGAGCAGTCCGAAGATCGAGCCGCGCGGGACGTCGAATGACAGCCCCTCCACCGCGACGTGATCCCCGTACCGTTTCGTCAAACCTTCCAGGCTCAGAATGACATCCAACGTGGCTCCTCCTGTCCGATCGCTCGCGCCGTTGCGATACACCGATTATATCGGCACCACCCACTCCGGCGCCCCAACCTCGCATCGTGCCGCGGTTCCCCGCGATTGCGGCTGGGTCCCTCCTGTCACAGTACGTAAGATTAACCTGAAAGTTCCCATCCGTGGACTTTCCTCGTTGGTCTCGGTGCGGCTCCGGGAGTGTAAGATTTCGACACCTTCAACAGTTGACATTTTCATCACATACAAACATCGTAATTTCAGTATATTAGCGATAATCGATGTGGCGGTCCTGCACAAGCACTGTGGCGAAATTCATCGTCCGAGTGAGGGGGCATCGTTGAAGGTGTTGAGATAGAAGAGGTTTTCATCCTTGTGAAATCTGGTACAATATCTGCAGGAGGCGGTCTGGGCGTGGCGTCAGCACGCCGGAGAGAAAGGGGGGTCCATGTCGGTCTTCGCAGTTCTTTACGATCAAAGCAAGTGCATCGGCTGCGGCGCCTGCGAACAGGCATGCCAGGCGGAGCACGGCCAGAGGCCGCACAAGCCGACGCGGCTCGATGCCAACTCGTTCAACTGGGTGCAGGATCTCGGCAAGGGCACGTACATGCGGCATTTCTGCATGAACTGTGAAGATCCGACCTGCGCGTCCGTGTGTCCGGTTGGGGCGCTCCAGAAGCATGCGCTCGGACCGGTCACGTGGGATCACACCCGGTGCATCGGCTGCCGTTACTGCATGATGGCGTGCCCGTTCGAGATTCCGAAATACGAGTGGCACTCGGTGAACCCGCGGATCCGCAAGTGCGACATGTGTATCCATCGGGTCTCCAAGGGGCTCCCGACGGCGTGCGCCAGCGTCTGTCCGACGGGCGCAACGACGTTCGGACGGCGGGAAGACATGCTGGCCGAGGCGCACCGCAGGCTCAAGGAACATCCGCACAGGTACTACCCCGAGGTCTTTGGAGAAAAAGAGGTTGGTGGTACCAGCGTCTTGATGCTCCTCACGAGGACCCCCATCCAGGATCACCTGCCGGCGAACCTTCCCAAGCACGACATGCCCATGCTGACGTGGAACGTTCTCGGGAAGCTTCCAGAGATCATCGTTCCCTGGGCAACCTTCCTCGGCGGCATGATGTGGCTCACCGCGCGAAAGAATAAGGTCGCCGAGGTCGAGCACCACACGACGGAGGACCACACGACGGAGCACCACACGACGGAGGACGATCATGAGTAGTCTCAAGGTTCCGCGGCTTACGTTCTGGAGAGCCGTGTACGTCGTCATCTTGGCCTTGTTTGCCCTCGTGTTCATCAGACGTTTCACAGGGGGGCTCGGAGCCGTCTCCAACTTGAAGGACCTCATGCCGTGGGGGCTCTGGATCGGGTTCGACGTGATGTCGGGAGTCGCCCTGGCGGCGGGTGGTTTCACGATCACGGCCATCGTCTATATCTTCCACCTCGAAAAGTTCAGGCCCATCGTCCGTTCCACCGTGTTGACCGCGTTCCTCGGCTACCTGATGGTCGTCATGGCGCTGCTGGTCGATCTTGGCCGTCCCTGGAACGTCTGGCACCCGCTGATCATGTGGAACGATCATTCGGCCATGTTCGAGCTCGCCTGGTGCGTCATGCTGTACACCACGGTGCTCTTCTTGGAGTTTCTGCCCCTGGTCTTGGAACGGCTCGGGAAGAAACACACGGTCCACTGGTGGCACCGGTATCTCACTCCCGTTCTCTGCATTCTTGGCGTGCTGCTGTCCACCATGCACCAGTCGTCGCTTGGAACGCTCTACGTCATCGTCCCCGAGAAGCTGCACCCGCTGTGGTACTCACCCATTCTTCCGTATCTCTTCTTCATTTCTGCGATCGCCCTCGGTCTGGCCATGGTCAACGTCGAGTCGTTCCTCTCCTTCCGCGCCTTTGGCAAGAGACTCGAGCCGGAGATCCTGGTCGATCTCGGCAAGGCCACGGCGTTCGTGCTGTTGTTCTACCTTGTCATACGGTTTGAAGACCTGGTCGTCCGGCACTCGCTCAAGTACGCGTTCAGGTTCGATCTTGGCGCACTCTTCTTCTGGGTCGAGGTCGGGCTCCTGATGATCGTGCCCATGATCATCCTCATGAGCGAGCGGTTGCGCCACAAGCCGCTGGTTCTTGCCGGCGCGCAGTTCATGGTCGTTCTGGGGATGGTCTTCGACCGGATGAACGTTTCCACGACCGCCTTTCAGCTTGGAACGGGCGTCAGCTACCACCCGCTCTGGTCAGAGTTCGTTATCTCGATCGGCGTCATCGCCATCGGCATGGGTCTTTTCGGGTTGGCCGTCCGGTACCTGCCGGTCTTCCCCGAGGGCCCGATAGAGCATCCGAAGCCTGCCGATCCATACGTGGAGCTCCTGAAATAAGATAGGGTCCGAGGTACAGGGGAAGAGCCATGAAACATAGCGTAGCCGGCAAATTGACGTTGCTGATCACATGCGCTCTGGTCGTTGTTTTCGGGACGGCGGCATGGCTCAACCTCCAGATCCAGGAGCGGGCGACGACCCGGATCCTGCGGTTGAACGGCGCCCAGATCGCCGACCTCGTCGCACGTGCGACCCGCGAAGCGATGCTTCACAACGACCGCGAGCAGATCCAGGCCACGATCGATACGCTCGCCAGCCAACGGGGCATTGAACGGATCCGGATTATCGAAAAGGGTGGCAAGATCGCGTACTCGACGAAGAAGTCGGAGATCGGCACGACGCTCGATCTTCATTCGCAGCAGTGCCTCTCGTGCCATCAACCTGGCGCCTCTTCGCACAAGATGCCCGCGGAGGCCCAGGCCCGGATTCTTTCGCGGAACCGGGGACGTATCCTGAGCATCACGAAGACGATCCGGAACGAGAGTGATTGTGCAAACGCCTCCTGCCATGTTCACAGCGCGGGGAACAAGCTGCTCGGCGTGCTCGACGTCAACATGGTGCTTGCCCCGTACGACCGTGCCCGCCGCGCCAGCGCTGCGGAGCTGCTGCTGGCGAGCCTCTTCGGTATCCTCCTGGTGGTTGGCATCACGGTGGCCGCCGTGCGACGCATGGTCCATCGACCCGTGCATAACCTGATTCAACAGGTCCAGCAGATTGCCGCCGGCGATCTCTCCGTACGTGCGCCCGAGGTCACCGACGACGAGATCGGGGTGCTGGCCCGGAACTTCAACCGCATGGCCCGCGACCTGGAAGCCGCCCGTGGCGAGCTTCTCGAATGGGCGCAAACCCTGGAGGAGCGGGTGCAACAAAAGACGGCCGAGCTCAGACATGCACAGGACCAGATTCTCCAGGTGGAGAAGATGGCCTCTCTCGGCAAGCTCGCAGCCGTCGTCGCCCACGAGATCAACAACCCGCTATCCAGCGTCGTCACCTACGCGAAGATCCTCGTCCGCCGCTTCCGAACCCACGAGCTGACCGAGGAGTGCAAGCAGAACCTGGAATACCTCGAGTCGATCGCCTCCGAGGCGACGCGCTGCGGGGAGATCGTCTCCCAGCTCCTCGCATTTTCCAGGCGGCGCGGCGGGGAGTTTGGCCCCACCGATATCAACCGCGTTGTCGAAAAAGCCCTCTTCCTGGTCCACCACAAGCTCGAGCTCAACAACGTTGAAGCCACGACGGAGCTTGCGGATGGTCTGCCGATGATTGTCGCCGACTCCGCTCAGATCCAGCAGGCGCTGATGGCGCTGTTGCTCAACGCCGCCCAGGCGCTCGAAGAGGGTGGTATCGTTCGCCTGGCGACGCGACGGTCCAAGGACGGGGGCGTTGTTGTCGAGGTCGCCGACAACGGCCCGGGAATGCCGCCAGAGGTGGTGGCGCACGCTTTCGAGCCATTCTTCACGACCAAGGAGGAGGGCTCGGGCGTCGGTCTCGGCCTCTCGGTGGTCTTCGGAATCGTGCAACGGCACGGGGGGCATATTGACCTCGACACGGCGCCTGGCCAGGGCTGCCGGTTCATCCTGACATTTCCGCCCAAACCGCCGCAGATCGACGGGGAGGTAGTCTCATGAGCAGCAGAGCTCCAAGCCTGATGATCGTCGACGATGAGCTCCACGTTCGCGAATCACTGGCAAGCTGGTTCACGGAGGACGGCTACGAAGTCGTCACGGCATCGAGCGGCAAGGAGGCGCTGACCGTCCTGGGACGCCGGCACGTCGATGTTGTCATCACGGATATCAAGATGCCCGGAATGGACGGACTCGAGCTGCTGAGGCGTATCCGCCAGGTCGATCCCGACGTCGCCGTGATTCTTGTCACCGCCTACGCCTCGGTTGCAACGGCCGTGCAGGCGCTCAAGGAAGGTGCGTACGACTACCTCGTCAAGCCGTTCGATCCCGAGGAGCTCTCCCACGTCGTGGAGAAGGCATGCGAAAAGATCCGGCTCAAGGAAGAGAACGTCGCCCTCAAACAGCGGATCGCCGGCATCAGCCCCCAGATCGTCGAGGGCACGAGCCGCGAGATGCGCCGGGTCCTCGAGCTGGTCGAATCTGTCGCGCCCACGGATACGACGGTGCTGATTCGCGGGGAATCCGGGACCGGCAAGGAGCTGATCGCCCGGTTGATCCATGCCAAGAGCCCGCGCGCATTCGGGCCGCTGGTTGCCGTCAACTGCGGGGCGCTTTCCGAAGGCGTGTTGGAATCCGAGCTGTTCGGGCATGAGAAGGGATCGTTCACCGGCGCCACGTCCCGCCGGAAGGGGAAGCTGGAGCTCGCCGACGGGGGCACGCTTTTCCTGGACGAGATCGGGGAGATCTCACCCAAGGTGCAGGTCGAGCTGCTGCGGGCGCTGGAAGAGCACACGATCACGCGGGTTGGAGGCGTCCAGGAGATACCCGTTGATTTCCGGGTCGTCTGCGCGACGAACCGCGACCTCGAGGAGGCGGTTCGCGAGGAGACGTTCCGGCAAGACCTGTACTACCGGATCAACGTTTTCCAGATCGATATCCCTCCCCTGAGGGAGAGACGGGAGGATATTCTGCCGATCGCCGAACATTACCTCCGGAAGTTCGCGGCGGCGATGGGCCGGAAGGTGACCGGATTCTCCGCCGAGGCCAAGGCGATGATGCTCGCGTACGACTGGCCGGGGAACGTCCGGGAGCTGGCCAACGCCGTTGAACGTGCGCTCGTTGTCTGCCATGAAGGGGAAATCAAACCTGAGTACTTGCCGATTCATACCCAGACCTTTGGCAACGAGCCTGAGCCTGACGATCTGTCGCTTCAAGCGATCGAGAAGCGGCACATCCTCAAGGTGCTGCAGCTCGAGGATTTCAACATCACCCACGCGGCCAAGAAGCTCGGCATCGACCGCGTGACCTTGTACAACAAGATGCGCAAGTACGGAATCGAGAGACGGTAGGAGATGATCGGTGCCGGGATCATGGTCAGTAGAGCTCGTACGTGTGGGGGCGGTGCTCCCCGCCGTGCTGCGAGCCCTGCGGGCGGACCTGTCGCGGTACCTGGCGCATGCGGTCTGGATCTCGCCGCGCGAGATCGACCCTGCGATCGCTTTCGATGGCCGGCGGCGCCAATACCTGGCGACGGCGTTGCTCCAGGACCTTCTCGATATTCCGATCCAGGATGGCGTGCACCGGATCGGTATCGCACAGGTCGACCTGTTCCTTCCCGTGTTCACGCACGTTTTCGGCGCCGCCCAGCTCGGCGGCCCGGTCGGCATTGCATCGTTACACCGGTTGCGGCCCGAGTTCCAGGGGGATCCACGAGACCCCGTGCGAACGCGGGAACGTCTCACCAAGGAGGTCTTGCACGAGCTCGGACATACGTTGGGCCTCGTGCATTGCCGGGTTCCGTGGTGCGCAATGGGAGCTTCGCGGCTCCCGGAGCAGGTGGATCTCAAGGATGCCGCCTTTTGCGAGTCCTGCTCGGACACGATCGGGGTTCCTGCAGACGGCGAGCGAATGTAACCGCCATGTCGTGTCCGCTTTCACCGCGGCGAAAGGCCGACGCCTCGTGCGGCCCGATCAAGGTTGCTGACGGAGGAGAGTCCCATGAAACGTTTTTTCCAGATCGTGCTTGTTGTCGTGTGTATCGTTCTTGGTTTTGCCGCGGTCTCGACGGCGGGAAAGCCCACCGCGAAGGCCAAGCCCGTGGTGCCTGAGACGATCACCATCGACGGTCTCAGCCACTGGTTCGGGCCGGTGACGTTTCCACACGCGGAACATGCGGACATGGCCGGCGAGTGCACGACGTGTCATCACCACACCGACGGGGAGCCGACAACGTGCGACACGTGCCATTCCAAGAAGGTGTTCAACTCCAACTCCCCCAACATTCCTAGCCTGAAAGTGGCGTACCACACGCGTTGTGTGGGCTGTCATCAGGAAAACGGCGGTCCGACGACGTGTGAGGCGTGCCACGCCCGCAAGGCCTTGCCCAGGGGCGTCAAGCTGGGAGCATTTCCGCAAAAGTAGCCAGCTCGCCGCGCGAGAAGGATACAAGCCATGCCCTCGCGGGCGGCGGAGATTCCGTCAACCCGGGAGGGTTTCCTGCTGTAGACTAGCGGCTGGAGGAACTGCCATGGCTGTCGATTCTCAGTTACTGGACATTCTTGTGTGCCCCGTCGATCATTCCAAGCTTGAAGTCGTTGAGCTCCCCGGAGAGGTCCGCGCACGGCTGGTGACCACGTACCGGGAGCAGTTCAAGGACGAGGACCCCGTCGTGGAGATCGGGCTGGCCTGTACCGCGTGCGGGAGGGTGTACCCGGTCGTTTCGGACATACCGGTCATGCTTTCCGACGAAGCTCTTGGGCCGGACGAGGTGAAGCCCTGATCGGCCTCGGCTCTGTCGCGGCTGGCGCTCTGCTCGGCGCAATCGCGTGCAGTGTGAAGATCGCCCTGGCGAATGCTTTGCTCGGCATCGCGTTCGTGGTGTGGTTGCTCGCCATCTGGAGACATGATATTTCATGGCACCGGTCTCCCCTCTACGTTCCCATCATTCTGTACATCATCGCCTCGCTGGCCGCGGTTGCATTCTCCCTGGACCCGGCGTACAGCGTTACCCAGCTCGACGACCTGTTGACCCTCGTCATGGTTCCGATGGTCATTTCGATGATGACCCCCGCAAGGTGGGAGTGGCAACTGCGGCTGCTGACCGCGGTTGCGGTTGCGTCCTCCTTGGTGGGGCTTTGGCAGTACGCCCACGGCGCATCCAACCTCAGCCACCGGTTGCGCGGACTGACGACCCATTACATGACCTTTTCGGGATGGACGCTCGTCGTGGTCCTGCTGTTACTCGGCGACATGGTCTTTCAGCGTGACCACCGCAGGCTGTTCTGGACCTTCCCCGCTTTCACGCTGTGCACGGTCACGCTGTTCCTGTCGTACACGCGCAATGCATGGGTTGGCCTTGGCGTTGGCCTCGGGCTTGTCGCCGCCGTGTGGAAACCCAAGGCGTTTTTCTTCTATCCGGTTGTCGCTCTCATCCTCGCCGTCGTTCTCCCGCGGCCGGTGATCCAGCGGGTCGTGTCGATATTCGACCTCCACCAGCCTTCGAACTACGACCGGCTGTGCATGGCCCAGTCGGCCGAGGAGATGATCCAGGACCATCCCGTTTTCGGCATGGGCCTCGGGATGGTGCAACGCCGCTACCCCGTGTACCGCCGCGACGATGCGCCACGGTGGGAAATCCCGCATCTTCACGACAACATCCTCCAGATCACCGCCGAAACCGGCATGTTCGGACTGGGGGCCTACGCCGCGATCCTCTTCGTCTTCTTCCGTCACACGTGGCGCGCCCTCAGGCACGCGGACCGCGCCGTGTTCCCCGCCCTGGCGGGATGCTTCCTGGCTGTGGCGGGGATCACCGCCGCCGGGCTGTTCGAGTACAACTGGGGCGATGCGGAGGTGTGGATCGTCACGCTTGCCTGTCTCAGCGTGCCGTTCGCGCTGGCACCGGAGCTCAAATGAGCCGGAAGATCTGGCGCGTCGGCGAGCTCATCCGCGAGGTCAACGAGCTTCTTTCCGAGGGATTCGCCGGAATCTGGGTGGAGGGAGAGGTCACCAACGCCGTCAGCTCCGGCCGCGGGCATCTCTACTTCACGCTCAAGGATGCCTCCTCGGCGCTCGACTGCGTGATGTGGGCCTCCCGGGCTCGCTCGTTGAAGTTCAAGGTCGAGGACGGCCTGGCGCTGACGGCTTTCGGCTCGCTGACGATCTACCCGCAACGGGGCCGTTTCCAGCTCGTCGTCGAGCAGCTCGAGCCCCAGGGCGTCGGCGCGCTCCAGCTCGCCTTCGAGCAGCTCAAGGCCAAGCTCGCCGCGGAGGGTCTCTTTGCGCCCGAGCGAAAACGTCCCCTGCCAGCGTTGCCACAGCGGGTTGGTATCGTCACGTCTGCCACGGGCGCCGCCGTGCGGGACATGCTCATGATCCTTCGCCGGCTCCCCCACGTGCGCGTCGTTCTCGCGCCTGCCATGGTGCAGGGCGACGGCGCGGCCGACCAGATCGCACGGGGTATCGAGCGGCTGGGCGCCTCCGGCCTCGTGGACGTCGTGATCGTCGGCCGCGGAGGCGGGAGCCTCGAAGACCTGTGGGCGTTCAACGAGGAGGCCGTCGCGCGAGCCATCGCTGCCTGCCCGGTCCCGGTGATCTCTGGCGTCGGCCACGAAGTTGATTTCACGATCGCGGATTTTGTCGCCGATATCAGGGCTGCGACGCCGACCCACGCCGCCGAGATCGTCGCGAGCAAGATCGAGGAGCAGGCGGGCCGCCTCGATGATGCCGGGCGGCGGATGGGCCGCGCGTTTGCCAGGCACGTTGCGCTGGCCCGCGCCCGGCTGGCGGGCCTGGAGGGATCGTCCGGGCTCGCGCGTGTTCCCCAGAGAATCCGTCTCGCGCAGGAGCGCCTCGGCGCTGCGCGCCGGTTGCCGGGCCTGGTAACGCGCATGGTGGAGAGGGCCCGCATGCGCCTTCACGCCGCGGATGCGGCCATCAGGCGCACGCCGGCCCGGCTCGCTGCCGGGACGCAGCGCCAGCTCCTGGACAGCCGGATCCGGGCGCTCCGGACATCCCTCGGCCGCCGCATGGAACGCGCCGATGCACGCCTGAAGGATTCCGAGCGTGCGCTCGGCCATCTCAATCCGCGGGCGATTCTGGAGCGGGGCTATTCGATCACGGCCATCGAGGGGTCGACGACGCCGCTGAAGGACCCCGCTCGGGTCCGCCACGGTACGCATCTCGTGACGACGCTTGCGGCGGGCCTGCTGCGGTCCGTTGCGATTCGAGGCGGCCGAACCCGGGCGCGCCAGGCCCCGGCGGTCACGGATCAGCCAGGATTGTTCGACGATGAGGAGAGAACATGACGAAAGACGACAGATCTGAACGGTTCGAGGATCAGCTCGCGAAGCTCGAGGGGATCGTTGCACGCCTGGAGGACGACTCTGTAGGCCTTGAAGAGGCGCTCGATCTCTTCGAGGAGGGGATGAAGCTGGCGCGTGCCTGCCGGGTGCGGCTCGAGGCCGTCGAGCAGCGCGTCGAGAAGCTGCTGGAAGACGCCGGGGAAGGGGAGCCTGCGACCGAGCCTCTCGATCCGGATACGGCGCCGTGAAGATCCAGGACCTGCTCCGGGAGGAACGTGCGGCGGTGGAGACCTCCCTCGACCGGCTGTTGCCCGACGAGAGCGCGTGGCCGTCACGGCTTCACGCCGCGATGCGCTACGCCGTCTTTGGCGGAGGCAAACGCATCCGGCCGATCCTTGCCCGCCTCGCCCATCGCGCTGCCGGCGGCGATGCCGACGACATCACGGCGGCCGCGTGCGGCATTGAGCTGATCCATACGTACTCGCTGATTCACGACGATCTCCCGGCGCTCGACGACGACGTCCTCAGGCGCGGACGTTCGACGGTCCATGTCGCCTTTGACGAGGCGACGGCGATTCTCACGGGCGATGCGCTCCTGACGCTCGGGCTCGAGGTCCTGGCGACCTGTCCCGAGCCGGAGGCGTGGGCGGCACGCCGGGCGCGCGCGGTCGCTCTCGTTGCGGCTGCGGCTGGCTCGCGCGGCATGGTGGGCGGCCAGGTCGAAGATCTTGCCGCGACGGGTCACCTCGACGAGGATGGAGGTGCTGCTGCTTCCCGGCTGGAGTTGATCCACCGTCACAAGACCGGCGACCTGCTGCGCGCCTCCGTCCAGCTCGGTGCGGTCCTCGCCGGCGCAGCACCCGAAACCGAGGCCCTGTTCGCCGAGTTCGGCGCCCGGCTCGGCATGGCGTTCCAGGTGGCCGACGACATCCTCGATGCGACCGCCACGGCCGAGGAGCTCGGCAAGTCCCCGGGCAAGGACGAAGCCGCGGGCAAGCTGACCTTCGTCACCCTCTACGGGCTCGATCGCGCGCGCGCGATTCTTCACGATCTCGAGAGCCGTCTCGAAAGCCTGGCGAGCCAGCTCGAAGCGCCTGGCGGGCCGCTCGGAGCGCTGGCGCATTTCATCTGCCAGCGCCGTTCGTAGCTTCACGAGAAGGGGCGCCTTTCGGCGCCCCGTCGGTCATTCCTGGGGGGTCGAGGTCTCAACTCTGGGAGTTGCGGGCGAACTGATCCTGGAACTCTTGCCAGGCGGCGTCATCGAGGTTGAGCGCCGCGCCGACGACCGGGTGAGCGCCATCGGGAAGCATGACGCCAACGAGCTCGGGAGAGGTCTTCTGCGACAGGAACTCGGCAAACCTCTGGACCTCGCGCTCCAGCCACTTCGCCGCACGTTCGCCCACCCGCAGGCCCTTCAAAGCCTCGGCATGATCCACGGGCCAGAGGCGCGCCAGCCATCCAGACCCGTACGGATCCGCCTCCACCGACTCCGGGTGGTACGCAACGGTCTCGTTCGTCGCCACGACCCGGCCGCTGACGGGTGCTGCAACCTCGAGCTTGCGGCCCTGGCGCCACACCGTCGCCAGCGTCTGCCCCCTCTCGACCCTTGTACCCGGCTCGGGCAGGTCCACCCGGTCCGCCCCGCCAAGCGCCTGTGTCAAGAACTCGTCGACACCGACGTTCAGCTCACCGGACTCCGTCAAACGAGCCCAACTGTGTGCGTCATCAAGGAAAAGCCCCCGTGGCACGCGAACCCCGGCAAACGCCTTCACCGGAGCCACACCGGTTACCGCTTCAGCACTGCGGCGCTTCAACCACAGGTGCATCGCGTCCACCGCCACGAACGCCACGATCGTCAGGATTACGAGAACGGCTGCCATGATTGCCTCCCCCAGGTCAGGCCCCTGGCCAACCTGGTCATGCGTGTTTTCGAGGTCGATCTGGACCGCGCCTCCGCCGGGTCGCTGTTGTTCCGGTTGTGGTTCCTGCGGTTCATCTTCAACCTCCGCCCACGGCAATTGCATAGCGTGTGCCAGCTTTCACAAGCGTCCATAACACACCGCTCGTGCAGTACTTTACGAAAAACACAACACGTGTGGCCCCGTGTAGCCGATGTCAATTTCAGCAGGGCTCCTTTCCTCCCGCCGGCGCATTTGGACGAACGTGCTGATATACAGCGAGTTACGACCGTTGAATCCTGCATCGAACGGGTGTTGTCATGTGCCAACACATCGAGGCGGGACGGCCGGGTTGGACGGGGAGGACAACGGCCTCACGGTTCGCAGATAACACGATGATCACCGCCGACGGCGGGCGAGACGCCCGCGGCTGGAGGGTATGTGAGATATGTGGGCCAGGCTCACACCGGGTAGAGGAGCGTCCCTTCGAGCCGTTGCTCGAAGTCCCGGATACCGGCGTGCCACGAGGCGATCAAGGCCGAGGGATCCTCGCTCGCCTCGATCAACGTGCGAGCCCTCTCATCCCCGGTCAACAGATCGATGGCGGGGATGGTGTCGACGAACTCGTACGCGCCCGATCTCCAGGCGAAGGTCCCGGGTGCCAGCCGGCGGATCATCCACAGGAGCGTCACTCCGAACGCCACCGGCGTGAAGGCGCGACGATCGGTCACGGCCAGCTCGACGCCGCTGCACACCCGGCCGGCGTACTTCCCGAAGGCAGGCCGGAACCACGCCGGTCGCGCCGCGATGCCCGGAATCCGGCGTTTGTCGAGCTCGCCGGCCAGGCGGGGGCCATCGAGCCACGGCGCGCCGACAAGCTTGAACGGCCGGGTAGTTCCGCGCCCCTCGGAGAGGTTCGTCGCCTCGACGAGGCACAGCCCGGGATAGAGGACCGCCGTCTCGAGAGTCGGCATGTTCGGGCTGGGAGCGACCCAGGGCAGGCCCGTCTCATCCAGCCACTGCCTTCGCCGCCATCCCCGGCACGTGATGACGGTGAGCTCGAGGCCGGGGTATCGCTCGCGCTGGAGGAGCAGCGCCACCTCGCCGAGCGTCAGCCCGTGACGCACCGGCGTGGGGATCCGCCCGACGAACGACTCGAAGCCGGGCCGGATCAAGCCCCCTTCCCGGTCGATGCCGTTGATGGGGTTTGGACGGTCGAGCACCATCACCTCGACTCCGGCCCGTTCGCAGGCCGCCATCACGGCGTCCATCGTCGCCGCGAACGTGTAGTACCGCGTGCCGATATCGGGAAGGTCGATCACAACGACATCGATGCCGTCGAGATCGGCGGCCGCCGGCTCGAGCGTCGCGGCGTGGGCGCCGTACAGCGAACGGACCCGTACCCCGGTCAGTGGATCGGCCGCATCGTCCACGGCCTCCATGTCTTGCGCAACGCCCTCCAGGCCATGCTCGGGGGCGAAGAGGAGGGCGGGCGCACCGGCGGCCCGGGCAAGCTCGGAACGCCCCGGCGCCAGTTCCGCGCTCACGGCGGCATGGTTGGTCAGCAACGCCCACGTCCGCCCGCCGATCGGCGTGGGATCATCCACGAGCACCTCGAGGCCCGTCACGGTGCGATCCATGGAACCATGGTAGTACGAGACGGCCCGATTCCGCAGCGAAAGTGCGGGAGACATGCGGGCTCGCCGCACGTTTGTACGGTACGGATGAATGAAGGAGGGACGTCGCGTCTCGGAAAACCCGGAAGGACGCGACACCATGTTCCCGGTGCTGGGAGATCATCTCAACCTGATCACGGCAAGATGGAAGCAACGGGAGAGCCCAGCGTGGAGCCCAGGTGAGCTGCGGCACTCGCCGGGTTCCCCCTAAGTGCTGCTCCCTTCCGGGCCTGACACGGTTCGGAGGTCGGCGATGCGCAGGACCCGGGCTCCACGCTGGGCTCTGTCATCGGCTCTCACCCACATGCAGCGGTCGATGCGGGCCGTGGCGGAGAGGGCGGGATTCGAACCCGCGGTGGAGTAACCCCCACACACGCTTTCCAAGCGTGCTCCTTCGGCCACTCGGACACCTCTCCGGATCAACTTGTCTGGCGGAGAGGGTGGGATTCGAACCCACGGACCTCGCGAAAGGTCAACGGTTTTCGAGACCGCCCCGTTCGGCCACTCCGGCACCTCTCCACAACGGGAGCGGTATTCTACACCATATTCAAAGCGATGTCCCAAACCTTGATTCTTCGCAACGTCACGCGTCCTTGACGCCGGCGGGAACCGGTGTCATGCTAGAGATGCCCACCACGCTGCTCCGAAAGGAGCTGCTGATGTTTTCCCGAGCCCTTGGCGCCATTCCCCGCGGGATCGGTGCGCTCTTCGTGACCGTCGAGGTCGACCGCATCCGGTCCCAGTTTCCCTCGGTGACGATCGTCGGCATGGCCGATACCGCGGTCCGTGAGGCCCGCGAGCGGATCTTCGCCGCCATCCGTCACTTGGGGCATCCGCCCGAGCCTGCCAACATCGTCATCAATCTCGCCCCGGCCGATGAGCGCAAGGCGGGCGCCTCGTTGGATCTTCCGATGGCGATCGCCCTGCTCGGCGCGGCGGCAGGTCTCCCGTCCGATGCTGCCGAAGGATGCCTCCTGCTTGGCGAGCTGTCCCTGGAGGGGAACCTCCTGCCAACCCGCGGTATCCTGCCGATGGTCTTGGCCGCCCGCGATCGTGGCCTCGGTTCCGTCATCGTTCCGGTGGGCAACGCCGAGGAAGCCGCCGTGGTGACGGGTATCGAGGCCTACCCCGCTCCAACCCTGGGATCCGTGGTCCGTCATCTCGCTGGCGGCGATCGCCTGGAACGCCGCCAGGCGGTGATATCCGAGCCCGGCCCGGCATCGTTTCACGGCCCCGATCTCGCGGACGTCATCGGGCAGGAACACGCCCGCCGGGCGCTCGAAATCGCGGCGGCCGGGGGGCATCACCTGTTGTTCATCGGCCCCCCGGGAAGCGGGAAATCGATGTTGGCCCGCCGTCTGCCGGGAATCCTGCCCCCTTTGACCGGTCCCGAGGCGCTCGAGGCGACGTGCGTGTACTCGGTTTCCACGAGGGTTCCACGGCCGAGGGGCCTGCTCGTAAGGCGTCCGTTCCGTTCTCCGCACCACACGATCTCCGCAGCGGCGTTGATCGGAGGTGGCAGCAACCCGCAGCCGGGCGAGGTCTCCCTGGCCCACAACGGCGTGCTGTTCCTCGACGAGCTGACGGAGTTTCGCCGCGATGTCCTTGAATCGTTGCGGCAGCCCCTCGAGGATGGCGAGGTCACCGTGGCGCGCGCCCAGCGAGCGGCGCGGTACCCCTCCCGCTTCCAGTTGATCGCTGCCACGAATCCGTGCCCCTGTGGCCACCTCGGGGATGATCGCCGCGCCTGCACCTGTACGCCCGCGATGATCCACCGGTACCGCAGCCGCCTGTCCGGACCGCTGGCGGACCGCATCGATCTCCAGGTCCAGGTTCCGGCAGTTCCGTGGCGTGACCTGTCCGAGGGCAGGCGCGGCGAGCCATCCGCGGCCGTTGCACAGCGGGTCACCGATGCCCGCGCCAGGCAACGTCGAAGGATGGAGCCCACGGGCCTGGGTTGCAACGCGGAGATGGGTCCGCGCGACATCAAGCGCTGGGCCGAGCCCGACGCATCTGGCCGCGTGCTTCTCGAGCGCGCGGCGTCCTCCCTGGGCCTGTCGGCGCGGGCGTTTCACAGGGTGCTCCGCGTGGCCCGGACCATCGCCGATCTTGCTGGAGAAGATGGGGTTGCGCCGCATCACATCGCGGAGGCGATCTCCTACCGGGCCCTGGACCGCTGGCAAGAGCCAGCGGGCGCCAGTGAAAAGCTGGCGAGGACAGCTACAATCATCAGGTGACGTTACGCCGCTCGCCGCTGGAAGAGATCCTCGCACGGGATCTCCGCTTGCCGCTCTACCTGACGGCGGAGGAGGCGGGGGGGCGTTGGAAGGAGCTCTTCCCCGAGCTGGCGGCCTCGATTCCCCCGCCGTACCCGATCTTTGCCGCGGACGAGGAACAGATCCTGGCATACGGGTATCCGGTTGCCGTGACGGAAGCTTCCACACGGCTTCGCAGGAAGCTTGGGGAGCATGCGGCAGCCCAGGCGGCCCACCAGGTGCAGCTCGTCCTGGGTAACCGGGAGAGGAACGAGGAGCTCACGAGTATCCGTGCCGATCTGCTCCAGCAGGTGACGCTCGTCATGGAGAACGCTCTTCTCAGCGATTACGGACGAGGTCTGTTCGAAATCCTCGTCCTCGCGCTCAGCTGGCACGTCGCTGAAGCCGTCGCGAAGGTTCCACGGATCGTGGCCAGGGAAAATGCCGCCATGGCCAGAAAACACGGTGAGAAGATCCGCTTCCTCGTCGCCAGGTCGTTCGCGAGCCTCCTCGACGAAGCTGGCAAGGAGGCGTCGAGGCGTCTTCATTCCCTGGCCCAGACGGGGCTGATGCGCCGATCGCATCTCCTTCCCGTGATCACGATGGACCTGTTGCCCCTGGCCAGGATCGACCTGCCGAGGGACCCGCTGACGCTGGCGTCCTACGTGGGTGTGCGGTACGGAATCAATGGCAAGGACGTGCTCGGGCGTGGGGAGTCGGCGCTGCTCCGTCTGGCGGACGTGCTTGCGAAGCGGGCCGAGCTCCGCGGCGCGTTCCTGGCCGCCACCGGCGCCATTGAGCTTTCCGGAGAGAGAGCGTTCCTCGAGCCAAGGCTGTGGACGGTGGCTCGCGCCATGGACCTGTTGGAACGCATCGACGTGCCGGCCCGGCTCGCCGACCTGTACACCGATCTTGGCAAGCGTCTCAAGCGGTTCGAGGTGATCGCGGCCGTCAGACGGCATGTCGTGGACGTCTCGGCTGTCGATGGCACGTTGACCGTGGTCTCGCGCCGTCCCACCTTCACCATCTCCCCGTCGACGCGGCCGATGGATTTCTTTCGGCCCGGCGTCATCGACTCCGCGGTGCAGCGCTTCGGCCTGGTCTACGACCTGACCAACTTCACCCAGACCCTGGAAGAGATCCGTAAGCACGGCCACCGGGCCGAAGAGCAGGCGCTGCGTTTCATGTACATCTTCCAGGAGCGTCTCAACGACATCCGGCGCCGCCGCCGGCTGACGTTTGAGAAGTTTCTGGGAGACGGTGCGTTCTACTCCTCCAGGAGAGCGGCCCGGGTGCTCGCCGCAGCGTGCGAGATTCAGCAACTTTATGACACGCTTCGGAAAAACGGGTTCCCGTTCTCGAAGGGGATCCGGATTGCGGTCAACTTCGGAACGTACCAGCTGCTCCCGATGATGACCGATGAGCGTGGCCAGGCCAGCCGGTTCGAGTTCTTCGGACACGGCATCGTCGAGCTGCTCCGCCTGACCACCGGCAAGAGCACGCGCGAGATCGAGGAGATCGCCGAGCACCTGATTCACTCGGGATACAACCCGAAGCTCGTCGACGACTTCCTGGCGCCCCTGCTCCGGGCGCGTTCTGGCGCTCCCGACGGTGATCCACGGAGCTTCACGGTCCGTATCGACCGTAACGGCGAGCTGATCAACGAGGGGATCGTGCTGACGCCGGCGTTCGTCGAGGAGCTTGCCCGCGAGATTCCGGCCGTCCGGAGCGTGCCCGCCGAAGCCGTCGGACTGCGATGGGCGGTCGTCGGTTTGCCCGATGAGGATCCTCTCGGCATCTTCGTGGGACTTCGCTTCGTTGGCGTCGCTCACCTCAAGGGCCTGCGGCCGCTGGAGATCATCGAGGCGATGCCCTGGCGCGGCTCACCCCCCGCCGACGCACCGCCGGAGCATGCCGGCGCGCTGCTCGATCTGTTGCGGCGCCTCGCCACGCCCAAGGCCGAGGAGACCGGCGAAGCGGCGGCCGGCGTGCCCCGCGATCTCGTGGTCGTCACCTACTTCGACCAGGACGCCCGGAGACATTGGCTCTTCGGCCGGTACCGGGACGGGGACGACATGCTCCTCGATGCGATCGAAGTGCCGCTCAAGCCCCCCGGTTTGGGGAAGGCGGAACCGTTGGAAGCCTGGCTCTTCCGGAACCGCCGCGAGCTCATGCAGATTTACGACGGGCTTCGCCGGGAGAGTGATGGCGCGAGCATCCCGATGCGTTCAATCCGGCACCGCGAGGGGTACGTCGGCGCCTTCCTCGCAGCCCCGCACCGTGCGCCGGAGTAACGGGGAGTGGCCGTGGTCCTCCCGTGCGGGCGAAGCGGGATGAAGGGCATGATGCTATACTATCCGTGAGACCGTAGAACTTGGGGGCGTACCGGGTTCGACGGGGAACAAGTCCGGCCATTGGCAGCGTGCCGAGGTCCATCGCCTCGTAAAACAGGTGGAAGCTTACAGCTGCCAACGCTGAATACGCACTGGCTGCCTAGGTAGCCACGCCGGCCCCGAGGCTCCGCCTGCCGGTCTGGGGTTGGCGACGTTTGGCAGGCTGCGCTATCGTGGCGCCCGGAAGCGATGGCTAAGATATACGGGCTGGTTCCGACGGTGGGGTGCCCGTTTTGCCCTCCGGAGGGACGAGATTTAATCAACGGGCTGCGCACGGAGATACCGATGGCCGGAGTTCCTCGGACGTGGGTTCGACTCCCACCGCCTCCACCATGTTTTTATATGCGAAGCATCACACATATCCTGGCTCTTCTTGTAGTTCTGTTTCTCGCCGCGTTGCCGGCGCAGGCTCAGCCGGCGGGAACCGTCACGTTTTCCTTTGACGGGAACGTGGCGCAGGTGCCCCGTTTCGGGTCGCGCATCGAGCTGATGCCCGTGTTGCAGCTGATCGGCGCCCAGGCCGGGTATTCCCAGGCGGCGGGGACCTACGTCATCCAGCTTGGGAACCATCAAATCCAGATCACACCGCAGGTGAGATTCGCCCTCGTCGATGGTGAGCTGGAGAAGACGAACGACGCGGCGGTCGTCTCGCCGGGCGGGATCGCCGTTTCCGAGAGCTATCTCGACCGGGTCATTCTGAGCCCCTTTGCGTACCACCTCGAACGCTCGGGAGCTGGCTACAGAATTGCCCCGGGCGCCATGGTGGCGCCCGTCGTCACCGTTCGTGCGGCGGCGGCGGATTTCGGGACGACGACGACGCTCGTCCTGACGCTGAGCCGGCACGTAGCGGTCACGGTCACGGCCGGCGCCGGCCGGGAGCTCCTCGTTCACTTCTCGGATGCCCGGCCCCAGCTTGACGGCTCCCTCCCGATGAGGTCCCGCCGCATCGTGGCGATCCGAGCCGCGGCCAATACGCTCAAGATCGAGCTGGCTCCCGGCCAGGGCCTGCTCGCCTCGCACCAGCTGACCGGTCCTGACCGCGTCATCGTGGAGGTCGGACGTCGCCCGCCAACGCCGGTCCCGACGCCGGTCGCGCGGGCTCGAAAGCCGAAACGTCCAACGATCGTCATCGACCCGGGGCATGGGGGGGCCGATTCCGGCGCCGTCTCGGCCTCCGGTCTGGAGGAAAAGGTCGTTTCACTGGCCGTTGCCACGCGTCTTGCGACGCTTCTCAAGCGGGATGGGTACGTGGTCCGCCTGACGCGAGCGGGCGACGAGACGCGCGCGTTGACGGACCGCACCGCGCTGGCCAACCGGCTCGACGCCGTCGCGTTCATCTCGCTGCACGCGAACGCCTCGACGGTCAGCTCGGTCCGGGGCGCCGAGACCTACTACATGAGCCTGCACGACGCCACGGACGCGCACGCTGCCGAGACGGCGCGCAAGGAAAACGCGGCCGGCGCCCCCGGACGCCGCGGCGGCTCGCAGCTCGACCTTATCCTCTGGGACATGGCGCAGGCGCGGGTGCTCAACCGCAGCGCGCTGCTGGCGCTCGATATCCAGCGGCAGCTGAACAGCTTCCTCGACCTGCCTGACCGCGGCGTCAAGCAGGCGCCGTTCGTCGTCCTGACCGGCGCCACGATGCCCGCGGTCTTAGTCGAAATGGGATTCCTCTCCAATCCGGCGGAGGCTGGCCAGCTCGCGGATCCTGCGTACCGGCAACGCCTCGCGGAAGCGCTCGCCCGCGGGATCGAGGAGTTCCTCCGGTCGAGCTCATGATCCGGCGCGTCCTTCTCATCGTCGCCGTGCTGGTCGCGCTGGCCGCCATCGCGTTCTGGGCTCTCAGGCCGGGCGGTTTCGCCAGGAAAACCACGGCATCGCTGACGCCGGTACCCGCGCCGACGCCGACACCCGCACCGGAAACGCGCGTCATGCTTCTCTTTCCGGGAACGGACGGGGCGCTTCACCCCGAGCTGCGCACCGTTCCGTTGCCGGCCGAGCTCAACCAGCGCGTCCGGGTCATCGTCTCGCAACTTCTTGCCGGACCGACGGCACGGTTGCTTCCCGTCGCCGGGTACCCGGCCCGGCTCCTCGACGTTTTCATCGATGGCAGGGGCAACGCGTACGTCGATCTGAGCAGCCCTCCACAGCCGCTGACCGGCAGCTTCAACGAGCTCATGCTGGCCTACAGCATCGTCGACTCCGTGCTGCTGAATTGCCAGGAGCTCAAGGGCGTGCAGCTGCTCTTCGACGATCACGAAGTCCAGACCCTGACGGGCCACCTCGACCTCTCCCGGCCGCTCGCGCTCAACAAGTCGTTCATCGCGGCGCAATGAGGGAACGAATCGCCGCCCGCCGTCCCATCGGGATCTTCGATTCCGGCGTCGGGGGCTTGACAGTTCTCAGCGCCCTGCACCGCAGGCTGCCCGGCGAATCGTTCCTCTATCTCGGTGACACCGCGCGGTTGCCGTACGGCACAAAGTCTGCGGGAACCGTGCAAAGGTACGCACTCAAGGCTGCCACCCACCTGCTGCGTCACGGCGTCAAGCTGCTCGTGGTCGCGTGCAACACGGCGACATCGTTCGCCCTTGCCCAACTCATCGAGGCGTCACCCGTTCCCGTGGCCGGCGTCGTGGAGCCCGGCGTGCGGGCCGCCCTTGCCCTCGGCGTCCACCGCATCGGCGTGATCGGAACGGAGGGAACCATCCGTTCGGGATCGTACCAGCGCGCGCTGGCCCGCCTTGACGGCGCCGTCAGCGTGCGCGGCGTCGCCTGCCCGCTCTTCGTACCTCTCGCCGAGGAGGGATGGGGCGATCATCCGATCACCGACCAGGTCGCGCAGACCTATCTGACACCGCTCCTGGAGTGGGGCGCACAGGCCCTGATCCTCGGCTGTACCCACTACCCCTTGCTCATCCCCTCGTTGAAACGTACCGCCGGTCCGGGTGTGAAGCTTGTTGATTCCGCGTCCAGCGTCGCCGATGCCGTGGCGGAGTCGTACCCCTCCCTGCTCGAGCCCGGCGGCCACGGCCGCGGCGAGATCTTCATCCACCTGACCGACGCCTCCGAACACTTCCTCAAGGTCGCCCGGAACATCCTTGGAGGCACCCCGGAACATCTCGAGGTCGTCCATCTCGATCCCGGGGGATCTGACTAACGGAGCTCCGGTCGTGAGGCGGGCAAGGATATACTGACGGTCCATTGCGGCGTCCGTACGGGAGCTGCGGGTTGGAGGAACGATGCGATCTGACGGCAGGGGGGCGGGAGAGATCCGTCCCGTCACCATCGAAACCGGTTTCATCCGGTACCCCGAGGGCAGCGTGCTCTACCGGGCGGGCGATACCATCGTGCTGTGCAACGTGTCCCTGCTGGACCGGACGGCCGGATTCCTGCGGGGTACGGGCGAGGGCTGGCTGACGGCGGAGTACGCCATGCTCCCGCGCGCCACCGAAGAACGGACCGAGCGGGAGGTCAACCGCGGGCGGCCCTCGGGGCGGAGCCAGGAAATCCAGCGCCTGATTGGCCGTTCTCTGCGCGCAGCGGTTCGCAGGGACCTGCTGGGGGAGCGAACCTTGCAGGTCGACTGCGACGTCCTGCAGGCGGACGGCTCGACGCGAACGGCGGCGGTCTCCGGGGCCTGGGTGGCGGTCACACTCGCGCTGGCGCGCATGGCCGAACAGGGACTGCTTCAGGAGTGGCCGCTCGTGCGGCAGATCGCGGCGGTCTCCGTCGGCCTGGTGCACGGCCGGGCCATGGTGGACCTCGACTACGGCGAGGATCTCGACTGCGACGTCGATCTCAATCTCGTTTTCACCGGCAACGGCGAGCTGGTCGAGGTGCAGGGAACGGCCGAGGGCGAGGTGTTTCGCCCCGAGCAGCTGATGGGGATGGTCTCGGCCGGATCGGTCGGGGCACAGGCGGTCATGGCCAAACAGCGCGCGGCCGTCGCCGAACGCCTCGCCGCCGTTGGTGTTTCACTTCCTTGACACTTCCCCGGGCAGGTCCGTATACTCAGCCTCCGCTATTTGGGCGGTTGTTCTTTGGTAAAGGCACATGAGGGAACCTGAGATCGGGGTGTAGCGCAGCCTGGTAGCGCACCTGCCTTGGGCGCAGGGGGTCGGAGGTTCAAATCCTCTCGCCCCGACCATCCCGAACGGAGCCACACGACCCGCCTGTAGCTCAGCAGGATAGAGCAACGGACTTCTAATCCGTGGGTCAGAGGTTCGAGTCCTCTCAGGCGGACCAGATCAACAGGTACGGTGGGCGTAGCTCAGATGGTAGAGCACAGGATTGTGGCTCCTGTGGCCGTGGGTTCGAATCCCATCGCCCACCCCATGTGCGCCCGTAGCTCAGCTGGATAGAGCGTCAGACTCCGGATCTGAAGGCCGCGCGTTCGAATCGCGCCGGGCGCACCATTGTTTTCAAGTAC